>NZ_BCNW01000001.1:2404967-2705588 GCF_001571385.1 Methanofollis ethanolicus | reverse complement strand
CGATCTGACCCATGACATGACCGAGGATCTGAATGACGATCTGATCGATGATCTGATCGATGACATGACCGATGATCTGATCGACGACCCGACCACCGACCCGACCACCGACCCGACCACCGACCCGACCACCGACCCGACCACCGACCCGACCACCGACCCGACGACCAGATCCATCCTCCTGTGCCTCTGGGCGGAGGATGCAACCCGGGCCCATGAGGACGGAGACCCCCTCCATAAAATGGCCGGGAGCCAGCTCTCCCCACCCTGCCGCTTCGACAGCACGAAGACGGTGAAGTACCGGGCGGTTGTCCTCGGCATCCCGGACACCGGGGCGGTCTCTGCCCGCGTGGTGATGCCCGACGGGTCGCCGGCCCATGAGGCGACGCTCTCGCCCCTCGACAATGGCAGGGAAGCATTCTTGAGTGCGGAGTCAGCAGGCCTTGTCAGGTATGCTCCCGGGTGGAGTCCTGCCCTCGTCCGTGCGGCGCTCAGGACCGGGGCCGTTTCGGTGCGGGGCGGGGAAGCCGACCTTGCATACTGGCAGATGCCGGGCGACTATCGGGTGGAAGTCTCCGGAGGCACCGCGACACCGGTGTCCGGCATGTATACCTACCTGCCGGTCGCCTGCTGCGAGTTTGACTTTTCTGTGGTACCCTATGGGGGTGCCCGCCTCAAAACCAGCGCCCGGATCGTGGGAGACACCGACTTCGGGACCGCGGACCTGCCCACGGTGCGGAACATCGGGAATGTGCCCTGTACGATTCTTGTGGAGCAGGACGACATGGGACTGGGACAGCGCGCCGACGGCACATGGAATATCATCTACGGCGCTGCGCTCGGTGACGGCGGCGAGGTCGGTTATGGCCCCTCCAGCCAGACCGCACTCCCGGGCGCCCTCCCGGTACGGGCCGCCAGGCCGGTCTCCTTCTCCCTTCAGGTCCTTGCAGGTTCAGGGGGGTATTCGGGGCATATGACCCTCTCCTGCATCCCTGCCTCCTGAGCCCCGGCGCTCTCGATGAAGACGAAAAAAAAGCAGGGGTCTATTGCTCTTTCATGATATATTCGGCGATTTTCAACTGTTTCAGGATTTCCAGGGCCTCTATTTTCTCGGTCTTGCTGAGGCGCCGGATCGCATCGCGGACTTCCTGGTCGGATACGGTGAGCAGTCTGGAGACATCGCCGGTGTCCGGTTTCCCCTGCAGGATTTCGTGCAGCCACTCTGCTGCTCCAACCTCTGCTGTCATGCTCGATCTATTATCCCGATACTTGGTTTATAAATATTTGCTTTTTCTCTCGTATGTCCTTTCCTCTCTCCCGTATTTCTCCGGGGCTCGAATGTCATTGTCCCGTTCTTCGAGGAGTAGCATGATAACCTCCATCGACTGATGGCCGCTCTGGCGGCGGTGAAAGCGCGGTGCACGGAGAGCGAGTCCGCCCTGATCACGTACAGCCATGTGTCTCCCTGGGCGATCGACGATCCATATGCTCGTATATATAGGTGTCCGTCCCTTTCACTCGTAGCGAAGAGCTTCGATCGGATCGAGGTGCGCCGCTTTCCAGGCAGGATAGACACCTGCGAGGAGACTTGTCCCAATCCCGAAACCGATGCCGAGGATGATTGCCCTCACCCCCGCAGCGTCGAGGGCTGTCGGTGAGGTACCATATCCGGCAAAGATGGTCTCCGCCACCGAGGCGGTGATCGCATACCCTGCGACGATCGAGAGCGCCCCGCCGATAAGGCTCCCGGCAATGCCGAGGATGATCGCCTCGTACAGGAACATCAGGAGGATCTCACGACGGAGCGCCCCGATGCTCCGCATCACCCCGATCTCCTGTGTCCTCTGGGTCACCGAGATGATCATTACGTTCAGGATCGAGACGCTGGAGACGAGGAGGGCGACGCCCCCTATCCCCATGAGGAAGGTCGAGATGGCGTCGTAGGTCTGGTAGTACAATTCCAGGATCTCCCTGGAGTCCTGGACGTCCACCACCTCTTTGCGTCTGTTCATCTGCTCGTTCACCGCGGCCTTGACCGCTGGGATCTCCCCCAGGTCGGCGACCTTGATCACCACCCTGTCATAGTCCTCCTCGCCGCGGAGGTCGGTGTACCAGTCATGGGTGACGACGATGGCATAGTCGGGGTTGATGTCGATTGCAAGCCCCCGCTCCTCCAGGACGCCGGCAACTCTGACATCCTCGCCAGCCAGTGAGACCCTGCTCCCTGCCCTGATGTCGAGTTCATCGGCGATGAGCGCGCCGACGAGAACCCCTCTGCCTGATCCCGGCGGGAACGACCCCTCCGCGACCTGGAGGAGGAGGGGCATGTCGTCGGCGTGGATGACGATCACCGGGACAAAGCCGCTCTCTCTCTCTTTTTTGAGCACCTCCGCGGTCTGGATGAGGGGGATGGACGGGTTCGCCCCGGCGGCCCGCGCGATCCTGTCGGCGTCCCTTTCGGTGATCCCGGTGGCAAGGGCCGACCTTGGGTCGAAAGGGTCGCCGCTTGCGGCCGCAAGGTGGGGGGTGACGACGACGGTGTCCGAAACATCGGCGACCAGGCCGGAGAAGAGGACGATCAGGTTGTTGCCCAGGATGCCGAGGGATGCGATGGCAAGGACACCGATGATGATCCCGAGGGCCGCAAGCCCTGACCGCACCCAGTGCCGTCTCAGGTTCCGCACCGCAAAGACGAGAAAGATCCGCTGCGCCGTCCGCACTCATTCACCCCCGTATGGCCTCGATCGGCTTCATCCTCGATGCCTGCCAGGCCGGGTAGAGCCCGGATGCCATGCTCGTCACCGTCCCGAAGACCATGGCAAAGAGTATGTAGGCGATCGAGACCGGGTCAAAGACAGTCACCCCCTCGGCGAAGGTGGTGCCGGCGGTGAACACCTGAATGGCGGCGATGCTGATGAAATACCCCCCGACAAAACTGAAGGCCCCGCCAATGAGACTGCCGGCGATGCCGAGGATGAGGGCCTCGTACAGGAACATCAGGAGTATCTCGCGGCGGAGTGCTCCGATGCTCCGCATCACCCCGATCTCCCGTGTCCGTTCGGTGACCGAGATGATCATCACATTCAGGATCGAGACTGCCGCGATGACCAGGGAGACCGCCCCGATCGCGAGGAGGAACCGTGTCATTGCAGCATAGATCTCGGTCATCTGCCGCAGGGCCTCCCGCGAGTCGGTGATGTCGACGACGTCGTCGCGCCTGTTGAGGAGACTGTCGACCTCCTCCTTGACGCCGTCGATCTCCGCAGGGTCGGCGACCCGGATCACCACATAGTCGTAGCCCTCCCTGTCCGGGAAGAGGTACCGGAACCTCTCCTCCACGATGACGACAGCATAGTCGGGGTTGATGTCGAAGGCAAATCCCCTTTCAGCGATGATGCCGGAGACGATCGTCTGCTCGTCGCCGAGACGGACCCTACTCCCGGCCCGCAGGTCGTACTCCCTGGCCAGGTAGGTGCCGACAAGGGCGCTCCTCGACCCGGTGCGCAGGTCGTTCCCGTCCTCCAGGTCGAGGAGGAAGGGGATGTCGTCGGTCGCGAGCCCGATGACCTGGGCGTACCCTCCTTCGTTCCCGACCGTGATCTCGCTGGCTCCCTGGAGGACGGGGATTACCCTGTTCCCCCCTGCCGCCCTCTCGATACGCTTGACATCGGCGTCAGGGATGGTGGCCGCGACGACAGTCCTCGGGTCGCCGACGAACCCGACGCCGCTGAGGGCGGTGTGCGGCGTGATGACGATCGTGTCCCCGACATCGGCGATGAGAGCGGCGGCAAGGAGGTTGATGGAGTTCCCCATGACGCCGAGGGACGCGATCGCAAAGACACCGATGACGATCCCGAGAGTGGCGAGGACGGACCGCGCCTTGTGGCGCCGCAGGTTCCGCACCGCGAAGGTGAGGAAGATCATGCGATCCTGCCGTCGACGAGGGTGATCCTGCGCCGTGCGTACGCGGCGACGTTCTGGTCGTGGGTGACCATGATGATCGTCCTGCCCCGCCTGTTCATATCGTCCAGAAGTTCCATGATCCCGGTCCCGGTCTTCGTGTCCAAGTTGCCTGTCGGTTCGTCGGCAAGGAGGATCTCGGGGTCGTTGATGAGGGCGCGGGCGATCGCCACTCTCTGCTGCTGCCCGCCCGAGAGTTCCGCGGGCGTGTGGGAAAAGAGTTCCTCTTCAAGGCCGACGGCGGCGAGGACCTCAAGGCAGCGCTCGGTGCACCCCCCTTTCTGTTCCTTCAGGATATGGGGGAACTCCACGTTCTCGATGACATTCAGGAGGGGGATGAGGTTGAACTGCTGGAAGATGAAGCCGATATGGTCCCGCCGGAGACGGGTGAGGTCGTCGTCGGAGAGCGTGCCGATGTCTTTTCCTTTGATGGAGAGGGTGCCGGCGGTCGGGGTGTCCAGGCAGCCCATGAGGTTCAGGAGGGTGGACTTCCCCGACCCCGAGGGGCCCATGATCGCCAGGAACTCGCCGGGCATCACGTCGAGGGAGACATGGTCAAGTGCGACGACGTCGCCTGCCGGCAGGGGGTAGACCTTGGTCACGTCCGTGAATCTGATGATTGGTTCTTCTTCATTCATGCCGCAACGCCTCGATCGGGTTTACATGGGAGGCCTTCCACGCGGGGTAAAGGCCGGAGAGGATGCTTGTGCCGATGCCGAAGGCCATCCCGTACAGGACGTAGACAAGGCTTGAAGGGACAAAGAGGTACGAGGTGTCCTGAAGCATGACGCTGACCGCGAGGTAGCCGCCGACAAAACTCATGAGACCTCCGATGGCGCTCCCGGTCAGGCCGAGGATGAGGGACTCGTACAGGAACATCAGGAGGACCTCTTTCTGCAGGGCGCCGATGGACCTGATCACCCCGATCTCCTTTGTCCTTTCCGTCACTGACATCATCATCACATTGAAGATGGAGACCCCGGCGACGACGAGGGAGATGCCGCCGATGGCCGTGGTGAACGTCGAGATGCTGTTGAAGGTCTCGATGAGGGTTTCCAGGATCGCCTTCGTGTCGAGGACGTTCACCACCTGCTCTCTCCTGTTGAGCTGGTCCTCGATGGCGGCCTTGACCGCGTCGATCTCGTTGAGGTCGCGCACCTTGACGATCACCTGGTCCCATTCGTCCACGTCGTAGAAGTCCTGGTAGAAGGTGTCTGAGACGACGAGGGCGTAGTCGGGGTTGATGTCGAAACCGACGCCCCTTTCGCTGATTATCCCGGCCGTCCTGAGCCTTTCCTCCTGGTCGCCGACCCGGATCCGGCTTCCGACCCTGAGGTCGTACTCTTCGGCGAGTTTCGCGCCGACCATCGTCGTTGTCTGGCCCCGCAGGTAGACGCCGTCGTCAAGGTCGAGGAGTTCGGGTACGTCCTCCTGGCGCATCCCGTAGATGGATGCGGCCCCGACTTCGCCGCCGATGACGATCCGGTCCCCGCCCACGTACAGGGGGACCACGATATTCGACCCGACGGCGCGCTGGATCTCGGTCACCTGCCTGTCTGAGATCCCTTTCGAGGAGGCGCCGGGCGGCCCGTTTCCTCCGCCGGTATGGGGGGTGACGACGATGGTGTCGCCGACGTCGGTGAGGGTGTCGGAGATGGAGAGCACCAGGCTGTTGCCGAGGATGCCCATCGATGCGATGGCGGCGACGCCGATGACGATGCCGATCACCGCAAGGAGGGACCGGAGCCAGTGGAGGCGTACGTTTCGCCTGGCGAACTCAAAAAAGATCATACCGACACTTGCATCCCTGAGCGGTGCGGCAATAAATGTGCCGGTCCGGCGCCTCTCCGGATCGTCACCCTCATCTCTCCTGATGCCCCACGCATCTCCATGCTACGCGTCGGTTGCCATGTCTCCATCGCCGGGTCCCTTGCCGATGTCGTTGGGCGGGCCGGGGAACGGGGGTGCACCACATTCCAGATCTTCTCCCGGAACCCGCGGGGCTGGATGTTCAAGCCTCTCACCGACGGCGAGGCCGCTGCCTTCCGCTCCCGCCTCGCCGCCTCCGGGATCGGCCCGGCCGTCGTCCACATGCCGTACCTCCCGAACCTCGCCTCGCCGAAGGAGGAGGTGTACCAGAAGTCTGTCCAGACCCTTGCCGCCGAACTCGGTCGTTGCGACCGCCTCGGCGTTCCTTTTCTTGTGATGCATCTCGGCAGCCACCTGGGTACCGGGATCGAGGGCGGGCGTCGGCGGCTCATCGACGGCGTCCTGCACGCCTTTGACAAGGCTGGGGGTGATGCAGCCCTCCTCCTCGAAAACACCGCGGGGACGAAGAACAGTCTCGGCGGGACCTTCGAGGAGATCAGGCTGATCCTGGATGCCCTCCCCGAAGAGAGGACTGCTGTCTGCTTCGATACCTGCCATGCCTTTGCGGCGGGCTATGACCTGCGGGAGGAGACTGTCGTCGGGGCGACCATCGACGCCTTCGACGACGCGATCGGACTCGGCCGCCTGCGTGTCATCCACTGCAACGACTGCAAGGGCGCTCTCGGTTCGCACCTCGACCGCCACGAGCACATCGGCCTCGGGGCAATCGGGGAGGAAGGTTTCCGGGCCTTCTTTGCGGTCCCGGCGGTCCGGCGTCTGCCCCTGATCTGCGAGACCCCGGTGGACGATCGGCGGGACGATGTTGGGAACATCGCGATGGTGAGAGAATTCGCTGGCGCATAGGAGCGGGGTCTCCGGCCTCCTGTTTTTCTGACCCGACTGTGTAAATGCTGAAAAAGGGAGCTCTGTAGAAATCTTCATTCTCGGATCGATCTCGCCTCAGAATGATCGGCCCTTTGCCTTCCAGACCCTATCTTCATCCCCCACAGACAGAGGATCGGTGGGGGCGGCGATTGAGCGAGGTCTCTACCTGTTCTTCTATCGTGAAAAGAGGGATCAAGAAACCTTCCACGCCCCGGAGATCTCTTCGAAACTGTTTTCATCCGGTATGCTTGAGGCGTGCGTTTCATGAGCGATTCTGCAAAGCCGAAAAATCGGGTGGAAGGCGGATATTTATGATCCGCGGGCGTACAGTGATCTTCTGATATCATGATGGACAGATCCACCTTCCACCCATTTTTGATCCTGCTTGCCCTCCTTGCCGGAGCGCTTGCCCTCGTCGTTGGTCTCTCCAGCGACCCGCAGGGCGACATCGGCCTCTTCTTCTCGACAGGGGCCGAGGCGGCACCGATCTTTCTGATCGCCCTCCTTGCTTTCCTCTCTTTCGACCGCCCGCGCCTGCGCCCTGTCGTTGCGGCCCTTGCGGTCATGTTCGTCCTGGCGCTTGCGCTTGTCTCCTGGTTCTTCTGCCTGGCGCCCTGGATGTCCCTGCTTGAGGTCGAAGAACCGCCTTTCGAGATGGTCCTCGCCCTCTTCGAGGGTCTGCTCCTCTCCCTGCTTGCGGCCGCAGTCAGCATGATCGGTTTTTTCAGACGGTTCCGTCTCTTCCTTGCGCAGTATATCCCGATCGATCCTGACAACTTCGTCCACACAGTGGCCCTGGTGATGATCACCGCCCTCATGATCATCCCGCCCATCCCCCTCCTGGTCATCGGCCACCCGCCCCTCGTCGACCTGATAGCCAATCCCGAGTTCGCTATCGCGCCGATGTCCCCGGCAGATGCGGCGAAGACTGATGCATATGGTCTTTTCTGGACCATTCTCGGGGCTTTCATCGCCGTCGGTCTCTTCGTGAAACGGTCTCTTCCCGAGGCCATGGACCGCCTCGGTCTCGTGATGCCGACGCTCAGGTCGGTCGCCTTCGCCCTCGGCGTCGGTGTAGCCCTCGTCCTCGTCTTCTCGGTCGTGGACCATGCGATCGCGGCAGTCTGGAATTATTTCGGCTGGTACGTCACCGACGCCGATTATACGGAGGCGCTCTTCGCCTCGTACCTGACGCCCTGTGCCGCCCTCGTTGCGGCTGTCGTCGCGGGCGTGGGCGAAGAACTCGCGATCCGCGGCGTCCTCCAGCCGCGCTTTGGTATCGCGTTCTCGGTCCTCGTCTTCGCCGCCCTCCATGCCTACCAGTACGCGTGGGACGGCCTTCTCTCTGTCCTCCTTGCCGGCCTGGTCTTTGCGTACCTCAGGGTCAGGACGAACACGACCGTCTGCGCTATCACCCATGCCACCTATGACTTCATCCTCTTCTCCCTGATCATTCTCGGGATCGGCGGTGTGTGACCTCTCAATCGGGAGACCGATCCCTTTTTTGGATCTGAGAGTTCATGTCCGTAAGATCGAACCCGGAATGGCAGACCAGAATATCCTGAAAATCTAGTTTTCCGTCCGAAACTGCTTTATTTTTTCCGTGGGCGTAGAGATATTTTGATGTTCTATGCTCCTCTGATGCCCTAATGCCGAAAAAAGTATGATGAGTTGGCTCTGTAGAATCAGGCATGAGTCTCGGGGGACTCAAGCATACGCGATGAAAATTGTTTTTTGTGGTCTGCTGGTCAACATGCCTTCCCCCACGCTCGCGCCGGGGGACTACCTCGAAGACCTTCGGTCTTCTCGTTGCCCCCGGACCCCCGCAGTGCGATAGGGCCGGGAAGGCAGAATGCGGACCTCCCATCTCGAAAAGGGGATGCTCGATGAGAGTCAGAGTCTCGTGCAAACCCGGAGAGACGTTCTCCAAGATCATTTTCATGGTAAACCCTTGCGTGAAAGTACTTCCTGACGTGATAGGGGAAAAAATTCTGTTCAGACGTGCCGGGTCCAGGGGGGCTGCCGCCCCCCATACCCCCTGCCATTACGATAGGGGCAGGGATGGCCTCCTCCTCCAGGACTCCGACCCTTTCTTCCCGGGACCAATCCTCGCGCGGGGGTCCGGGGGCAAAAGTCCCCCGGCGAATGGGAACGGGAAGGCAGAGGATCGGCACGCACTATCAACCGATGGAGGAGGATTTCTCCAAAGCCGATGAGTTATTTTTTGGGCCCGGCTTCCCTGATCACGAACCGGCAGTAGGGATCGCCCGCGGCATAACAGTGCGTCTCGGTGACCTCCATCTCCCTCCCGAACTGTGCGGAGAAGACAGTAGTGAGGATGCCGGTGTCGAAGGAGCAGGCGGGTCGCCCGATCCGCGGGAGGTCAGCGCACTCGAAGCAGTCATAGACGAAGACCTCGAAGGGCGCCGCAGGCCCTGCCTCAACCCGTCCGAGGCGGTGCTCTTCCCAGAAACAGGCGACCTTGCCGAGAAAATCTCCTGCGTTCTGGTCGGTGAGGGCCGGCGCCACCGCCTCGCCGACCTTTCTCCCTGCCTCGAAGAGGACGGGGTCGAGGTTGACGCCGGTCTGCATGAGCATCGTCCTGAGGGTCCGAAACATCAGGCGGTAGAAGGCGAAGGGGTCGCCATCCCCCTCATTGTACTCAACCGCATAACGTGCGAGTTCCTCCGGTATCCGGTCCACGGCCGAGAGCGCACCGAGGTGGTCGGCGGCGATGAAGAAGATCTTCCGCCGTGCATCTGCAGGATCCGGTCGCTCCCCCAGGATCCCCTCCTCCACCATATCTCGCAGGTGGACAGAGACCGTTGACTTCGCCCTCCCGGTCCTCTCCACGATCGTGTCGAAGGGCATCTCCCCGTCCGCGAGCATCTCCAGGATCGCCACCCTGACCGGGCTTTTGACCGCATGAACTCCTCCCCTGCTTGCGAAGAGTTCGATCTGTCCCCCTCTCCCCGTCGTGCCCATCTTTCAGAGATGAGATCGGAAGAATCATATAGTTTTTGTTCGTATACCATAGAATGTTAGTAGCGTTACGAACAAAAGGTGATAACAGATGAAAGCGACAGAACTTGCACAGGGCGTCTACTGGGTCGGCGCCATCGACTGGAACCTCCGCGACTACCACGGCTACACCCTGCCCGGGACGACATACAATGCCTACCTCGTCGTCGGCGAGGAGAAGACCACCCTCATCGACACCTGCTATCCTGGCTTCGAGGACCAGGTGCTCGGCCGGGTGGCCTCGGTCATCGACCCGAAAAAGATTGACGTGATCATTGCAAATCACATCGAGGTGGACCACTCGGGTGGCCTGCCGAAGATCGCAAAGATGCTCCCCGGCGTCCCGATCTACTGCACCGAAGTCGCGGTGAAGGGTTTTGCCCGCCACTACAACACGAAGGACTGGAACCTGAAGGTGGTGAAGACCGGCGAGACGCTCGACCTCGGCAAAAAGACCCTGGTCTTCCTGGAAGCGCCGATGCTCCACTGGCCTGACTCGATGTTCACCTACCTCGCCGAAGAGAAGATCCTCTTCCCGAACGACGCCTTCGGGCAGCATGTCGCCTCCTCCGAACGCTTCGATGACGAACTGGGAAAAGACGTCGCTCTCGGTCACGCGAAGAAGTTCTTTGCGAACCTGATCATCCCCCTCGCCCCGAAGGTGCTGAAAAAACTCGGCGAGGTCGGCGACCTCGGCATCGGGATCAGGATGATCGCCCCCTCCCACGGGGTCATCTGGCGCTCCTATGCCGCCGATATCGTC
This sequence comes from Methanofollis ethanolicus, assembly GCF_001571385.1. Lineage (NCBI taxonomy): Archaea > Methanobacteriati > Methanobacteriota > Methanomicrobia > Methanomicrobiales > Methanomicrobiaceae > Methanofollis > Methanofollis ethanolicus. The sequence goes on along the minus strand of NZ_BCNW01000001.1, from coordinate 2,695,090 downwards.
ACCTCCTATGTCGAGTGGTCGAAGGGCGTCTCTAAAGACAAGGTGACGATCGTCTACGACACCATGCACGGTTCGACCGACATGATGGCGAAGGCCCTTGCCGACGGCGCGATGGACGGCGGCCTCGAGGTGAAGGTCTGCCTCCTCAAGGATGGGAGGTACGAAGGCTGCCACCGCTCAGACATCGTTGCCGAGATGCTCGACTCGAAGGCTCTCCTTGTCGGGTCGCCGACCCTGGAGGACGAAGTCCTCCCGACAGTCGCCGGGTTCCTCTCGTACCTCCGCGGTCTCCGGCCCGGACGCCTGGCAGAGAAGAAGGTCGGCTTTGCCTTCGGCTCGCACGGCGGCCACGGCGGTGCGGTGGATCAGATCGCCGGCGACATGAAGAAGGCCGGGATCGAGGTGATCGACGGGAGCATGGAGGTCTACTTCAGGCCCGACGCCGACGAGCGCGAGGCGTGCTACCGGGCCGGCCTTGCCCTTGCCGAGCGGGTAAAACGGGTGTAAATACCGGGGAAAAACTGCACATGCCTAACTTCCGGGCGGGAACCCCCCGCCCTTCTTTTTCCGGGTAGTCTTATATGGCCGGCATCCCATAGGAGCATCATCCCATGGGGCGCCGGCTGAATTTTTCCGGGATCCTCCTTGCCTACGCCGTACAGGGTCTCATCCTCCTCCAGGTCGGGTACAGCTTTGCCAGGGGGGATTATTTCCTGGGCCTCGTCGGTTCATTCGCCTTTTTTCTCACCACCGTCCCGTACCTCGTCAGGAGGAGGTCTGACATCTCGATGCCCTGGGAAGTGAACCTCCTCATCGCCCTTTCCCTTTTCCTCCATGTCGCCGGCCATGTCAGCGATTATTATCTCCTTTTTTCCCCCTACTACGACAAGGTCGCGCACTTCGTCTCCTCGATCACCATCTCGGTCCTGGGCTTCGTCCTCGTCCTCCTGGTCGACCGCTACTCGGGCCTGCAGCTCACCCGGCCGATGATCATCTTCTTCATCGTTATCTTTACGATGGCCCTCGGTGCCTTCTGGGAGATCTACGAGTACCTCTTCGACACCTTCCTCGGGACCGCCCTCCAGCACGGCCTCGACGACACGATGACCGACCTGATCTTCGACCTCTTCGGGGCGGTCATCATCGCTGCTGTCGGGAACTTCTACCTGCGGAGGCTGACGAAGGAGGAGATGGCCCTGTTGTTCATGAACCCTGCTCCAGAAAAGAAGGTATAGGATCTTTGTTGAAATCCTCTCGAAAGTCCTTCCTGAAGCGAGAGGGGGAAAATCCTGTTCTGAAGGGCCTGTTCCGGGGGACTACAGCGAAACCTTCGGTTTCTTGACCTCACTTCGGCCGTCACTCGAAAATCAGAGATTTCTCAAGGTCGCTATCGCTCTCTCCTCCCGGTCGCCCCCACCATTACGATAGGACAGTGGATGGCAGACATCTTCAGGTTGCAGGGTTTATCCGTTCAAGGTCCAATCCTGAGCGGGGTCAGGGGGCTGCGAGCGGAGTGAGCACAAGAAAATCTCTGATTTTCGGTGTAGTCCCCCGCTCTCGATGAAAGGAAAAAGGGTGATCGGCACCTCTCTTCATGGGTGGGAGGAGGCAGTGACTCGATGCATGAGAATTTCGGCTTTGGAGAATTCCTCCTCCATAGGTTGATAATGCGTGCTGATCCTCTGCCTTCCCGTTCTCCGGGGGACTTTTGCCCCCGGACCCCCGCGCGAGGATTGGTCCCGGGAAGAAAGGGTCGGAGTCCTGGAGGAGGAGGCCATCCCTGCCCCTATCGTAATGGCAGGGGGTATGGGGGGCGGCAGCCCCCCTGGACCAGGCACGTCTGAACAGAATTTTTTCCCCTATCACTTCAGGAAGTACTTTCACGCAAGGGTTTCTACAGAGCCAGAATTTCAACAGAGCCTGTATAGGAACATGGGAAAATTTCCCGGGATCCTGCGAGGAGGTAATCCGATGGGGGGCGCGGCACTCGAAATATTCCGCCATCCACGCCATCCTGGCCGGGGCGTAGCCCCCCGGCCAGGGCATTCCTGAACGAAAGTGCTCCAGAGTCTTTAGAGAGTCCCGGCCGGGCCGATCAGGACGATCTCAGGCGGGGCATTGAAACGCAGGTCTGTCCTGAGGTTGGAGGTGCCGATGCCGCGGCTGATGTACACCGGTGCCCCGCCCTTCTGGATGAGACCGGAGAGTTCGATGACGCCCCGGTCGTTCAGGTCCTTGACGCCCGGTATCATGACCTGCCCGCCATGGGTGTGGCCGGCAAGGATGAGGTCGGCGTCCCAGTCGGCCCGGCACTCAGGCTCGTGGATCATGTAGATCGTGAAGGCATCGTCATCCTCCGGCACCGCGGGCGGGTCTGCCATGCCGGCCCAGCCGTCGTCCACGCCGACGATGCGGAGCCTGTTGCCATCGATGTCGAGGGTGACATATTTGTTTCTCAACACCGTGACGCCGTTCTTTTCAAGTTCTGCCTCGACCGAGTCGGCGAATGCGACGTCGGCCGTCCCGTCCCTGAGCGTGCTCATGTCGTAGCCTGCCGCCGTCCGGGTGGTCTCTTTGATGGCTGCGACCCTCTGCAGTCCGCTGAAAGCATCTGTGCCCGACCTGTAATCGTGGTTGCCGAGGACGGCGTACACCGGTGCGTCGATCTCCTGCCAGACCTGCTGGAGGGAGAGGTCCGGGTCTTCGCCATAGACGAAGTCCCCGCCGATGAGCACGACCGAGGGATGGAGGGCGTTGATTTCATCGATCATCTGTCTGGTGTGGTCCATGGTCTCCGCTTTCAGGTGGGGGTCGGCGATGAACACGACCCCCTCGGGGGCGTCGTCGAAGGAGAGGGTGGTGACGGAGGAACTCTGCCCTTCGAGGGCCATGTACCCCAGGGTCGCAGGTGTGCAGACGAGGAGAGCGATGGCGATGAAGGCATATCCGGGGTTTTCCAGGTGAGGTAGTCCGATCCCCATGGTACTCGCGATTTTTGATCTGGTGGATATATAGGGGGTGGGGTGGTGGCATGCCGGAGGGATCCGGACGGAAATGTTTGGGTGCATTGATTGCCGATGCCTCTATTTTAAAACAATTTTTCTGCAAAAAAACTGTTATTATCTATTTTTTCCTCGTCGGAGGCTATCTATATCGGTACCTCTCCCTGATGATCCGCACCGCTCTCCCCGGGCGCGGGGGAGGACCGGTTCGCGGTGGGAATTGATGAAAACATCATCGCCATAGGGCCGCGCATCTCACGTATTCGCAGGGATTAACGGGTTGTGGCTACGAGGATGGAGCTTGTGGGGAAACCGGAGCCTCGATCCTGATCACTTCGCTGGAGAAGGTGAGCAGGTTATCGAGGAGAATGGGGCTGAGACTGTTCTCGGCGGCGAGGAAGACGAGGGGCGTGTCCATGATGCCGAGCTTCGCCGATGCGAAGTGGATGAACTTCGATACGTCCTCTGAGGAGAGGTGGATGAGCATCGTGGTGACCGAGTCGATAAGATAGCATGTCCGCTCTTCCGGGTACATCCTGAGCATCTCGGTGATCGCGATGCTGAGGCTGGTCAGGTCCCGCGGGTTGCTGACAAAGGCCGTGTTTTCCCGGGGTGGCGGTGGTGTCCCGAGTGCGTACTTCGTGATTGCGTCGATAAAGGAGACCCGCGAAGTATCGATGCCGCGGCGTGCATAGACCTGTATGAGTATCTGGGAAGGCTGGCTGACGGTGATGACGACCGCCCTGAACCCCTGTCTCACGATCTCTTCGACAAGGGCGACATTTGCGTCCCTGAGCATCTTCGGACTGGATAGGGCGAGGTAGACCGCAGCGTCTTCAAGACCGGGCAGCGAGATGCTCATGATTCGTATCCCTTTTCCAGCAGGAATTTTCTGAAAATTTCCGGGATATCCCGGCGTCCCCCGGTGGCTGCCTTGATAAGTTCTGCCAGATTCTCTTCGATCGCCCCGATCGTGCCGATCTCCACCTGGAGTTGCATCCTGATCTCCTCCGGACGCCAGTCTCCTGTATCCAGATCGCCGATGATCCCCTCCAGGTCTGCCCTGACAGTTTCTGCCGGGTGCATGACCCGCGACGCGCTCTCGATGAGATACGCGAGGAGTGCCTCCTGGGCAGCCTTCAGTTCTTTTTCTGCTTTTATCCGCTCCTCAAGTTCATGTGTGAGATTGTTTTTCGTCGCCCTGTATGCCACCACCTCGCGGGTCAGGGTGCTCACGTCCTCGCAGACGATCATGACATTTGATCTCCCTTCTTCTTCGCTGGCGACCGGGATCAGGGTGGTGCGCTGGATCCGCATTTTTCCGTCGGGAAGGCATGAGGGGATGAGGTAGTGGTGGATCTGGGAGGAGAAGACGATCGGTGCGCCCCCTTGTAGGACCTGATTGATCCGTTCAGTGATAACCGGCCTTTTCAGGGACGGGAAGCGGACGGTTATCTCCTCTCCCCGTATCTCGTCTGTGGGGATCCCGGTCCACTCCTCCAGGCAGGCATTCCAGTAACAGACCCTGAACTCCGGATCGATGATGCATATGCCGACCGGCAGGAAGTCCATCCCCTGCCATGCGCCGACAGACCCACGCGTCTCCATCCGATCAATCTCCCCTGACAGAGGCGATCCTGTCGAGGAGGACGTCCAGAGATCCGATTTCCAGGATCATTGCGATGACGCCTTCGACATTGATCTCTTCGACGAAGAACCTGGTGTTGGCGAGAAGAACCCTCTCGTCCGGGTCGAAACGTGTTGCCCGGGCGATATTTGCGATCGTGTCCTCGACATAGGTCGGGGGCGTGTAGGTGATCTGCTGCCCGAGGACATTCCCGATCGATCCCATGACCCCGTTGATGAAGATGTTCCCGACCTCCATCAGCGTCTCCGTTCTCAGTGCATCAAGTTCGGGCTGGTCCTCCTCCTCGCCGGTGATCGCCATCACCAGGGCCGCGGCACTTTCGGGAGGAAAGATCAGGGCGGTCGTGCCGGTGAAAAAACCCCTGAAATCTATCTTTACCGTTGCGGCACTTTGCGGGCCGGAAAGCCCGTCAACCCGGTCGAGTTCATCGAGGCCGATCACCTGGAGCGTCGGTACCTGCAGGGTGATATGGGAGCAGGTGATCTCGTTGAGCATCGCCGCCGCTCTGCCGACGCCGATGTTCACGAGTTCCTTTATGGCGTCGATATCTTCGGGGTCGACGTCCATCAGATCCCGCCCTGATCGAGTATATCTCTGATAGTCGCCAGAAGATCGTCTTTTTTCAGCGGTTTGTTGAGGCATGCCCTCGCGCCCATCTTACGGCATGCATCAAGGGTCGACTCCTGGATGTCCGCGGTCAGGATGATGACCGGGGCCGTCAGCCCGCGTTCACGGAGCTGCTTCATCATTTCGAAACCGTCCATCTCAGGCATCAGGAGGTCAAGGACGATCAGATCGGGTGGATTTTCGGCTGCAAGGTCCAGCCCTTCACGTCCGTTCCTGGCGCAGACCGTCTCAAAACCCTCTTTGTCGAGGATGGACGAGATGATCTTTCTCTGAAAGGATGAGTCATCGGTGATTAAAATGCGTGGCATCGTCTTCAGCTCTCTGCCCCGAATAATTTGGTATCAGGTGGTAATAGTCGTTCTGGTGAAGGAAATATTCTTCCACCATGGCTGTTTATTGGGCAGGATCGCCACCCTGAAGATCTATTCCATGATTATCATATTTTTCTCTCATAATCTTGTTATCAGGAGTAATCCTGTCCTGTCACGACAGGCTCCCTGCCCGTGGGGCAGGTCGTCTTCTATATATTCCCTGCCACCCCACGTATCTTTCACGTGAAGGCAACATTCGACGGCAGCAACCTCTATCTGAAACAGGACACCTCGCTCTATGAGAGCGGGGGATACGGGCGACCTGAGAAGGGCGGGCTCCGTCTCTCCCCGGAGGAGGGGCTGTACCTCCTCTGGAGGAAGAGGATCGACCTCGAAGGCTACGATTTCTCCGGCCTCCTTGCAGACCTCTCCCGGGAACCGGGTTTTTTCCGGCGGTACCTCGTCTACCGCGACCTCAGGGAGAGGGGCTACGCCCTCCAGACCGGGCCGCACGACTTCAGGGTCTTCAAACGCGGCGAGAGGCCGGGGAAGGGGCAGTCCCTGTACCTGATCCGGGTGCTCGCCGAACGCGACCTCGTGGACTTCGACCGGGTCGTCGCCGAGGTGGCGACGGCCGGGAACATGCGCAAGCAGTACCTTATAGCGGCGGTGGACGACGAGGGCGAACTCACCTACTATGAGGTGAAGACCAACCACCTCGCCGGTTCGGAGGCCCCCGGTGCGGCCGCGACGGTGAAAGGGGAGGCCTTCGGTGCGGTCGTCCTGGTGAGAGCCGCGGCCGCCCCCTGGCTTGAGACTGAAGGCTATGGCAAACCCCTCGACCCCGAGCTGACCATGCTCTCCCCGGTGGAGGCGCTCTTCCTCATGGATGGGGACAGGCTCACCATCGTGCAGCAGGAGTCCCCTCTCGGTCGGGACGAGTATCATGCCGTCGCCGCTGCGACCGACGGCGAACTTGCAGAGAAGGTCGTCGTCTATACCGACCTGCGCAGGCGCGGCTATGCGCCGAAGACCGGGTACAAGTTCGGCCACCACTTCAGGGTCTATGGCGAAGGGGTCAAGCACTCCCTCATGCTCGCCCATGCTATTCCCTCGGGCACCGCCCTCACCATGGCCGTCATCTCGCGCTCTGTCCGCCTGGCGCACAGTGTCAAAAAGAAGATGTTGTTTGCCTGTGTACATATAAACGGCATCCAGTATATCGAATTTGCACGAATAAAACTGTGAGATCTGACTTATGCAGCAGGGGATCAATCCATGGGCCAGCAGCCAGACGGTCGATGTCGAAAAACTCTTCTCCGATTTTGGCATCGAACCGATCAGCACCGCCACCTCAGGCCTCCCCGAGGTCCCGTCCTTCATGCGGCGGGGGATCGTCGTGGGGCACCGTGACTACGGGAGGATCGCCGACGCGATCCGGACAGGATCGCCATTCAATGTTATGACCGGGTTCATGCCCTCGGGCCACCCGCACCTCGGCCACCTCATGGTGATGAAAGAGGTGGTCTGGCACGTGCAGCATGGGGGCCGGGGCTATATCGGCGTCGCCGACCGCGAGGCCCACGCCGTCCGCGGGATGTCGTGGACGCAGTGCAGGGAGTACGGCCGGGAGTACCTCGCCTGCCTGTACGCCCTCGGCTATGAGGGGACGACCTACTACCAGAGTGAAAACACCCGCCTGAAAGACCTCGCCTTCGAGGCGGCGACGAAGATCAACTTCTCCGAACTCCAGGCGATCTACGGCTTCACGCAGGACACCGCTCTTGCCCATGCGATGAGCGTGGCGACCCAGGTTGGGGACATCCTCTTCCCGCAGCTCGACTGCGGCCCGTCCCCCACCGTCGTCCCTGTCGGGATCGACCAGGACCCCCATATCAGGCTGACCCGCGACGTCGCCTACAAACTCCGGATGTTCCTGGTCGAACGCCGGGACGGCTGCATCAGCGTCCGCTCGAAGAACGCGCCCGAAGCGGCGATCGAGGCCGTCCACCGTGCTTTCCCCGGCTCGAAGAAGTACGAGGGCCACGTGGACATCCCTGGCGCTTCCTGTGAGGCGGTCGAGGAGACGGTGCGGGCGATCGAGATCGAGCAGGGCGGCTTCGGCTTCGTCCTCCCCTCGGCCACCTACCACACCTTCATGCCGGGCCTGCAGGGCGGCAAGATGTCGTCGAGCGTGCCGGAGAGTTTCATCTCCTTCTGGGAGACGGAGAAAGATCTCAAGAAAAAGGTGATGGCCTCCCTCACCGGCGGGCGCATGACCCTCGAAGAGCAGAAGAAACTTGGCGGCGAGCCGGAGAAGTGCTCGGTCTATCTCCTCAACCTCTTCCACATGGCCCCCGACGACGAGGAACTCGCCGAGATCTGCAGGAAGTGCCGTGCCGGCGAGATGATGTGCGGCACCTGCAAGAAGGAGACCTTCGAGAGGACGAAGGAGTACTTAAAGGATCTCAGAGAGAAGATGGACGAAACAGCACATCTGGTGGATGGATAATGGCAGACCTCACCCTGAATGAAAAGCGGCTCCTTGTCGCCCTTGCCCCGATGGGCGAGGGCAGTGCAGCCGCCCTCGCCACGGCACTCGGCACGACCGAGGAGGCGGCCGTCCAGTACGCCCACCTCTGCGCCGACCGCGGCCTTGCCGCGGTGACGCGGACGAGCGCGAAGACCTATTCCCTCACCCCCGAGGGGGCGGAGTACAGGGAGCACGGTCTCCCCGAGAGGCAGATCCTGGACTCCTTCGAGGGCTCCATCTCGATGAAGGACCTCCAGGGCCATCCCCTCTCCAGGATCGGGATCGGCTGGCTCAGGAAGAAGGGCTGGATCGCGATCACGAAGGGCGTCGCGGAGAAAACGGGCGAGGCCGCGCCGGGCGAGGACGAGATCGCCCTTGCAGACCCGAAGGAGGGGATGCCGGGCATCGCCGACCTCCTGAAGAGGAACCTCGTCGAGGAGCACGAGGAGGTGGCCTATACAATCTCGATCACCCCCGAGGGCCGCGCCCTTGTCGCCACCGGCCTCGACCTCGTCGAGGAGACAGGCACCCTGACGCGGGAGCAGATCCTCGACGGTTCCTGGCGGACGGCAAACCTGAGGCGGTACAGCCTCTCGACGCCGCCGAAGCGCATCTGGCCGGGCAAGTCCCATCCGTACCAGCGGATCATCGACGAGGTGAAGAGGATCCTTCTGGACATGGGCTTTGTGGAGATGCAGGGCGAGATCGTCCTCTCCGCCTTCTGGGACTTCGACGCCCTCTTCCAGCCGCAGGACCACCCGGCCCGCGAGATGCAGGACACCTTCTATCTGGACATGAAAGAGCCCCTGCCCGCCGGATATGAGGGCGTGCGCGACATGCACGAGCACGGCGGCACGACCTCCTCGACGGGATGGGGCGGCGTCTGGAGCACCGAAGTCCCGCAGCAATGCGTGCTCCGCACCCACACCACCCCCTTCTCGATCAGGTACCTCATCGACCACCCCGAACCCCCGGTCAAGGCCTTCGCCCTCGGCCGGGTCTACAGGCGCGAGGCGATCGACCCGACCCACACCCCCGAGTTCGAGCAACTCGAAGGGATCGTCATGGACGAGGACGTCTCCTTCCGTCACCTTCTCGGCTACCTCAAGGAGTTCTACGGGCGGATGGGCTTTGAGAACGTCCGCTTCCGCCCCGGCTACTTCCCGTACACCGAGCCGTCGGTCGAGCCCGAGGTCTGGGTGGACGGCCTCGGCTGGGTCGAACTCGGCGGCGCCGGCATCTTCAGGGAGGAGGTCACCGCTCCCTGGGGGATCGAGACGCCTGTCCTTGCCTGGGGCCTTGGCATTTCCCGCGTGGCGATGCTGAAGCTGGGCCTGAAAGACCTTCGCCAGCTGTACCGGAGCGACATCGACTGGATCAGGGAAAGCCCGGTGATCAGGAAGGAGGAGTGAGCCATGGCAATCATATCTCTCAACTATGCATACCTCGAACGCCTCACCGGCACCGACAGGAAGACGATCCTTGAGCGCCTGCCGATGATCGGTTCCGACATCGAGCGGACCTTCGATGACCATGTGGACGTGGAGTTCTTCCCTGACCGGGTGGACCTGTACTCGACCGAGGGCGTGGCGCGGGCGATGCGCGGTTTCCTGGGCATCGAGGAGGGCCTCCCCGCGTACCCGGTCGCCCCTTCAGGCATCTCCTTCTCGGTCGATCCCGCCCTCAGGTCGATCAGGCCCTACTTCGGCACCGCCGTCATCCGGAACGTCTGTCTGGACGAGGCCGGGATCGAGAGCCTGATGGGACTGCAGGAGTCTCTCCACTGGGCGATTGGCCGGGGCCGGAAGAAGGTGGCGATCGGCGTCCACGACCTCGACAAAGTCAGGCCGCCCTTCAGGTATCTCGCCTCGCCCCGCGACCGCCGCTTCGTCCCCCTCGATTTCGAGGACGAACTATCGATGGAGGAGATCCTGGAGCAGCACCCGAAGGGGAGGGACTATGCCCACCTGGTCGATGCCTTCGACCGCTTCCCCCTGATCGTCGATGCCGACGAGAACGTCCTCTCCTTCCCGCCGATCATCAACGGGGAACTGACCAAGGTCACGACGGAGACGAGGAACATCCTCCTGGACTGCACGGGTACAGACCCGAAGTCCGTCCGCATGGCGGCGCACATCATCTGCACCGCCCTCGCCGAGGCAGGGGCGACTATAGAGAGCGTCGATGTCGACGGCACGCCATACCCCGACCTCTCCCCGGCCGAGCGTATCGTGAGCGTCGACGCCTGCCGCCGCCTCATCGGGATCGATATCGATGCCGGGGAGATGGCCGCCCTGCTACGGAAGATGCGCTTCGGTGCCGAACCCATCTCCAGGGGGAAACTGCAGGTGCTGGCCGAATGCTATCGAGCAGGAGCACAACGCCAGCCTCCCGAGTCCCTCTCCGACGAACAGGTGCGGGTGCTCGTGCCCCCGTACCGGGCCGACATCATGCACGACTGGGACATCTTCGAGGACGTGGCCGTCGCCTACGGCTTCGACAATATCGCCGCCGCCCTCCCGCAGACCTTCACCACCGGCAAGGAGCACCCGATCGCGGTCGTCGAGAGAGAGGTCAGGTCCATCCTCGCCGGCCTCGGCTACCTGGAGGTCATGCCCTTCACCCTCACGTCCGAGAGAGTGCTCTACGGGCAGATGCGGCGCGAGGTCTCCCCCGACCTTCTCCGGGTCTCGAAGCCGATCTCAGAGGACCAGAGCGTGGTCAGGACCGATATCCTCCCCCTGCTCATGGAGATCCTGGAGATCAACTGCCACCGCGAACTCCCGCAGCGCCTCTTTGCGACCGGCGACATCATCCGCGGCGTGACGACGATGCAGAGCGTCGCCGCCGTCTCCATCCACCCGGGTGCGGACTTCTCCGAGGCCTATGCGACGATGGACGCTCTCTGCCGCGAGTGCGGCCTCTCCCCGGAGTTCGTCGAGTCAGCGGACCCGGCCTTCCTCGAGGGCAGGCGCGGCGACGTTCTGGTGGACGGGAAAAAAGTGGGGGTCTTCGGCGAGGTCCACCCCGAGGTGCTCGTCGCCTTTTCCCTGGAGCACCCGGTGGCGGCCCTCGAACTCGACCTCAGAGCCGTACCGGGATACCCTGTCCGGCCAGGTACTCCTTGACCTGGCTGACGGTCATCTCCCCGTAGTGGAAGACGCTTGCCGCAAGACAGGCGTCCGCCTTGCCGAGGGCGAACCCCTCTCTGAAGTGCTCCAGCGTCCCGACACCGCCGCTGGCGATGACCGGGATGCCCACGCTCCCGGAGACGGCGCGGGTGACCGGGATATCAAACCCGTTTTTCGTGCCGTCCGTCTCCATGCTCGTGAGCAGGACCTCGCCGGCGCCGCGTTCCTCGACCTCTTTTGCCCACCTGACCGCGTCGATGCCTGTCGGGTGCGACCCGCCCATCGTCATCACCTCGTACCACACGGTCCGGCCGTCCGGGAGGGAGATGGGGGTCACCCCTTCCCGCATCGTCGGGTTGGCCCGCACGTCGATGGCGACGACGACGCACTGGGTTCCGAAGCGCTCCGCGGCCCTGGTGATCAGGGTGGGATCGTCCACTGCGCTCGTGTTGATGGAGACCTTGTCCGCGCCGGCCCTGAGGATCCGGGTGATGTCGTCGAGTGTCCTGATCCCGCCCCCGACGGTGAGGGGGAGGAAGAGTTCGTCGGCAGCACGCTCGATGACCGGGATGATCGTGCCCCTTCCCTCCTTCGAGGCCGTGATATCCAGGAAGACCACCTCGTCCGCTCCCTGCTCATTGTAGCGCGCCGCAAGTTCGACCGGGTCGCCCGCGTCGCGGAGTCCCTCGAAGTGCGTCCCCTTCACCACTCTGCCGTTCTTGATGTCGAGGCAGGGGATGATCCGTTTGGTGAGTGCCATGCGAACTTCTCTGACCGCGGGGATAATCAGCATTTGGGAGGGGGCCGTCAGGCCGGACCGTCACCTTTCAAGTGGATGCGCGTCCACCTATATGGGAAGACGTCAGGTGAGGCTATGAAGACCGGTCAGCAGAAGATGGACTGGGCACGGCAGTACATGCCGGTGCTCGGCAGCATCAGAAAGGAATTCGAGGAGACGAAGCCCCTCGCGGGCGTGACCATCGGGATGGCCCTCCACGTGGAGGCAAAGACCGCCGTCCTTGTCGAGACCCTGGCGGCAGGCGGGGCCGAGGTGTACATCACCGGCTGCAACCCCCTCTCTACCCAGGACGACGTGGCCGCGGCCCTCGGCGAGGTGCCGGGCGTGCACTGCTATGCGAAGAGGGCGTGCTCGAACGAGGAGTACTACGCGGCGATCAACCAGGTCCTCGACGCGCACCCGGTGATCACCATCGACGACGGCATGGACCTGATCTTCGAACTCCACACCCGCCGGCAGGAACTTATCGAGTACGTGATCGGCGGCTGCGAGGAGACGACGACAGGCATCCACCGTCTCCGCTCGATGGCGGCAGAAGGCGCGCTGAAGTTCCCGGTGATCGCGGTGAACGACACCCCGATGAAGCGCCACTTCGACAATGTCCATGGCACAGGCGAGAGTTCGCTCTCCGCGATCATGGCGACCACAAACTGCCTCCTTGCCGGCAAGTTCCTGGTCGTCGCAGGCTACGGCTTCTGCGGCGGCGGTGTGGCGCGGAAGGCCCGCGGTCTCGGCGCACGCGTGGTCGTCACCGAGGTGGACCCGCGCCGCGCCCTTGAGGCGCACATGGACGGCTTCACCGTGATGCCGATGGACGAGGCGGCAAAGATCGGCGAGATCTTCATTACGACGACGGGGAACACCTCGATCCTCACGGAGCGCCACTTTGGCTCGATGCGTGACGGCGTGATCCTCTCCAATGCCGGCCACTTCAATGTCGAGATCGATGTGAAGTGGCTTGAGGAGCACGCGGAGAGGATCGAGCGCCGCGACGGCATCGACACCTACATCTTCGGCGAGAAGAAGATCCACGTCCTTGCCGAGGGCCGCCTGGTGAACCTGGCGACGCCGAAGGGCATGGGCCACCCGATCGAGGTCATGGACCTCTCCTTCGCTCTCCAGGCCCTCTCCGCCCGGTACATGGCGGAGCACGGGAAGGACCTCTCTCCGGGCGTCTACGATGTCCCGAACGTCATCGACGAGGAGGTCGCGGAGAGGAAGCTCGCCTCTCTCGGGATCGCGATCGACGCCCTCACCGACGAGCAGAAGCACTACATGTCAGCCTGGAATATCGGGACATAATATCTCTTTTTTTGGCTCTGGTGTACCGCTCATGAAACGACGTTTCAGGCGGTTCTTTGAAAGTTACCCCGGTGGTTTTCAGGGTACATCCTCATACTGAGGGTATCTCCCGATCCTGGATCGGGACGATTTCCAACCCCTTTCCCTCCACCTCCCCGGCACAGGGAGGGGGCCGGGAGAGGAAGACATTACCTGCAATCATATCGACGACCTGAGGGCGTTGAGTCCTGCCGGATTTCATCCTGTTCTGCCCACAGACCCTGGTATGCCCGGATCGCCGGATCTCCCTGGTATGGCCCTGAACGGGAGGTAGGATCCCCTGTTTGGGGGCAGATCCGGGCGTATTTGACCCGGGCCGTGCCCTGCGGGCCACACCCTCACGCTCTGACATGCGTAGTCTGAAGAGCCTCCTGGCACTCGTTCCAGTGTCTGATACGCTCGTCTGCAACCTCTTCAGAGAGGGAATCATAGAGCGATTCGATGCACGCCGCTCCATAGCGACCTTCTGCTTCAGGGGGCATGTCTTCAGGAACGATATCGAAGGTATGCGCGTCGACAATGATCCGCTCATGCGACTCATTGCCGGGATCGAAGAGTTCGGCCATTGCTCCCATGCGTGAAGGAGCATAATCGACAGGTTTTATTGATGTGATCTTGTAGTCCGGATAGTTTTCATCTGCGAATTTCTTTGCGATTTCCTGTGCCCGGTCGAAGTCCCGGGTATGGGGCTTGAGACTGACCGAAGATACAGGTGACCCGAGTACTTTGCTTGCGGGAACCTCAACATCGCCTATCGGTGTGCCTTTTCGCTCTACCGTGAAGAGGTAATAGAGCTTCAGTCCATTCGGATCGTAGATCGTGATCGGAGACTCATCGATCATGGCACCTACCCATGTATCGTTTCCCTGGAGTGGTCCTTGTGAGACAAAATCGGAGAGAACGCTATTTGCGTTCGTTCTCGCCTGATCGATCGATACATAATTCTTTACAACTCAGCATCGACCGCGGTTACGGGGGCGGTACAACCCCACGAGATCAGCAGGATGCCGATAAAGACAAAGAGGGCTTTTTTCATGAAACACATCCTCCTCTGCCACATGAGGCCCATGGGCAGGCATTGATGAGCACATCTCTGTACTCACCATGTAGTGTAGGGAAATGTCGGAAGAATCTATCAAATATGTTCGACCGTATTCGAACGTGGTATCGTTAGGATCCGTAAGATGGATTCATAGAGTGGTGGTCATCAGAAGAGATGCGGAGAGGAAATGAACCCCTCTGGATATCGTGGTCGGTGCAGTCCTGCCTCTCACATTTTAATCGGTGGCGAGTGTTACCGAGGGTGAGGGTTTCACCCGGGCCTTTTTTTGAAGGATAGCATAGGCCGCAAGAACAGTACCGGCCCCGAGGAGACCGATGCCCCCTACCAGAAAGAGGGGGTCTGGAATATTCCAGAGCGGATGTACATCACCGGTGTACAGGACTGGCCGTGTCAGATAGAATCCGAGAAGAACCATCCCTCCCAGGAATGCGAACGGGATAGAGGTCAGGAGAAGAACAATCCTGGTCCTCTCAGATGGATGCAATATCATGTGCCCCTGAGTCGTCAACTCAAGATAGACCCAGCGATGCCCCTCGTCGATCGCTGCAACAAACCCTGAAGCAATGAGTTTTTCCACGTGGTGATGGACTGTCGACTTGGCGCACTCCATCTCCTCTGACAGTTCGGTTATTGTCATCCGTCTTTTGTCGAGGTGTTTCAGTATCTGCACCCGTTGCTCGGATGAAAGAACTTCAAGTGTTTCTCTTCTGAGTGGGATGGTGTGCGAGAGCATTTATCTGGTATATGGAGAGACAGGACATATAATATTGCTCGATTTATTTTTGGCGGATGATGTACAGATTCTCATATGGTGCGGGAGGGAATGGCATTCAATCCTCCTCGAAGCGAGTCTCTGAATTTTTTTGCTCTGTCCCCTCCACCCCACAACACCTATAACCCCTGCCGCCGAAGACCCGCCCATGCCTTTTGTCACGCGGGCCAGGAACTTCATGTTCGACCAGGGTGTCCTCTGCTCCAGCAGGTACTGCACTCTGATGGTCGAGACCGTCAGGTTCCTCCTCGACCACGCAGTCGGCCTGGAGCACGCGGTGCCGACGGCCGAGATCCTCGCCCACCTCCTCGCAGAGGGCTATGAGATCAGCCATGAGGAGTGGAAGAAGGAAATTCTCGAACCGCTGGATCATGCTGGAGTCTTCTTCGGTGTGACCAGTTCGGACAGGATGTTTCTCATCGCCGCGCCCGACGATGCACAGGCGACGCTCACCTATTACCAGAGCAGGATCCAGGAGCAGACGCAGAGGATGGCCGTCCTGAAGAGATTGCTCGACGAGGCCGGGTGGAGCAAAAAGATCCCGTATAACTGAACTGCGCAGGAAACCGTTATCCCCCTTCCCGGCGACCGCGTGAGGCATGGTGTCCTATGCCCGCCCTCTCGCAGCAGTCCTCTTCGCTCTTCTCCTTCTCCTTGCCGGAGGCCTTGCCTGCGGCGCCGCCGGGGCCGGGGACCTGACCGTCACCCCCCTCACGGTGACAGGGGTGCCCGGCACGATCGTCCTCCTCTCGGACCTCCATATCTCAGAGGGGAACCGTGACCTGATCGAGAGGACTGTCAGGGAGACGAACTCCCTACACCCCTCCCTCGTGCTCATCGCCGGAGACTTTGTCGCGGGATACGGGAGGGACGGGGTGCCTGACCTCTCCCCCCTCGCCGGCATCAGGGCACCGGTGTACGCCGTGCTTGGCAACCACGACTACGGTATCTCCAGCCGCGGTCGGGGAGAGATGTTGAAAGAGGCAGACCTCAGCGTCGAAGGCTACGACCTCTCCCCTCTTGCCGACGGCACGACCGACACCGCCCTTGCCGACGCGGTTTGTGCCCGCCTTGAGGAGGCCGGCGTTGTGGTGCTCAGGAACGAATACGCGACAGAAGAGGTCGGGAACAGTACCGTGCTCGTCGTCGGCCTCGACGACGGCCTGGCAGGGAGGGCGCGGTTCCCTGATGCCCTCCCCGACGCCGACTATCGCATCGTACTCATCCACGAACCCGAGTGCCGGGCCGCCTGGGACGTCGACCTCGTCCTCTGCGGTCATACCCATGGCGGTCAGGTCGACCTTCCCGCCCTCGGAAAACCTGCGGCATGGTTCGGCTACGACCCCTCTGCCGGCCTGATCGAGGAGGGAAAAAGGACCGTCTATGTCAGTCGCGGCATCGGCACCACGCCCCTTCTCGGCATGGACATCCGCCTCAACTGCCCGCCCGAGATCACGGTGATACGGGGTCAGGCCCCGTCCCGCACACAGTAAAGGTATTCCTGCGCCCACCCGGCGTACCTGCCGAAGTGCCCCCATGCAAAGTCCCTGATATCCCTGTACTCCTTTGCGGTCATCGCCCCCTCCTCCCTGAGGTGGGGGAGGTACGAGCGGCGCATGATCCGGCGTATCCACACGTCCACAGGGAAGGCCTCGTACTTCTGGAAGGCGAAGAGGAGGATGCAGTCCGCCGCCTTCGGGCCGACGCCCGGGAAGCGGAGGAGTTCCTCCCTCGCCTCCACGTATGGGAGTTCGGCGGCCCTCTCCGCCCACGCGGGGTCATCCGCGCAGATCGCCGCGGTCCGGCAGACGTACGGCGCCCGGTAGCCCATCACGCACCCCTCCCGCAACGAGCATTCGGTCGACGAGATGAGTTCGTCGGCCGTCGGAAAGGCATGACCGCCGCCGGGGAGGGACCGCCCGTAACTTTCGGCAAGCAGACGCACCCTCTTCCTGATCACCGGAATGTTCGCGTTCGTGGCGCAGATGTATGAAATCAGGGTCTCGAAGGGCTCCTGCCGGAGGAGGCGCAGGCCCAGGCAGCGGTCGATGGCCGCGTGGATCACGGGGTCGCGGTCGACCGAGGCGAGAATGCCGGGGAGGTCGAGGTCGAGGGCAAGGTATCGCCTGATAAATCTCTCGTCGGCGCCGTGGAAGGAGAGCAGAGGTCCGTCCTGCCTGATCCGGACCCCACGGCTGCCTGCGATGCCGTGCCACCACCCGTCGTCCATTTTTTCCCACCTGAAGGCCTGGCCGCACCCCAGGGTGGCGTCGAGGTCGAAGGGTTCGTCGTCGTGCAGAGCGATCCTGCAGAGATCTTTCATCTGAAAAAAGGAGGTTTATTCTTTCTGTTCGCAGGAACAGTTCGAGTAGATACGGGACTGCACGTCCTTGCCGAGTTTCCCGATCGCGTCCGAGCGGCAGCGGGCGCAGTGGCGCATCTGTTTGATATAGGGGGCGCAGGCGTCCTGCATCGCCTTCTTCTCCGCTGGCGTCGGCGGGGTGATCCCGGCGAACTTATACTGCGGGATCAGGGGGATCAGGTTGAAGGAGAATGCCCCCATCTCCCCAACCTTCTTTGCGATCTCGACGATGTGCTCATCGTTGACGCCCGGGATATAGACCGTGTTCACCTTCACGAACATCTTCCTCTCAACGGCCATCCTGATCCCCTCAAGCTGGTTTTTCAGGAGGACCTCGGCCGCCTCGCGGCCGGTGTGGTGCGTGCCGTGGTAGTTGACGAAGGAGTAGATCTTCTCGCCGATCGCGGGATCGACGGCATTGAGGGTGACGGTCACGTTGCCGACGCCATACTCTGCAATTTCGTCGATCTTCTCCGGGAGAAGGAGGCCGTTTGTGGAGATGCACATGATCAGGTGGGGAAAAGCCTCGTGGATAAGGCGGAGAGTCTCGAAGGTCTCCTCGTTTGCGAGGGGTTCCCCTGGCCCCGCGATCCCGATCACCTTGACGTACGGGAACTCTGTGACCACCTTTGTGACCAGGTCCACAGTTTCGGCCGGTTTTACCACGCGGGAAGTCACCCCAGGCCTGCTCTCGTTCACGCAGTCGAAATCACGCACGCAATAATTGCACTGGATATTGCAATGCGGTGCGACCGGCAGGTGGCAGCGCCCGAAGGTGTGGCAGGCGGTGTCCGAGTAGCAGGGGTGCTCCTGGATCTTCCGCAACTGCTCGGGGTCGTAGGGCACCTCCTGATCCCCGACTTTCGCTTTCCGGTATGCTTCGTCGACCATAATAAACAACACAGTATAGTCATCACCTCGCTATATTACCGTTCGGGTCGTGGCCTCTGGCCGAACACTTATATTGTCCCCAGCCGATTCTCGTCCATGAACACAACGTTATCCGTTCTCCTTGCCCTCTGCTGTCTTGCCGTCTCCCTCACGTCCGGGTGTGCGACCGCGCCGGTCGACAGGCAGACCCCGGTGCCAACGACGGTCGTGACACCGACGCCGACCCTCCCCGTGGTGGAAAGCCCGGTGCTCGTCGTCGACCCCCGCCTCTCTGAAATGACGATCGATCTTTCTGCCGTGGAGCGGAGCGATGGCTCCGGCGTCACTCTCAAACTCGCCACAGACCCGGTGGGCGCGGCGATCGCACGGGACGGCGTCGACGTCCTTGTCACATTCTTCGCCTATAACGCCGCGGAAAAACCCGGCTTTGTCCCTTCGTCGGCAGACGAGGTACGAAAGGCAGGCATCCCGTACAAGACCGTCTTCTTCTCCGTCTATGATGCCCCGGTCCGTGTGCAGGCAGAACTGCCCCGCGAGTCGGAACAGAAGAACCTGCAGATCGGGGAACCGTACGTCTATGGTGCGGTCGTCATGGTAAAGGACTAAAAAAGAGGGTTTTCAGGTGTCGCAGCTCGGGGTCTTTGGATTCCTCTCCTGGACAGCCACTCTTCCCTTCGGGGTGATGGCGATCGAGGTGAACGTATAGGGGTCTGACGATGCGCGGAGATGGACGTCGATCACGCCTTCTCTCTGGAGTTCCCGCACCGCCATGCTCACCTCGGCCGGTGCAAGGCCGGTCATCTGGGAGATCTCTTTGCCGGAATACTGGCGCATTTTGCTCCCGGCAAGGGCATACAGGACCTTTTCTGCATTTTTGCTGATCTTTTCCATGTTTCTCCTCTGTGGGATCAGGATGCTCTCAGTAGAGCCCCTTATATGATAAAACCTTCGTATTTCCCGGAATCGCCCCTCTCCGGGAGCAGTTAAACAGATCTCAGTTCCCGTCCTCGAATATGGCAACGTATATAATATGGTGAGTCCTGATAGTAAAATTACCATGAAAAAGAGCATCTTTATGCTTTTTGCAGCAGTCATGATCGTTGCTGCATTTGCATGCGGCTGTACCGGCACCGGGGACGTGACCCCAACGCCGACAGCAACGCCGACCGCGGCGGAAACGACGGCGGCTCCTGCAGAGACGCAGACTCTCCTCATCGCCACGACGACAAGTCTCTATGACACCGGACTCCTCGACGCCCTGAAAACTGATTTCGAGAAGAAGTACAATGCAAAGGTCGACATCATCTCGGCCGGCACCGGCAAGGCCCTCGGCTACGGGGAGAACGGCGACGTAGACGTGATGATGGTCCATGACCGCGCCCGCGAAGACGCGTTCCTTGCTGCAGGCCACGGCATCGACCGCCGCGTCTTCGCCTACAACTTCTTCGTCATCGTCGGCCCTGCATCGGATCCGGCAGGCGTGAAGAACATGACCCCCGAGCAGGCCTTCACCACGATTCGTGAGAAGGGCCTTGCCGACCCGGCGACGGTGAAGTTCGTCTCCCGCGGAGACGACTCTGGCACGCACTCCAAGGAGAAGGCGATCTGGAAGGCCGCAGGCTTCAACTACTCGACCGACATCCAGAAGTCGGGCGAGTGGTACATCGAGGCCGGCACCGGCATGGGTGCGACCCTGGTGATGGCCGACGAGAAGCAGGCCTATACGCTCTCCGACATCGGCACCTACCTTGCGAGCAAGGACAAGATCAGCCTCGTGCCCCTTGTCGAAGAGGGCGATATCCTCCTCAACGTCTACTCCGCGATGCGGATCAACCCGGAGAAGCACCCCGGCGTGAACGCCACCATCTCCAAGGACTGGATCAACTACCTGATCACCCCCGAGACACAGAAGATGATCGAGACCTTCGGCGTGGACACGTACGGCGAACCCCTCTTCTATCCGGCCGCAGGCAACTGGGAGAAGATGGGCGTGAACCAGTCTGAAGTGGAAGACCCGGTGGCATAAAGTCGCAGGGTTTTTCTCTTTCATCTCCCTTTTCTCTCCTATATTCCGGGGAGTGAGTGATGGGCTTTATCATCGACGGCATTCTTGAGGCTGTTCACCTCATCGTCACGCTTGACCCCGACGTCATAGAGATCACCGCCCTTTCCCTCGTCGTCTCCCTGACTGCAACCGTTGCGGCGACGCTCATCGCCGTCCCCTTCGGGGCCTCGGTCACGTTCAACGAATTTCCCGGGAAAAAAATCCTCATCCAACTTATCCAGACCCTGTACTCCCTGCCGACCGTCATCGTCGGTCTGCTGTTGTTCCTCCTCCTCACCCGTCACGGTCCTCTCGGGTTTCTCGGCATTCTCTTCACGCCGCAGGCGATGATCCTTGCCCAGACTATCCTGGTCCTCCCCATCATGACCGGGCTCACGATCACCGCGATCTCGGGCGTGGACGCGACGATCAGGGACACGATCCTCTCCCTCGGGGCGACGCGCCTCCAGTTCCTCAAGCACGTCGTCAGGGAGGCCCGGTTTGCGATCCTCGGGGCGGTCGCCCTCGGCTTCGGCCGGGCGATCTCCGAGGTCGGTGCGGCGATCCTCATCGGCGGGAACATCTACGGTCGGACCCGCGTCCTGACGACGGCGATCACCCTCAACACATCGCAGTGGAATATCGGCACCTCGATCGCCCTCGGGATCATCCTCCTCGGCATCGCCCTCGTCGTGAACACGGTGGTGACTATCTACCAGCAGCGGTGAACCATGATCGAACTCAGTCATGTTGCAAAGAATTTCGGCGAGAAAGTCGTCCTGAAAGACGTGAACGCAGCGATCCGGGACGGCGAGATCTTTGCGATCATCGGCCCCTCGGGGTCGGGCAAGTCCACCCTCCTCCGCCTGATCAACCTCCTGGACACCCCCTCGGGCGGGGAGATCCTCCTCGACGGCGCCGACATCCACGCGGACCGGGGGAGCGCCCTCGGGTTCAGACGGCAGATGGCGATGGTCTTCCAGAAACCGGCGGCCTTCAATGAAACTGTCTATGACAACATTGCGATCGGCCTGCGGATCAGGCATGTCCCCGAGGCCGGGATCAGGGAGAAGATCGCGGCCGCCCTCGAGGTGATCGGGCTTTCCGGCTATGAGAAACGGAAGGCAAAGACCCTCTCGGGCGGGGAGATGCAGAGAGTCGCCATCGCCCGTGCGGTCGTCACCGACCCTGTCGTCCTCCTCCTCGACGAACCGACCGCAAACCTCGACCCTGTGGCAACCGAGGCGATCGAGGACCTGGTCGTGCGTATCAACAGGGAAATGAACCAGACGGTGGTCCTCTCGACGCACGACATGCTCCAGGGCCAGAGGCTCGCCCACAGGATCGGGGTGCTGATGGACGGTGTCTTCGCCCAGATCGGGACGCCGCGTGAGGTCTTTGCGATGCCGAAGAACCGGTATGTGGCGCGGTTTGTCGGGATCGAGAACATCATCGAGGGAGAGGTGCGGGAGAACAGCGATGGCGTCGCCGCCATTGCCGCCGGTTGGGTGACGATCGCCGCGGTCACCCCTCTCGGGCCGGGGACGAAGGTCTGCGCCTGTATCAAACCCGAGGACATCACCATCCACCTTGCCGACGGGACCGGCATCTCGGCGCGAAACGTCCTCTCCGGGAGGGTGACCGGGGTACGGGCCTACGGCCCCCTCAACCACCTCACGGTCGACTGCGGCATCCCTTTCACTGTTCTTGTCACCTGGAAGTCTGCCGAAGAACTCGGCATCAGGGAGGGGATGGCGGTGAAGATCTCCTTCAAGGCCAGTGCTGTCCACGTCGTCGAGGATTAACTCCCTCTTTTTGCTGCCTTGGCCCTCCCGTACCTTTCCAGGGCCCAGGCAAGCATGAGCCCGATGACAAAGCCCACCGTGATGTTCATGAGAACGGAGAGGGCGGCGATGACCACGGTCACAAAGATGGAATCGGTCTTCATGCTGTGTTTGCCGAGTTCGACCGCCGCAAAGATGAGGAGGCCGCCGAAGACCCCTATCGGGATCAGGGCGAGGCTCTCAGGCGAGGCGAAGAAGAGGGCGAAGCCCAGGAAGATGGCCCCGGCGATGATATTCGAGCCTCCTGTCCGTGCGCCGAATCTGTACTGGGCGGCAAGGCCGCCGGCACCGTGACACATCGGAAATCCTCCGAAGGGAACGGAGACGAGGTTCATGACGCCGATCGTCCGGGAAAGGCGGTCGGGGTCGACCTCTGTCCTGAAGAGGTCCCGCGTCAGGAGGGCCGTGGCAAGGATGGCATTGGTGAGGGTCAGGGGGATCTGCGGGGGGACGAGGTACCATGCGGCGAAGAAGACGTCGGCAGGGTTCGGGAGGACGAGCGCGGGCAGAGATATCGCAGAGAGAGACGGGAGGCCCGCGCTGAGCACGCCCGCACAGACCCCGATCCCGAGGACGAGGAGGGCCGAGAGATCTTTAACCTTCCAGCGGAGCGCGGCGAGGAAGAACAGGAGGACGACGCCCACCGAGATCCCGGCGAAGAGGGGGTCGGCGGCGACGAAACCGAAGGAAGTCTTCAGGAGGAGGAGGGCGAGTCCCGCCTGCACGCCGCGGACGACAGAGGTCGGGATACGGTCGCTGAGATAACGCATACCTCCGACGAGGCCGAGAGCAAGGAAGAGGACGCCCATGATCAGTCCGGAGGCGGCGATCTCCCCCGCGGTGAGGCCCTCGGCGATCGCGATCGCCCCGACGGCCTTCAGGGGTTCGACCGGGATGGGCAGGCGGTAGTAGAGGCCGGAGATCACGTACCAGAGGGCGAAGAAGAGGAAGATATACGAGAGGTTCACGTTGCAGACAAGGGCGACGCCGAGCACGATCGGGAGGATGGTACCGAAGTCGCCGACAGATCCTGCGGCCTCGCTGAGATTGAATCGTAGGCCAGATCCTTTTCGTACTTCCTCTCCCGGCCCTGTCACCACACCCCCCTCCTGATCATTGCTGATATCTGAACCCTTTTATCAGTTCTCCAATAATCTTCCTCTCATGTGCGGCCAGGGTACAGGGGCCGCCGGGATAGATATATGGCCGATATTAATGTCAAGAGCACAGACCCCCATGACCTCGCGATCCTGTACAGGCCTATCGGAGTCATCAGGTCTGGTTTTACCGAGCAGGCAGATACTCCGATCCAACCTGTTTTTTCCAGGTCAGATGGTCGTGTGGAGATCTTTCCCGAGTATGCGGAAGGTCTGCTGGATCTCGACGCTTTCTCCCACATCATCCTCCTCTACCATTTTAACCGTGCCGGCGATGTCGAGCTCAGGCGAAAGCCGTTTCTGGACGGTTCACGTGAGAGGGGGATCTTCGCGATCCGCCACTTCAACCGCCCGAATCCAATCGGCCTCTCCATCGTGGGACTGAAGGCTGTGCGCGGGAACGTCCTTGAGATCTCCGGCGTGGACATTCTGGACAACACCCCCCTCCTCGACATCAAGCCATACATCTACCCGTTTGACCACAGGGAAAATGTCCGTTCCGGATGGGTGGACCTGCAAACAGGAGGCCGCACGCCCGAGAAGTGCACGCCTGCGGAATTGTCCGGGCAGGGAGACCTCAGTCGAGGGCCCTCGCCCTGATCGCCCCGAGAAGGTCTGACCCCAGGATCTGCTCGACCTCCCGGGGATACTCTGCAAGGATCTTTGAAAAGAGGACTGCCGTTCCCTGCGCGGTGGTCGAGACACCGACCCTCTCGGTGCGGGTGACCAGTCCGTCCTCCTCCAGGGCGGCGATGACGGGGATGACATAGTAGTGCGGGACAGAGAGGTATTCGGCCAGGCGTCTGGTCTTTGGGAACCTGATGCTGATCTCCCCCTCTGTGCAGAGGAAAGTAATGGCACGGTCCTCAAGAATGAGAATCCGTGCAACAGCAGCGAGTATCTCGCTTGAGGTCAGTGCGGGCATAGCCCAGATATGTGTGTTACTCGTCTTTCTTTTTATGCCGCTCTTCCTCTGGCATCGCTTCGAGCCAGACGATCTCGGCACCCAGGTCGGCGGCGATGAGTTCGATCTCGTTCTTTCGGAAGTGTTTTGCCTCTACCCAGAGCCTCTTTGCGTTGTTTTCACCGGTTACGGCGACGATGCGGAACTTCGGCTGCTGGACCCCGCTGCCGATCTTCTTTCTTTCGCGGACATAGATCTTCATCTGTTTCACCGTATACCAGCTGATATACCAACTGGTATCATCCCTGTTATATCTCCCGGACTATAAACATTATCGTCACGGTGATACCATAACGGCACAACGCTTTGAACTCAACTCCGGCCTCCGCGGCGAGACCATGGTGCGGAAGGGTCTCATGAAGCGGATAGACGAGATCCCGCAGATCAGGATCATGCCGGACCTCAATGTGATCAAGATCGGCGGTCATGGCACGATGGACTTCGGCCGCGAGGTCGTCTTCCCGATCGTCGAGGAGATCGGCGCCCTGAAGGAGGCCGGCGAGAAAGTCCTTGTCGTCACAGGCGGCGGCGTGCGCGTCAGGCATATCATGGACATCGGGATCAACCTCGGGATGCCGACCGGAGTCCTCGCCGAACTCGCCTCCAAGATCAGCGAGCAGAACGCCCTGATGATGTCCCTCCTCCTCTCGAAGTACGGCGGGACCCAGGTGAAATCGGGCGACCTCCTCGAACTCCCGACCCTCGCCGCTCTCGGACTCCTGCCGGTGACTCACGGCACCCCTCCGTACGGCCTCTATGAGCAGCCTGCCGAGATCGGGTCGATCCCGCCGAACCGGACTGATACAGGTGCCGTGCTCATCGCCGAGGTGATGGGTGCGAAGAACTGCATCCTTGCAAAGAACGTCGACGGCCTTTACACCGAGGATCCCCGCATCGATCCGGCGGCCGAGTTGATCCCTGAGATCAGGGCAGACGAACTCCTCGGCAGGGACATGGAGGATATGGTCCTTGAGAAGAAGGCGGTCGAACTCCTCCTCCACACCAAACACGTGAAGGAGATCAGGGTGGTCAACGGCCATGTGCGCGGGAATATCACGAAGGCCGTTCGTGGCGAGAAGGTCGGGACCCTGATCCGGGCCTGACCTCTCTCACGTCATCTTTTTCAGCGGGCGACGCTCTTCATCTCGCCGCGCTTCTCCTCGGGCATCGGTAAGAGATAGATGATCTCGGCCCCGACGTCTTTTGCAATCCCCTCGATCTCGGTCTTCCGAAAGTGCGTCGCCTCGATCTTCAGGTGCGACTCCTCCCCTTTTCCACCGGTGACGGCGACGACCCTGAACTTGGGCTCTTTGACGCCGCTCCCGATCTTCTGTCTTTCTCTGACATAGATCTTCATCTTCAGTCCCCCCTGCCGGACATCTGGCCGGCTATGACACAACTGAAATATAAAACATATTATATATCTCTTGCCGGTGTGCCATGCCAGAAGAACGCTTTGAACTCGAGTCAGGTCTCCGGGGTGAGACACTGGTTCGGAAGGGCCTGATGAAGAGGATCGCCGAGATCCCGCAGATCAGGATCATGCCTGATCTGAATGTGATCAAGATTGGCGGCCACGGGACCATCGACTACGGCCGCGATGTCGTCTTTCCCCTCGTGGAGGAGATCGGCGCGCTGAAGGAGGCTGGTGAGAAGATCCTCCTTGTCACCGGCGGGGGCGGGCGTGTCCGCCATATCATGGACATCGGGATCAACCTGGGGATGCCGACCGGTGTCCTTGCCGAACTTGCGGGCAAGATCAGCGAGCAGAATGCGATCATGATGGCCGTCCTCCTCTCGAAGTACAACGGCGTCAGGATCCACACCGGTGACCTCCTCCAAATCCCCATCCTCACCGCCCTCGGTCTCCTGCCCGTGACCCATGGCACCCCCCCGTACGGCCTCTATGAACAGCCGCCCGAGATCGGTTCCATCCCTCCCAACAGGACAGATACCGGTGCGGTGCTCATCGCCGAGGTGATGGGTGCGAAGAACTGTATCCTTGCGAAGAATGTCGACGGCCTCTATGTCGGGGACCCTCGCATCGACCCCGAGGCCGCCCTGATCCCTGAGATCACGGCAGAAGAACTCCTCGGCAGGGACATGGAGGACATGGTCCTTGAAAAGAAGGCGGTCGAACTTCTCCTCCACACGAGGCATGTGAAGGAGATCAGGGTGGTCAATGGTCATGTGCCGGGCGCCATCACAAAGGCCGTGAGAGGTGAGCGTGTCGGCACAATCATCCGGGCATGATCCCTCTTTTTTATAGATATCTTCATATGTAGTGGTGCCATAGAGATCCCACGTTTTGAGGCATTCCTATGACGATCTATCTCGGCATTGACGACACCAATGCGGATGGCACCCCAGGCACCGGCAAGATCGCCCGTGCCGCCGCCGCCGCCCTTGCCAGGGATTTCCCTGTCCTTGGCGTAACCAGGCACCAGTTGTATCGCCATGACGACATTCCTGCGACGATCCACAATGCAGCCCTCTGCGTGCACCTCGAAGGCTCCGGGAATGCCGCGGGCGGGCAGGTCTTTGCCTATGCAAAGGACTTCGTATCCCGGAGTGCGGCCCCGGGGAGCAATCCTGGCATCTGTGTTGCGTACGATGACCAGATCATCTCCGAGGTTACCGCCTTTGCAGAGGACGCAAAAACCTGCGTGCTCTCCCTGAACGAGGCGCGCACTGTCGCACGCCGCGCCGGCATGCTCGTCGAGGGATTCGGCACCATGCGTGGCCTCATCGGCGCCGTTGCCGCTGTCGGGCTTGCGGCATCGGGAAATGACGGCAGGTACGTGCAGAAAGGGACGCTGCGCGATCTCTCGGGCAGGTGCACTGTCGGTACCGTCCTTGCGGCGGGCGTCGATGAGGTGAGGAGCACTGCAGGAACTGTGATCGCCGATGGGACCGTCACCTTCCAGGAGTTTCCGAAGCCAACTCTGGAAGGGGGGCGTGCCGTCCTGTACGTGGAACCTGACGGCGAGGGTTACAGGGACGTGCGGTCGGGCTGATCCCGTCTTTTTTCTCCGTTTCCCCCCTCCTGTATCTGCCTCATCTGCCCCTCCAGGTACCGGAGGTACCGCGCCCTGAAGGCCGCGGGGTTGACCGCTCCGGCCGTGTGGCCGGAGAGGATGAGGATCCTGTCTGCCTGGGCGATGAGGGGATCGAGGGACGAGGCGGCGAAGACGAAGGCGCACTCCCCGAGGGCGTCCCGCCGCGTCGCAAGGAGGGTGGCGATGGGTGTCACGTCCGCCTCCTGCAGGCAACTTGCGACAAGGAGGTTTGCCGCCGCCCTATCCTCGTCGATGAGGAGGAGGGGCGCGCCTGTCCGCACCGCCTCCTGCACCTGCACCGCCATTGTCATCGATCCGCTCCCCCGCCCGAAGGCGGCCTTCGGCGTCCCTGTCATACCGGGAGGGAGGCGTCCGAAAAAAAGACTCACGTCGGCGCCGTGGAGGTCGGGCCCTCCCGCTTCCGCGGTCCGCGCCCCCCGCACGGAGACGACGAGTTCCCGACCGTCGCCGGGAGCGTGGTCGTCCTCTCCCGAGAGGATTGCCTGGAGGAGAGTCGTTTTTCCCTGGGCGTTCGATCCCGCAACGGCGAAGGCCTCCTTCTCACGGATGCCGAGGCCGGCGACCGTCCTCCCGCTCGCCGGGAGGTCGACCTCGACAGGCCCGAGTTCCTCGGGGCAGACGAAGGGGATATGCACCCCTTCCTTCGGGCCGGCCACGCGGTGGTGCTGCCTGAAGCGGGTGAAGGCCCGTGCCGGGCAGGTACTGTCACCGATGAAGCAGACAAGACCCATTGCCGGGAGTTCTTTCCTGAGAAGTTTCTGGTCGAGAGAGAGCGTCGCCGCGGCGGCGATCTCCGGTGCCGGCACCCTCTGCACCATCTCCCCGATCGCGTCGGCAAGGTCTGCGACCGCCCCGGCGACCTCGCGGGCCGTTGCATCCCCGGGCGGCCCGGGGTACGGAATGGCCCCGTGGACGGTGCAGTGGAGGCCGGCGGTGTCGAGATAGTTCTCCCCGTCCGGTTTCCAGAGGCCGGTGCCTGCCCGTGATGCCGACCTGACAAGGGTGATTGGCTCTGTCCCCCCCGCATATGCCGCGGGCCTCTCGGTGTCAAGGCCGCCGAGGGGGTGCAGCCGTGCGTCCGCGGGAGAGGCGCGTTTCACTTCCTCAAGTACCGCCCAGACCGCACCGTCGGCTCCTCGTGGATCGATCTCCGGCCTGAAGGGAAGGATGAGGGGGACGGAGAACTGGAGGCACGCCCCTTCGGGAGAGCGGACAAAGTATGCGTTCACGCCCTCCCGGACCTTCGGTGCGTCCACCATGTCTCTGCACGCCGCAAGGACTGTCGATGTCGCACCCATCCATCCTCTGCCGCTCATCACGGATCTATCGGGTATCGAGAAAGAAATCCCTGCCGATGGCGGCGCACCCATTCGTTAAGCACTATAACCGAGCAGAGCGTACCACACTGCAATGAAGATCACCATCCTTGCCAGCGGGAGCAAGGGCAATTCCGTCTATGTCGAGGGGGAGGACGGCGCCCTCCTCATCGACGCGGGACTCTCGGCAAAGGAGATCCGCACCCGTCTTGCCGCGGCAGGCGGCGACGAGGAGGCGGTCCGCGCGATCCTCGTCACCCACGAGCACATCGATCATCTCAGGGGTGTGGACGTCCTCGCGCGCCGCTTCGGTGTCCCGGTCGTCGGGACAGGCGGAACCCTCGGTGCGTTCCTGGACAAACGCACCTCCGCAAAACCGGTGGAGACCGTGCGGGCGACGTACGGCGAAACCCTCGCGCTCGGAAATTTTTCGGTCACGCCCTTTGCGACCGTCCATGACGCCTCAGAGCCATGTGGTTTCTGTGTGCGGGAGGATGGTATCGGCTTTGGCTGTTGCCTCGACACCGGCATCGTCACGCCGGGCATCGAGCGCGCCCTCGGCACATGTGACGCCGTCGTCCTGGAGAGCAACCATTGCCCGCAGATGCTCGAAGAGGGGCCGTACCCCTATTATCTCAAGGAGCGCATCCGCTCGAAGCGGGGCCACCTCTCAAACACCGCCGCGGCTACCTGCCTTGGTGACATCGGAGGAAATCTCTCCGCAGTTTTCCTCGCTCACCTCTCCGAGGTGAACAACACTCCTGAAAAGGCGGTCGCCGCCGCAGAAAGTGGCCTCGGCCTGTACCTCGACGACACCGACCTTGTCGTGAGCGGGCAGCACGAGATCTCGAGGCCGGTGATCCTCTGATGGACTTCACGGACTTTTCCTGCATTTGTGAACAGATCGAGGGGATCAGCGGGCGCCTGGAGATGATAGATGTCATCGCCTCCGTCCTCCCCGGTCTCTCGGACGACGAACTTCCGGTCTTTGTCAGGTTCGTGATGGGACGTATCTTCCCTGACTGGAGCCCCCTCAAACTCGGCATCGGCCCGAACCTCCTGTACGAGGCCGTCGGCTATGTCGCGGGGAAGAAGAAGGAGGAGGTCATCGCCGCGGTGAACGAGACCGGGGACGTCGGCCTCGCAGTCGAGCGCCTCCTTGCGACAAAGACTCAGATGTCCTTCTTTGCCGAGTCTCTCACCCTCACCGGCGTCTTTTCCGACTTCACCCGGATCGCAACGACCGACGGCAGCCGCTCGCAGCGTGAGAAGATGAAGATCGTGCGTGGTCTCCTCGGCACTGCCGGCCCCCTTGACGGTCGCTACCTCGCCCGCCTCCTTCTCGAAGAACTGCGGATCGGGGTCGGCGAGGGGAATGTGCGGGACGCCGTTGCAAAGGCTTTTTCCGTCGACCAGACCCTCGTCGCCCATGCCTACCAGGCGATCAACGACCTTGGCAGAGTCGCCCTCCTTGCCCGGCAGGGAGAGACGGCCCTCAGGGATGTCCGCATCGAGCCCTTCCACCCGGTGAAGATGATGCTCGCTCAGCAGGGCACCATCACCGAGATGGTCGGGGACCACGGTGCCGTCGCCGTCGAGTACAAATATGACGGCACCCGCTTCCAGTTCCACAAGGTCGGCGACGACTGCCGCATGTACTCCCGGAAGCTGGAGGAGGTGACAGGAGCGGTACCCGACGTCATCGAGATGCTCTGCGCGGCCACCGGCCACGACGTGATCCTGGACGGCGAGGTGATCGCCGTGAAAGACGGGAAGCCCCGCCCCTTCCAGTTTGTCCTGCGCCGTTTCCGCAGGAAGCACGCGGTGGAGGAGGCGATCGGGCGTGTGGAACTCGTCCCGAACGTCTTCGACATCATGTACCTCGATGGCGAGACCCTCATCGACCGGCCCTTTACCGAGCGCCGCGCCATCCTGGAGACGGTCCTTTCCGGCTACGTCGCCCCGCAGTGGGTGGGCGACGACATCCCTGCCCTGGAGAAGATCTATCAGGAGGCCCTGGACGCCGGTCATGAAGGCGTGATGGTGAAGGTGCCGGGCGCCGCCTATACGCCGGGGGTGCGGGGCAGAAACTGGATCAAGGTCAAGCCCGCAGTGGATACCATCGACCTTGCGGTCGTCGGCGCTGAGTGGGGGGAGGGGCGTCGCGCCCATATCTTTGGCTCCTTCCTCCTTGCCTGCCAGGACGAGGGCGTCCTTCTGCCGGTCGGCAAGGTGGCGACGGGATTTTCCGACGACCAACTCGCAGCGTTCTATGCGGCGCTCAAGGATCTTGTCATCGCCGAAAAAGGGAAGGAGGTCGTCTTCGAACCGGAGATTGTCTTTGAGGTCGGGTACGCCGAGGTTCAGAAGAGCACGAACTATACGAGCGGCTATGCCCTCCGCTTCCCCAGGTTCGTGCGGTTGCGGGAGGACAAGGGCGTGGCCGAGGTGGAAACGGTGGAAGGTATCGCTGCCAGGTACGAAAGGCAGCTCAAATCCTTATGACCCTGTACACCGTCCTGTTTTCATCCCCTTCCACATAGGCGTAATACTCCGAGCCATAACCTTCAACATTGGTGAAGGTGACCTCGCCATTGAAGTCGGTGAACTTTGTGTGGAAGCGCATCCCCTCCCGCTGCCTGAGCATCAACTTTACATCGGGTGCCGGTTCCTGCGTCCGGCGGTTTTCCACTCTGAAAGAGAGTGTCGGGTTGAGGGGTTCGTCGGGCCTGTCTGCTTTGTTCTGAACGACCGATCCGCTCGCTGTCGGCATGGCGACTTTGGCAAAACTCACATCGCCTGTGTTTCGCACGAGAAGAACGGAACCGAGAAGGAACGCGACAAAGCCTGCGGCCGCGGTGATGAGGAGTCCTGCAGTCATCGAGAATTCAGGGGCCCCCGTATATACGGGGATGATGTCAGAGAGGAAATAGGCGAAAAAATCCTCAGTCCATGAGAAAAGAGTGACGCCGCCGAGTTCGGCGAGGAGCACCATCGCTGTGAAGACGATGAAGACGCTCCCGATGGCGACGGCGGTGATGCCGATGAGGATGGCTAATCCTCGCACGATCGGTGGACGGTTGGTGACGTGTCCTCCCCTCTTGAGGATCTGGGCGAGGAAGACGGCAAAGAGGTTCAGGTAGATGATCCCGCCGATGAAGAGGGTGTAGAGGTCCTGGCTGGAGAAGGTCGGTGTGACCATGGCCGCCGGCGTGTTCAGCGCAGAGACCGCGGATACCAGGGTGGCAAGAAGGAGGGGTGCGATCCCGTACCGATACATATTCCTTTTTTATGAGCTGGAAAAATAAATAGTTTTATGTTTAGATTGCAGTGACATTATCCAAAAAATTCAAATAACGACCTCTGCGATAGCATCTCCGGGATGAGTCTGCTCTTCTGCCGCCACCGCGGCGACCTGATCACGTCGTCCACCCGCGCCATCGCCTCCTTGATATCCCCACACCTGACAGGTGCCTGTTCCATCGCCTTTCTGGTCGCCTCCCTGATCACCCAGGACCCGAGGGGCGCCCAGTAGTCGCTGCCCGCGTACCGCACCACGACAACTCGCGCCGATCTCCCTGTGCGTGCGAGGTGCTCGGCGACGGCGAGACGGGCCGCGTAATAGGCCCCGCCGATGGGGGAGTAGCCGCTCCTCTTCTTCCCCTCGATGTCCTGGACGATCGTCTCCTCCTCTCCCGACCAGAGAGAGTGCTTCCCCCAGATCTCGATCATCTCGAACTTCCAGTCGCCGGGGACGAGGATGACAGCCATCGTGTTCCCGTATGCCGTGGCGGCGAAGAATTCGATCTCGCTCGCAGGCTGGAATCGGGCGATCCGCCTCTTCAACCCGGTGCCGACGGTGTCGTCGACGGCGGTGATCGACCACCGAGTCGGGACGATGCGGCGTTGCCTGCCAAGGAGCCCTGCACTCATCATCTGTGCGATCTGGTAGACGTCGACTCCTTCAGAGCCGAGGGTCACGCAGGCCTCGGTCGCCGTGAGGTCACTGTCTGAGGTGACCCGGTCGACGACCCTTTCGACACGTGCATTGTCCAGCACGTCGAGTTTCCTGATGCTCCCGGAGAGTCCGACCGGCGTGACCGTGCCGTCGAAGCGGAGGTCGAAGCTGACCGGGCGCTCGAAGGACGCCTCGATGTCGAGGGGCCGGGAGGAGAGTGCGATCTCCTGGATCTGGTCGGAAATCGCGTCCGGCCGTGCGGTGCCCCGGATCGTCCGCGCCCTGATGCCGACGATGTCGTCGATGGAGAGGCCCTGCGCCATCCAGAGGGGTGGGAGGTCGGGGTCGTTGACCATCAATGGCCCTGCCGAGACCGCCGGGTATCCGGCCGAACCGACGAAGACAGACGGGGCTGATCCCATATAACTCGTGCCCCGGGCGGCGGTCCGCACCTGTGCATGGAACCTGCTCATGATCGGGCACTTCGGGAGCCCGCAAAGGAGTTTTCCCTTGCACTCGGCGCATATCATCATGATTGTCGCCTCTGGTCGAGGACGATCTCAGCCCTGCCCTCTACCATTCTGAGGGCTCCGGCAATCCATTTGTCCCAGTCTGTTTTTCCATCAGGAACTGTCCCGGCGATATCGAGGCCGACTTCGTCGTCTCGCCCTGTGGTCACGGCGAGCACGACCGAACTTTTCGGGAAGGCCCCGTTGACCACGCCGTCTCTGTCGCCATCGGTGATGCCGAGCACGGGGATGCCGAGGTGACCGGCGATGTGCCCGGCCACGGCTGTGGTGTCGTCGCCGATGGCGAGCACGCCGCAGGTGTCAGGGGCGAGCAGGTCATAGAAACGGTGGCCGCAGTGGTCGAGGACGATCACCCGCCCCTCCCCCTGCACCCGTTTACCGCCGGTCGGCGGTCGTTGCCTGATCTGCCCGCTCTTGCACCATGCATGGGCAAGGGAGACCGGCCCTGAGCGGGCGAGTTTCTCAAGGCCGTGGGGCTTGACCAGAAGCCCGGAGACAGCCTCGACTGCGCCGTACCTCTCGCGCAGCACGACGGTCCCGGTCGTCGCCCTCCCGATGACGACCCCGTTGACAAAGACCGGTTCTCCCGGGACGCACCCCCTGACCTCCCGCACAGAACCGCTGTCCGGTGGTTCGGCCCTGCCCTCCTCGACCGTGTAGCCGAGGACTGAGGCGAGGCATGCTGCAAGGGCGTTGTCCCCGTCGTTCCAGCAGAAGACCGTCCCGGGCGTGCATTCGATGTGAACAAGGCCGCGCCCGAGTCGGCCGGCGACGATCCCGCCGAAGACACGGCCTGATTCGGGGGTCTTCCCGCGGTTGAGGAGGAAGGCCGGGCCGTCGATGTGGGCGAGCACCTGGCTCGGGGGGACGCCGCAGTATTCACAGGGGAGGCCCGACTCCTCCGCGGCGGTGCGGCCCATCACTCCGGCGACGATGATGCGCACATCGCCGAGGGATGCAAGGAGTCTCCCGACGTCCCCGCAGTCGAAGGGGTCGGGGCCGTGGACGATCATGGCGAGCGTTTCCCCGGTATCCATACCTGAATGTGTGGGCCTTCCCTGACAAAAATCCACTGGCGTCATCGCCTGCGCCCGCTCCATCTCTGTGTCGCCGCCCTCTCCCTCTCAGGCTTATCATGCCGTGCCGGGATGAGGCAGGCCCAGCCGCTGCCGATGAGGTCTTCCCGCCCGGCCTGCCGCAGTCCTTCCGCGACAAGGCCGCGGTTCTTCGGGTCCCTGTACTGGAGGAGCGCCCGCTGGATCTCCTTCTCCCGCCCTGCCGGGACATGGACCCGTTCCATCGTCATGGGGTCGATGCCGGTGGCGTACATGCAGGTCGAGCGGGTCATCGGCGTCGGGGTAAAGTCCTGCACCTGCTCGGTGTACAGGCGTTTGTCCCTGATGTACTCGGCGAGTTCGATACTGTCCTTGATGGTGCAGCCCGGGTGGCCTGACATGAGGTACGGGAGGAGGTACTGTTCTTTTCCTGCCTTTCTGCTCGCCGCTGCAAAACGCTCCCTGAAGCGGTCGAAGACTTCCCTGCCCGGTTTGTTCATGAGGGTGGTCACCTGTTTTGCAATGTGCTCGGGGGCGACCTTGAGGTGGCCGGAGACATGGTGAGCGGCGATCTCGTCGATGTACGCGGGGTCGGCAAGGGCGAGGTCGTACCTGATCCCTGACTGGATGTGCACCTGCCGCACCCCTGAAAGTGTCCGCAACCGGCGCAGGAGGTCTACCTGGGCGGCATGCGAGGTCGCAAGGTTCGGGCAGTCCGGGCTGCACCGCCTGTCCGGGCAGGCGCCATGCTTCTCCCACTGCGAGCAGAAGATGCCGTACATGTCCGCGGTCGGCCCGCCGACGTCCTGGACCACGCCTTTGAACTCGCGCATTGTTGCGAGGCGCCGCGCTTCGGCGAGGATCGAGGCAGGGCTCCGGCTCTGGATGATCCGGCCCTGGTGGTGGGTGAGGGCGCAGAAGGAGCAAGAGCCGAAGCAACCGCGGTGTGTGGTGATGGAGAACTGTACCGGTTCAAGGGCAGGGACCGGTTCCCTGTACGACGGATGCGCGGCCCGGGTGTACGGGAGTTCGTAGACATGGTCGAGCACGGCGGTGTCCAGGGGGAGGGCCGGAGGGTACTGGACGACCACGGTCTTCGGGTGAGACTGGACGACCGTCCTGCCGCGGACCGGGTCCTGCTCCCGTGCATGGAGGGCGAAGGCCCGGGCATAGGCCTCCGGGCTCTCGCGCACCTCCGGGTAACCGGGGATGACGACCATCCCCGCCGGGTCTGTCTCCCGCCACTCAGCGACCGGGATCGTTACCGCGGTCCCCCTGATCTCCCTCAGATCCTTTCCTGCGGCAAGGCGTCCGGCGATCTCGACGACCTGCCTCTCCCCCATCCCGTAGACGAGGGCGTCCGCGGGGGCGTCGGCAAGGATCGCCTGGCGGACCGAGTCAGACCAGTGGTCGTAGTGAGCGAAGCGGCGCAGACTTGCTTCAATGCCCCCGAGGACGATCGGGGTGCCCGGGAAGAGAGACCTGACCCTGTTCGCGTAGACGATCACCGCCCTGTCCGGGCGGCGGGGCCGCCCGCCCGGGGAGTAGGCGTCTGTGCTCCGCCGCTTCTTCCGCGGCGTGAAGGCGTTGACCATCGAGTCCACGTTTCCCGAGGAGATGCTGAAAAAGAGCCTGGGCCTGCCGAGACGGAGGAAATCATCCGGCTTTTTCCAGTCCGGTTGCGCGATGACGCCGACTGTGTAGCCCGCGTCCCAGAGCACTCTCCCGATGATCGCGGTCCCGAAGGATGGGTGGTCGACATAGGCGTCGCCTGTAATGAGGATGACGTCGAACTCCCCGATGCCGAGTGCGTCGGCTTCCTCGCGGGTCATGGGCAGGAATGGTGGCTGCGGGATCATGCCTGCAGATATCCTCTCCTGCGGAGAAAAACCTGTGTTATGGAGACCTCGTGTACGTCCGGGCGGTTCCGAGGCCGTTTCTGGAGAGGGTGTCGGTCCTGTTCCTGAGGTAGAGGATGGATTCGGTATTGCCGAGGACGGTGAGGTGGTACGCGCGCATTCCCTCGACTCTGATAGCCGTGTCCTCCTCCCAGACCCCCGTATGCATGCGTGCCTCCTCTGTGAGGTTCTCGGGGACGGTCGTGAGGGTGCCGGTGCCGTCAGGGCGGAGGACGAGTTCCTCGTGATACGGCGGGTCGGAGACCCATCTACCGGTGACAGGATCGGCAGCTTCCCCTTTCGGGGTGTATGTAGGCAGGGGTGCTGATGTCTGTGCCGGTGTCACCGCCGCCGCGCCGGTGTCTGTCGTGGGGACGGTCGTCTCTCCGCCTGCCCCGCTGGTGGCGAGGAGGAAGACGAGGATGAAGAGAAATGTCAGAACTGTGATGATACCCAGGGCTGTTTCCCCTTTCATGGTGAGGGTATCGCCCGCAGTCCGTTTTATATCTGCCTGTTCGGCCCTACGGGAAATAATCTCTTTAAATCGAGCAGAGATCAAAACTGTGGGATATTTTTCTCGATTCTCTCGATCCCGGGCAGGTCTCGGGGCGCACCTGATATCAACCTGTCCGGGATCAGAGGTGTTCCCGCAGCCTCCGCAGGTCGATGGTCAGTCCGATCACCTCGGCCTTCCCGAGGGCGTTGGCGATGAGGGGCACGAGCACCGGTAGGGCCTTCCTGACCATGCCCCTGACGCCTGTCCCGGGCGAGAAACCCCGTGCCGCCTGCGCCTCACTGATCTTCGTCCCCTCGATCTGGAGGTGGGGGACGAACCGCAGGGCGACGAGTGCCATCAGGGCGTAGTCCGCGGGAAAGCCGATCCTCCGCAGGGCCCTGACAAGGGCGGTCGGCATGGTCGTGGCCACCAGGATCTGGAAGGCGAAGACCATGGCGCAGAAGCGGAGGGCAAGGGCAAGGCCGAAGGAGAGGCCGATCTCCGGGACGGTGAGGACGGTGACGGCGACAAGGAACCCGCCGAGGAAGATGAGGAGCGGGACCTGTTGCGCCAGGTCTTTTCCTGTGCCTGCAGCAACTCCGAGAGCCGCGAGGCCAAGGACCATGCCGCCGAGGACGAGCGGGTCGCTCGTGAGGACGGCGAGGATGACGACCGCCGCGACGCCGCCGATCTTCGCGACCGGGTTCATGCGGTGGAGGACGCCTGTGCCGTTCCTGTACTGGAAGATCTCCTGCATGTCTCCCCTCCGTGTGTGGTGTCTTCGACGACCTGTCCTTTTTCCATCCTGATGGTCCGGCCGGCATACCGCGCCGCAAGTCCATGGTCGTGGGTGACCATGACGACGGCTTTCCCCTCCCTGCAGAGGCGCTGCAGGTGGTCCATGACGATGCCCGCCTCCTCGGGCGCAAGCCCGGTGGTCGGTTCGTCGAGGACGATCACCGCCGGGTCCATCGCAAGGACGCAGGCGACGGCGAGGCGCTGCCTTTCGCCGCGGCTGAGGTGGCGGGGGTAGGCGTCCTTCCGCGCGAGGAGGCCGACGGCGGCGAGGGCGGCCCTTACCGCCCCTGCCGGGTCGGGGACGCCGGTGTTCCGCGCCCCGAAGAGGACCTCGCGCTCTGTCGTCTCCTCGAAGAGCATGGTGTCCGGGTTCTGGAAGACGAGGCCGACCTTCCGGGCGAGGGTGGCGATCGGGTGCTGTTTCGTGTCCATGTCGCAGACCTCGACCGTTCCCTTCTCTGGGAGGAGGAGGCCGTTCAGGTGCCTGATCAGGGTGGTCTTCCCTGACCCGTTCTCGCCGGTGATCGCCACGCACTCCCCTGCCCTGACGACAAGGTCGATGGGGCCGAGGGAAAAACCGCTGCCATAAGAGTGGGCGAGGCCTGCGATCCTGATTGCGGGCTCTCCGGCCGGTGCGGCCTCTGCCCGCCTCCCGGCCGGAACCGCTGACGGGCCTGCCCTGGCGGTGACCCGCCCCTCTTCGAGCCTGACGACGCGGTCGGCGATCGCGGCGAAGGGGCCGGGCGTGTTCTCAGCAAGGAGGATCGCGGTGCCCTTCTCCTTCAGGGCGGCAAGGATCCCGGCCACTCGTTCTGCATGGGCCGGGTCGAGTTCGGCCGCGGGTTCGTCAAGGATCAGTACGGGCCTTCCGCCTGCGATAGCCGCGCCGAGGACGGCCCGCTGTTTTTCCCCGCCGGAGAGGGTGTGCGGCGCCCTCTCCCTGAGGTGGAGGAGTCCCATCATTAGAAGGATCCCGGCGGTGTCCGTCCCTTCTCCGCAGGCCGATCCGATCTCCTCTTCGACGGTGGAGAGGATGAGCTGGGCGTCGGCATCGTCGAAGGTCATACCGACGACAGAGGCGACATCCTCCATACCCTGGTAGTCAGCTGCGTCCTTCCCTGCGATCCTGACCGTTCCCTCCATGGTGCCGCCGTAACCGTGGGCGAGGACGCCGCCCGCGGCGCGGCAGAGCGTGGTCTTCCCGGCCCCGGTCGGGCCGGTGAGGAGGACGAGTTCGCCTGCCCCGACCGTGAGGTCGACGCCCTTCAGGGACGGGGCGTCTGCGCCCGGATAGGTGTAGGTGAGGCCGTCTAGCCGGATCACAGGTCTTTCCCCCGTGTGAGGGCGCGGGATGCGGGGATGAAGAGCGCCTGAGCGATTCCGGCATTCACGACCGCGGTCAGGACGACGATCGGTGCTGTCACCAGGACGAAGGCCCCGATCGAGGGGAACTTCGTCAGGATCGTCGGGGCGATGGCAAGGGCGGCAACGATGACGAAGGTCGCCCCCGAGGCAAGGGTCGCAACGAGGGTGGCGATGCCGGGTGCCATGCCGACCCGCCCTTTCAGCGCTGTATAGGCGATGAGACAGATGGCCGCACCGATGGGTTCTGAGATGAGGTTTGCGGGCGGGAAGATCGAGTGGCTGACGAGAGCGCAGACGATCCCGGCGACGACGCCGATACCGACGGCCTCGCCGAAGGCCGGGACGATGAGGATGATCGCAAGGCAGTAGAAGGCGATGACCAGGTTCGAGACGATCGGGCCCGGGATCACCAGGGAGATATAGCGCATGATCGCGCCGGTGGCAAGCAGGATACCTGCAATGGCAATGTCGCGTGACTTCATGATATCGAGGTTGTGTAATATTCGGCTGGCTGTGCTCGGGAGATGAAAAGAGTGCGGCGGTCACCAGCGCCAGGGTGATGCCGGGGTGGCGGGTCTGCACCCCGCGGGGAGCGAGGTATGTTTCATCAGATACATCGTTGTATGTAATTGTGCATTGAAGTATATAATGGGTGCGGCGGAGAAGGGAACGTAACAGCGGCACCATGCGCCGCGGCGAAAAAAGATATGAGGGATCCGGCCCGGGGGCCGGGTCGGGCCAGGGGTTCAGGCCCGTTGTCCGGGGATATACTCTTCACCGTCTCTTTCTTTTCTTGCCCCCGAAGTCTTCGGGGTCGAACTCCTCACCGAACTCGTCATACGACTGTTTCCGATCTCTGCCCATGTCTCTATCATTCATCTGGTTTCTGATCATTTTTGTCCCAGATCTGGACATAATTTCAGGTGATATGTACTGATGTATAAATCTAATTGTTCGGCGCTGCAGGGTTTATATCTGATATGAGGGATAGGGTGATGCTCGATAGTGGCCGGACCCCTGGGCGGCTGGAGACGCCTGAATGGTCTGTCCGGCTGAAAGATGGAGTGTGGAAATTTATTTTTCCAGAAGAGGATATTTATCCCGGTTTTTTTCAATCTTGGCATTGACTGCCACCCTGAGGTCGATCTCCGCATCATGGGTGAAGATCAGGGCATAGATCACGATGTCGGCAAGTTCGTCTGCGATATCTGACATCCTTTCCCGGTCGATCTCCCCGAACTCCTCTCTCCCTTTCCACAGGAACATCTCCTCCAGCTCGGCCGCCTCGATAGAGATCGCGGCGGCCAGATTCTTCGGGTCATTGAGCGTCTTGAATCCCCTCTCGTCTCTGAATGCAACCGCTTTCCGCACGCACTCTGAGAGATCCCAGCTGTTGTGCATGGTCTCTTCCCTCCAGGATTTTTTTTCAGGAGGGGCGTTGAAAAGGTTTGCGTCGTGACTCCGTGTCAAGGAGGTAGGGATCGGTGGCGGTTGCCGAAGATGTCGGGAAAAAAGAATTCAGGAATTGTTTTCCATCGCCTGCTTTTCTTTCAAGAGTTTCAGGGGGTGTTTCCACCAGAAACTTTCAGGAGAGTACGGATCTTCTGCGTCAAAATAACTCTCAAGAATTTCCTCGATATTTTGCAGATATTTGCGTTTTAATTCCTCATCGAGGGTGGAAACTTTCACTTTCATCTCTGTAAGATCATAGTCTCTTTCTAATTCCCTCAGGTATATTTCGATAGCAGTACGGGTGGATAAATCATTTGGAATCTCAAGTTCATATGGTTCCAGTTCGGCAAATGAATGTAGCATCACAGGATAAAAATCGACATCGTCTTTCAATCTATCGAGTAATTTTTCACGATAGTCCCGCCCTCTTTTCCGCTCCAGTGCTTCCAATTTTCTGGTTATTCTCTCATACTCTTTTCGAAAGCCTTCGCAGTCGGCTCCGTTCTCTTCGAGCAGACGTATCCAAAAAGGGATAAGGTGCTTGTATGAATAGGGCGCACTGGCAGAGTATCTGTCATATCTTCCTCCTAGTTCATCGTAGTGATCGTCAGTCTCTTTGATGCTTTTTTCATAGGTGAGCAGACTCCTTGTTATTCTATCGAGGAGTCTTTCCCTTAGATCATTCATTTAATTCCGTCTCCACATGCTTAGTTCAATCTGATCAACCTGTTTGCGATTGTTACATCAACGTAGTGAGGATCAATCCTCGGTTTAAAGAACGTCGTGATCACCCCTTCTTTCGTGACGCTCACGAATTCATCGACACTGCGATCATAGACGACCAGCGTACCGATGCCTATCTGGTAATACAACTCGACGTTGCCGTCTCTCCGGTTGGCAAGGGTTGTTGCCTTATCGAGGTACACCGATTTTGTAAAGGTCTCACCCCACTCGAATTGATCGAGTACGTGCTCTGTGTAATGTTTGTCC
The DNA here is from genome assembly GCF_001571385.1 of Methanofollis ethanolicus. Lineage (NCBI taxonomy): Archaea > Methanobacteriati > Methanobacteriota > Methanomicrobia > Methanomicrobiales > Methanomicrobiaceae > Methanofollis > Methanofollis ethanolicus. The sequence continues at coordinate 2,653,663 of NZ_BCNW01000001.1, read as the reverse complement.
AGGTTTCCGGAAGCCGTGAGTTTTTTGGTCGGTGCCCATCCTCCTTCACAGACGTTTTCGAGCATCTTCCCGACACGGAAGAGGTTGACATCTCTCTTGTAGAGTTGAACGAGTGTTGAATCTGTCGCTCCGTGCGTCCTGAGCACACTGAGAACGTCGTCGCCGTAACTTGCCTTGAGCACGGTCAACGCTTCGGTCGTCTCGTCGGAGTACTTGGTCACTCCGGCCATCAACCCCACGGCAAGTTTGGCCAGATGTGGATGCTTCACCACGAATTTCCCGACGACGACCGCGACCTTCGCCGCGTCCCCGTAACCCGGGATCAGCGCAGCGAGGTTGAGGCCTGTGCCGACAAGGTCGCCCCGCGAGATCGTCGTTGCGATGTCCCTGACGTCGCCGAGGACGATGACCCCGCTTGCGATCCACCCGCCCAGGTAGTAGATGTTGTCATGGTCGTCGGCGCCCCACTCCCCGAGGACGGCGCCGAGGAGGAACTCGCGGCCCATTTCCAGGGGGCCGTAGCGCTCCGCGTAGACGAGGGGATCGTAGTCGGGATATTTGGTCTTCAGCGGAGTGCCACAACAACGTGCGAAAAAATGGATGAAATCGATATCCTTGGGATCTAACTCTCTTTAAGATATCCTGCTTTCTGGAGTAGATTTTCGGAGGTCTGATAATCTTCGATGAGTTTTGATACTGGAATCATAAAGTACGCTTCTGTATCGGCCTGCATTTGCCGGATTACGTCTAGAGTTACCTCCTGCACCACTCGAAACCATTCTTCCAGAGGGGCCGTAAATTCTTTTCTGGGCTCAAACCATTCTATAACTTCGGTCTCGAAGATGATGGTGACCATATCGCCCCTGGGGACAAAAATCAGGGTATGGGGATCGTCAAGGAGATCGATCTTGCAGGTCTCTCCTCGAAGGAGTTTTGGGATGCACTCCTGATTGATTGCCGCTATTAGATAGTCGCAAAAATCCGAGATCTCATCAATTCTAATATTGCCCTTTTCACCATGAGTCAGAGACGTTCCCATATATGAAAGATGAAATTCTCCATCCTTAATCCAAAAATTAATTTTTTCTGAATCCATGGAAATCACACCGATGGCAATTTATTCACCATATATGCCGATACAATCGCCCTGTTGGGGGAGGTTATAAGCCCGATATACTCTCACCGGGTAAAGGAACAGGAGCCCTCAGATAATTATCACAATTGACCCTTCAACCTTGATCGTCTTTTCGCAGAGATCAATCAGTTGATGAAGGCTCAATATTACTCCATTCCAGCGATCTTTGGGAGTTGTAGCGAGTCTATCCATCTCTCGCCTCTGTCGTTGCTCTTCCGTTTCGGTCAGCAAGCTAATGCCCTTTCGATCCAGTTCCTCAACCAGGTCCAGCAGTTCTCGATAAAAATGAAAGATTTTCTGAACATCATCCTGTTGAATCACCCATTCTTCTTCTAACCCAGAATATTCAGTGATCCTCTCATACTCATCCATATCGAGTCCCGCAATCTTCCCTACACGACTAATGTCACCAAATGAACCATAACTCATCATGGTAACGTACTCACGAGTACCATTCGGCTTCTGGATTTCAAAGTCCATTCCCATGATATCTCATCCTGTGATTGTTCTGTAAAGTTCATGCAGTTCGCGATTCGTGTAATCGATGACGTGATCGAACCCATTGCCGTCTTTTGGACCTACGGTAACTGTATCCAGTTCAACAACTCTAAACTGTGCGGGTGTAAGGTCAGGTTTATCTGTGGAAATAAACCGATACCGTTCATTGATGAAAGTCACGTTTTAGATGGAATAATAAAGCATTCAAATAATCATGATAATTGATCCTCCAACCTTGATCGCCTTCTCGCAGAGATCGATCAGTTCACGAAGGCTCGACATTACCTTTTTCCAGCGATCTTGAGGAGTTGTGCGCATCCCTGCCAATTCTCGTTTCCGTCGTTGTTCTTCGGTTTCGGTCAGCAAGCTAACACCCTTTCGGTCCAGTTCTTCAATCAGGTCCAGCAGATTTTGGTAAAAGAGGAAAATTTTCCGAACATCCTCCAGTTGAATTACCCATTCGTCCTCTAATCCTGAATAGTCCGTAATCCGATCATATTCATCTAGATCGACTCCTGCTGCCTTTCCGACACGGATAATGTCACTAAACGAGCCATAACTCATCATCGTGACGTACTTGCGCGTGCCGTCCGGCTTCTGAATTTCAAAACTCATTCCCATGATTTTTCATCCCCTGATTGTTTTGTAAATCTCATGCAGTTCGCGATTCGTGTAATCGACGACGTGATCGAACTCACTGCTATCCTTTGGCCCTACGGTGATGGTATCCAGTTCAACAAACCTGAACTTTGCGGGTGTAAGGTCAGGTTTGTTCGTAGTATAAAACCTGAACCGGTCGTCAATAACACGAATGTTATCGTTGATTTGACGCTTTGCATCCTTGGCTGCTGCTACCGTTCGACCCATTTTTGTCTGTACAATCGCTACGACATGATCCTCCCTCACGACAACAGTGTCGATTTCACCGAGTTTTCTGCCGTATACATTTTTCAACTCCACATCGGAGTAAAAAGAATACGCAGACGACGGATACAGTGTTTTCAATATAGTCTCCTCAGCGATAATCTCCGCAACATCTCCATCTCTATCAGGCACCCGCGAAGATCCCCGAACAATCTCCAGTGCATCGGCATGCCGCGCCAGATGAATTCCATCGATCTTACCGACTTCGAGTATCCGCGCCATCGGGACATTGAGACCTCGCAACGCCGTTGCACCGCCTTCAAAGCAGTGATCCAGTACAAACAACTGGAGAGACTCGCTCGGAATCCTCTGAACAACATCCTGTTTTAGGAGATATCGTCCCAGATCCGCAGCCCTACCAGGATATTTGGTGACAACCTTTCTCAGGGCATTTGCCGATCGTTCGCCATCTCCTGCAAGGGGGACGATACCGAGCGCGTTTAAACCCGCTCCTACGGTGTCACCTTGATACAACGCCTCAAGAGTATCTCGGAGATCACCTACTGCAAAATAGCCCGATGCCATCCATCCTATGAAATAAGCAGGAGAAGATGCGACATCATCTCCTACTATCCAATTCATCGATCCACCGGTGATGCCAGTTTCTCCAAAAACTGAACCCAAAGTTGCGTTTCTTTTTTCAATTAACTTATTCAGAGGAACAGAGATGTAGACCGGTGTTAAAGGAGCATCATCTACACCATCAATAATGGAATCAAAATCTGTATCTCTATTTAGTGGATCTGTCCCTAAATAATCCTCATCCCAGTCATCCAACCCGTCCCCATCGGTATCCGCCTTCGTCGGGTCGCTGCGCTGCTTGTGGTAGGTCTTGCCGTCGATGATAATTGAGGGGCCAGCCTCGTAGCCGTCGGAAAGCCCGTCGCCGTCGGTGTCGAGGAGGTCGGGATCGGTTGTGTGGCGGTTGCCGAAGCCGTCGAGGAACCCGTTCGTCTCGTCGTGGTCGAGCAGCCCGTCCCCTTCCAGGTCGTCGTTGTTCAGGGTTGCGGTGAGGGAGGTCGTCCGGTCCTTTTCGATCGTCACGGTGGCGGTGAAGGGAGCGTAGCCGTCCTTGAGGACCTTGACCTGCCGGCTGCCGACCCTGACATTCGAGAGAGTAAGACTGCCCGTGGTCTCTGAGGTGGTCCCGTACTCGGCGCCGTCGATGAAGACCCGTGCGCCGGGCGGCGACGACGTCACCTGGAGGGTGCCCGTCTCGGCGGTGAGGTCGAACGAGACCTCGGTCGTCTGACCCTCGGAGACCTGCACCGTCCTGGAGGCCGGACGATACCCGTTCTTTGTGACCTCGACGGTGTGGCTGCCGGCCAGGAGATCGGGGATCTCCGCATTCGTCCAGCCGCTGAAAATGCCGTCAACAGAGATGCTGGCCCGACGGTGTTCCACTCCTCCCCATCGAGGAGCCCATCACCCCTGGCATTTTAGTTTTCAGCTGAGCGCCGTAATAACGTACGAAAAAGGATGAAAATTTTTATTCTCTGGATCTAACTTTCTATAAGATATCCTGCATTCTGGAGACGTTTTTTGGTAGTCTGATAGTCTTCGATGAGTGTTGATATCGGAATCATAACATACGTTTCTTCTTTATCTGCCTGCATTTGCTGGATTAGGTCTAGAGTGACCTCCTGCACCACTCGAAACCATTCTTCCAGAGGGGCTGTAAATTCTTTTCTGGGCTCAAACCACTCTGTAACCTCAGTCTCAAAGATTATGGTGACCATGTTCCCTTTGGGAACAAAAGTCAGGGTGTGAGGATCGTCAAGGAGATCGATTTTGCAGGTCTCTCCTCGAAGGAGTTTTGGAACGCACTCCTGGTGGATCGCCGCAATTAGATAGTCACAGAAATCCATGATTCGATCAATTCCACTTTTTCTCCGTGTGAGAGATACAGCACCATACGAGAGATGGAAACGCCCCTCCTTAATCCAAAAATTAATCTTTTCTGACTCCATGGAAATCACACCGATGGCAATTTATTCACCATATATGCCGATATGATCTTCCCCTCAGGGTTCGTTACAACCCTGATGTACTTGCCGTTTGGCGGAACCATATCGTGGTAGTGTAGAAGGTTGCTATTCTTCATACTTATTTCAGACACGCACGGGTTTCGAAGAGTTTCAAATATGAGATTTTTCACGTCTGTTTCAGTCATCGAACTCGGGAACAATTTGGACTAGATCTCACTGAGCCAATTATTCATCATATACAGCAAATAAATCTAGTCGACCTGGTTTGATACTCACATAATCGCCGTTATTATATTCCCCAAACAAAACTCTTTCATCCCAACAGAGATCCACTACAATAATATCCACACCAATATCAACAAAAATATCTTGTTCATTCTTGTTGATATCGATGATTTCGCCAAAAAAAGTGATTGGCTCCTTAGATGCACGCACTGTATCATCAGATGATTGATATTGAGATTCAACACCTTTTTTTGGGGCTGACAATTTTTCAACACGAGAAATAAACGCTCGTATTCCCAATGTTTTGACCTTACCGACCATCTTGTCTGTACTTATCATATCTGGATCGAATAAGTATAGTATCGAACCATTTGAGAGTTCAATAAAGACGATCTGATCATATACTCTGTCTTCATCAAACGTTACCGGATCGTTTCTTAGGATCTTTCCTTTCACTTTTGACTCTCCCATAAGTGACACCACCTTTTATAATATTTTCTGGATGCATTCTGGGAGTTCTACTATCTTTCGTGGATATGCCGTACGAAGATATCCATTACTCCCTATAATAATCTTGACTGCCATTTTGTCATTGATTTTTTTATAATATGCCACAGGATCATTTGGATCTAGTTTCCCTGTTGTAACACAGTCTATTATCAATTCTTTTATCTTGTTTTTGTCCTTATATTCTGAGCCAAATGCTAATTCATACTGATTCCCTGATGGGTTATCAATGTGATTATTCACGATATGAGCCCAACCACTGCCTCCTTTATCATAAACCCATTCTGCTGCATCCTTCGCCGTACCTAATTTCCCTTCCTCCAGCCAGACGACTGTTCCATCTCCCCGCTTGATGACCGCCAGCGTCTTCACTAGGTTTCCGTTGCTTTTTACGACTACCTTCAGTTCGTCCTCGGTGATTCCGTCTTTCAGCAGCCGATCGATCGCCTCGTCGCCGTGGGCCTTTCGCAGAGCGTTGATCGTCTCCGCGGCCTCGTCCGCATGCGGTGCGAAGCCGACCATCAGCACCATCGCGGGCTTCAAGAGCTCCGGATGCTTCCCCACAAACTTCCCGACGACGACCGCGACCTTCGCCGCATCACCGTAAGCAGGGATCAGTGCGGCGAGGTTGAGGCCGGTGCCGACGAGGTCTCCCCGCGAGATCGTCGTTGCGATGTCCCTGACATCGCCGAGGACGATGACCCCGCTTGCGATCCACCCGCCCAGGTAGTAGATGTTGTCGTGATCGTCGGCACCCCACTCCCCGAGGACTGCGCCGAGGAGGAACTCGCGGCCCATCTCCAGAGGACCGTAGCGCTCCTCGTAGACGAGGGGATCGTAGTCGGGATCGTTGTACTCTTCATAATCGGAATGGCCGTCTTCGTCGGTGTCGGCAGACATGAGGTCGGTGCCGATCTCCCACTCCAGCGAATCGGAGAGACCGTCGCCGTCGGTGTCCGCACAGAGCGGATCGCTCTCGATCGCATCCTCCAGGTAGTCGTCGAGTCCGTCCCCATCGGTATCCGCCTTCGTCGGATCGCTCCTCTGCTTGCGGAAGGTCTTGCCGTTCTCGGTGACCGGCTCTCCGGCCTCGTAGCCGTCGGAGAGGCCGTCGCCGTCGGTGTCGAGGAGGTCGGGATCGGTGGTGTGGTGGTTGCCGAAGCCGTCGATGAAGCCGTTTGTCTCGTCGTGGTCGAGCAGGCCGTCCCCTTCCAGGTCGTCGTTGTTCAGGGTCGCGGAAAGGGTGGTCGTCTGGTCCTTCTCGATCGTCACGGTGGCGGTGAACGGGGCATAGCCGTCCTTGAGGACTTTCACCTGCCGGGTGCCGACCCTGACATTCGAGAGAGTGAGGCTGCCCGTGGTCTCCGAGGTGGTCCCGTACTCGGCGCCGTCGATGAAGACCCTGGCGCCGGGCGGCGACGACGTCACCAGGAGGGTGCCCGTCTCGGCGGTCAGATCGAATGCGACGTTGGTCGTCTGGCCGCTGGAGACATGCACCGTCCGGGAGGCCGGACGATACCCGTCCTTCGTGACCTCGACAGTGTGACTGCCGGCCAGGAGATCGGGGATCTCCGCATTCGTCCAGCCGCTGAAGATGCCATCAACAGAGATGCTGGCCATACTCGGGGTTGACGTTACACGAATACCTCCCGTGGGTGCTGATTCTTTGTTGATTACTACATAGTTGATCTTTGACTCGCCGAGGGTCACCTTTATGAGACCTTCATGGGTCTTATACCCATGATCTTCGACCGTGTATCCATAGACCCCGTTGGCGTTCAGGAAGAAGTCGTTTGTATACCCGCTTGAGTCTGTACGCTTGACCTCATTGTTGCAGCAGACCACTGCCGCTTCAACCCCTTCGTTCGTCTGCGAGTCGCGGACAAAGAACCGTACGCTGGCTGTATCCGGTGCTGCCGGTTCCTGCACCGACCAGGCACTGACATCATCGATGAGGAACTGAACGTCAGAATATCCGTTACTGCTTGACACTCCGAAGCCATACCACAGATACCCCGTGAACGAGATGGTGTGCATCCCGGTGTACCCGCTGACATCGATCGACTGAGAATACCACTGCCCTATCTGACCTGATTTGGGATATGCGGTGTAATACGGAAAGACGAATTTCTCGTCGTCATCGATCTGGAACTTCAATCTCGCCTCTGTAAGGCCATTCCCCTTCTCGAAAAGCAGACAGTTGTATTTGAACGTAAGAGTATCGACACCTGTCAGGTCGACATTGGCATGCATCACCCTATAGTTATAATAATCCTGTACTCGACCGTTGTTCCACAAACGTATACCCAAACAGTGGGGTGGCGAGGCGCAATCCGCATCATTGGTGTCGATTTCATGGCCGCGATCTCCCCTGTCGTCGTACGCCCTGCTGCCCGGAGACCATCCGGCCATACCCTTGAAGAAATCGCCATTTGAAACGGCCTGATACCGCACCTCATCTGGGGAGAGGGTCATGGGCTCTTCAGAGCCGACGCACTCCGTGCTTTCGAAGTCTCCTGTTTCAAACAGGATCTCGGTTTCGTTCCATGCGATTGTTTTGTTAGATAGAATGACGCCATAATCAATACCTTCGACAAGTTCGACTTCCTGAAGCGTCTTAATTGGATGCCGCTCATCGACAGCCGGGAAATAATGGTCTTCGTCGAGATATTCCTCTTCGGAGAGAGTGTCTCCAGACCCGCTCAGGCCTGCTGTCCGGGCTGCATGCGATTCAACCCCGGGATCTTTAAAGAGGGCGTCCCATCTCAGTGAATGCAAGACGGCATATTTCGAGGAATTTGTTGCATTGCAGGAGACAACCGTATTCGATGCATCGACGACCGACTGAACCGGCACGAATGTCCCGATCTCGGAATCAAACCGATATATCGAGAGATTGTCGGAGGTATCCACATGTGTAGGGTTGTATGTGATCTTCAACTCGCCGGAACGTACGTTCTGGCCGAACGCGATATCATAGACCTTGCTGACGAGGATCTCGTTGCTGATCAGATGGGTGTAATTCACCTCAGAAACCGTGACATTTCCGATCGCGTATCCTTTGCCAAAAACAGTCAGATCAAGCGTGTTCTCTATAAATGAACCCTGAGCATTGTAGTTCTCATCGCCGTCCAGGATCCCGTTGCCGTTCGAGTCGGCGTTCCGCGGGTTGGTTCCGAGTTTCAATTCGCAGTCGTCGCTGAGCCCGTCGTCGTCTGAATCGGCAGAGAGCGGGTCGGTTCCGCTTTCGATCTCTTCCGCATCTGAAAGACCGTCGTCGTCTGAATCGGCTTTGAGTGGATCGGTCCCGTAGGTCTGTTCCTGAAGGTTCGAGAGGCCGTCGCCATCGGGGTCGTCGGTCGTGCCGCTGCTGACGCGGAACGAACCTGCCGCAGAGCCCGACATCAACAATGAGGGAGCAGGCTGCGAGGAGCCGCCGGGGATGATACCCAGTTTCGTCAGTTCGAACTCATCGGTAAGGCCGTTCCCATCGGTATCTGCATTAAACGGATCCGCACCGACTTTCACTTTCGCAAAGACCGGCAGGTTGCCATCCAGGAGTTCATAGCCGTCGGCGATCCCATTTTCTGCCTCGATCTCTTCGGTTCTGCTACAATCTGAATCGGGATTCAGGGGGTCGAAGCCGAGTTCTCTCTCATCTTCGTCCCAGAGATGGTCGCCGTCGAGCAGGATCTCTTTAGAATAGACAATACCATTCTCGGTAACGTAGATCGAGATGGTATTGACGTCTGCAAGGTCGAGTTCGGCACTGAAATTGGAACTGGATACGGGAGCAGTGAAATCGTTTCCATTATGGTGGATCTGAACCACATCAGCACCTGAATTTTCAAGATGACCCGCAAGAACAATTGTTTCATTTGCATAATTGTCTTCTCTTGGCGAAATTATCTCGATTCTCGGTTTGGACAGGATATCTTCGTCGATGACAGTCTCATTCTCGACAAACACCCATCCGCCTTTGCCCGGCGAGAGAAGCCGGGTTTCCACATAATTTCCGCTGTCAAATGAGAGCGAGGGGCACTCTGTGACCTGATTCGGGATCTCGGAGAGATCAAAGGTAACGGTCGGCCCATACCCCCCGATCATGTTCCAACCGGGTTTCAGATCTTTTGTTATGCCCACGATCTTCGAACCCTGGATCTCAATCGAGCGCGGATGATCGGTATAGACGAAATAACCGGTCAAAGGCTCGATTGTATCAACCGATACGAACTCTTTACCGTTCCAGAACAGGACGAGGTGTTCATCCCGTGTCTCAACCTCACCAAAGATGCCCTCGACAGAAGTGTTCGATGCCATGAGGGGAACTGAGACAAGGTTCCACCCGGCATTCAGGTGCAGAGTAAATGCATTGTTCTCAGAACTCCTCGGAGATGCCAAAACTGCCGCAAGGCACGGCTGCACCGTTGCAAGCACTATGGCGGTCACGAAAAAGATGCTCAAGAACGCTTGTTTTCGAATCAATGAAATTCCTCCATAGATAGTATCCACTATACCGAATTGATGTCCAATTAAAGCCGTTTAATTGGCTTAATAGTAATTCTGATATGTTTAAACCAATATAAATGTTATTATTAAACGATCTGCTCATAATCTATTTATTGTATAATTTGCAAGCATCTAATAATTGGAACCGGAGAAGATAAATTGAAATCAGAAAATCGGACGCATTTCTGGTGTGAGATGAAATATCTCGCATTGTTCATCTGTATGATCATGCTGCCCGCAGCAGCCTCCGCAGCATGGAATGTTGGAATCACAGCAGAAAACCAGTTGGAACCGATATACTTCGGGTATTATGAAAACGGCGTCGATAATGGGACTGGAAGTAACGACACCTACGCTGCCGCACCACGCATTGACAAAACAGTGATGCATCTTGATGATCTGTACTCCCATAAGGTGAAAAACCAGGATCTGAGATGGAATCTATCGATCGCTGTTCCAGACGAGAATGGGGCGGAGATAACATGGGACACCGCGTCGGTACCCTCATCGGTCGGTTCTCTGACCCTCTCCATAAACAATAGTATCATCGATATGCAGAGGGTTTCGGCATATCGACTGTCAAAAGGATGGTACCCCGGCACCATCTGTGTTGGAGGTACACGTTGGCTTGACAATATTGTCAACTATAGTCTTGGTGGCGATGGATCAGCAGAATCACTGCAGAATATGCTCGGCAATGTCTCCGACACACACACCGTAATCGGAGGATATGGCTATGTCGAGGCATCGTGGGATTCGATAGATCTTAACAACGTCTCGAAGGTTACTGTTTATGAACGAACTACACTATGGTATCAGGTCTCTCTCAATCCAAATGATTACATATATCCAAAAGAGTATTCCTGGCCAGCAAGGTACATCGATAGATACGCGATATCATTTAAATACCCAAACATCATCCGTATCCGGGTGACTAATGATGGAAATGGTTATGGTAACATATGCCGTGTAGGAGCAGAAATGAAATAATCACATCTTAATTTGTAGAATTTTTCCATTTTTGAACGTTTTCAGTTCTGATCACCACAGATCGAGAACTTTCCAAATTTGATCAAATAGAAATCATTATTTGTCGTTTTAAATCCTTATCCCGTACTATATGTCCGGGCTATTTGCCTTTCATCTGAACAAGTAATATCATATCACCTTGAAATGGAGAGTACGCATCTGGTATCAATGGTGATCGTACATGAAGATTTTATTCCAAATCAGAATCGTGGTCGATCCGTTCCGACCTTGTGAAAAGAAGTATGGGCCCGCTGAGATTCGAACTCAGGACCTCCGCCATGTCAAGGCGACGTCATAGCCAGCTAGACCACGAGCCCTTGTGCGCCGGATAATCCGACTCTCTATAGATTGAATGTGGTTTGATATAAACTTTGTTGAAGCCGGTATAGTCTGGAAAGGTGAAGAGCGGGGACGAACCGCCCCCGCGCATGCACCTCCCGGTCACTTTCAGAGCTTTGCAAACTTTGCGGAGAAGATCCCGACCTTGGCGCGCATCTCGTCCATGACCGCCGCCGGGACATCGGAGTCGACGTTGAGGACCATGATCGCCTCTTCGCCCGGCTTCTTCCTGCCCACCTGCATACCGGCGATGTTGATCTCTGCAGCGCCCAGGATCGTCGAAGCCCTGCCGATCACGCCTGGCTTGTCGAGGTGGCGAGAGATAATGACCGAGCCCTCGGGGACCATGTCCATCGTGTAGCCGCCGATGGAGGTGATCCTGATCCTGTCCTTCGAGAAGACCGAACCCGAGACCGTCTCTTCGCCCACATCTGTCTTCACCGTCAGGGTGATCAGGTTCTTGAATCCCGAGGACGCCTCGGTCTTCGTCTCCGCCACCTTGATGCCCCGCTCCTTCGTCACGTATTCGGCGTTGACGAAGTTCACAGGCTCGCGGAGGACCGGGTCCAGAATCCCCTTGAGGACGGCGCGGGTGATGTACCTGGTGAAGCGGTTCCCGGCGAGGTCGCCACCGTACGTGATGTTGATCTCCCCGATCCTGCCCTCGACGAGCTGGGTGGCGAGCTTGCCCATCCTCTCCCCGAGGTAGGCGAAGGGCTCCATCAGGTCCTGCTGGTCTGGCGGAACCATCGGCACATTCACCGCGTACTTTGCAGGCTCGCCGGCAAAGACGGCAAGGCACTGCTTCGCGACCGAGACCGCCACATTCTTCTGCGCCTCGACCGTGCTTGCCCCGAGGTGCGGGGTGACGATCACGCTGTCGAGGGTGAGGAGAGGCGACTCGAAGGGAGGTTCGCTCTCGAAGACATCGAGGGCAGCGCCGGCGATCTTCCCGGATACAAGCCCGTCGTACATCGCTTTCTCATCGATGATGCCGCCGCGGGCGCAGTTGATCAACCTGACGCCGTCCTTCATCGTGGCGATGCGCTCGGCATTGATCAGGTGCTTCGTCTCGGGCGTCAGGGGCGTGTGCACCGTGATGAAGTCCGCGACCTTCACCAGGTCGTCGATACCCATCAACTCGACGCCCATCTGCGCCGCGTTCTCCTTCGTGATGAAGGGGTCGTAGCCGACGACCTTCATGTCCATCGCGATGACGCGCTTTGCGATCTCACGGCCGATCCGACCGAGACCGACGATGCCGAGAGTCTTCTCGTTCACCTCGACTCCCATGAACTTCGAGCGCTTCCACTCCTTCTTTTTCAGGGATGCGGTTGCCTGCGGGATGTTGCGTGCAAGGGAGAGCATCATCGCAATCGTGTGCTCGGTCGCCGCGAGGGTGTTGCCCATCGGAGCGTTCGCAACCGGGATGCCGCGGCGCGTCGCTGCTTCGGTATCGATATTGTCGACGCCGGCCCCTGCGCGCCCGATGTACTTCAGGTTTGTCCCGGCCTCGATCACTGCTGCCGTGACCTCGGTTCCGCTCCGCACGAGAATTGCATCGTAGTCTTTGATCGCCTCGATCAACTGCTCTTCGGTCAGGTTCGTGCGGACATCGACGTCGCACGTCTCCTTTAATATTTCAATGCCTTCTTCAGCCAGCGGGTCGCTGACAAGGACTCTGAATTTCAATGTAAACCCCATTATGTATGATGCCCTGATGGTATTCATGTCTTTTTCTCTCAGGGATGGGGATGCCCGGGGGCTATCGTTGGAAAGAGGTCGGGTCTCATTTTTTCACATCTCCTGCCCCGCGCAGGTGGCGAAAAGTGAGGGGAGGGAGAATCTATATGATTCGTCAGACCCACCATATATGTGGTGCGATAATGACCGAAATGCCCAACATTTTGTGGCTCTCAGAGATATCAAAGGACGATATCCCGTTCGTCGGGGGAAAGGGTGCATCCCTCGGTGAAATGACCTCTGTCGGGCTGCCCGTCCCCGATGCATTTGTGGTAACGGCCCAGGCATTCAGAAAGTTTCTCATTGACACCGGGCTTGAAGACTCCCTTTTTGACCTGCTTGTTGACCTCGATGTTGAAAACAGCGACGAACTCGAGGAAGTCTCGCAGAACGTCAAGGCGATGGTCATCGGTGCGAAGATGCCCGAAGACATCAGGGAAGAGATCCTTGTAGCCTATGATAAGATGGGTGACGGTGAGATGGTTGTCGCCGTCAGGTCCAGTGCTACTGCAGAGGACCTGCCTGATGCAAGTTTCGCCGGTCAGCAGGAGACATACCTGAACATCAAGGGAGAGGTTGCGGTCATCGAGGCGGTTCAGCAGTGCTGGGCCTCCCTGTACGGTGCCCGCGCCATCTACTACCGCGCAAAGCAGGGCTTCGACGACAGGACCGTCAACATCGCCGTCGTCGTCCAGCAACTTGTCAGGTCGGAGAAGGCGGGCGTCATGTTCTCGTCGCACCCTGTCACCGGCGAACCCCTCACCATCATCGAAGGATCATGGGGTCTTGGCGAGGCCGTGGTCTCGGGGAGTGTCTCTCCGGACAAATATGTCTATGACAGGCGTCTGAAGCGGATCGTGGACCGGCTCATCTCGAACAAGGAATATATGATCGTCCCGACAGGGGACCACGGGACCGAACTGGTGACCATCCCGAAGGACCGCCAGGACATGCCCGTCCTCTCCGGCGCCGAGGTAGAGGCTCTTGCTGAATACGCCCGGATCTCCGAGGAACACTACGGCGTCCCGGAGGATCTCGAGTGGGGGATCGTCGGGGACACTATCTATATCCTCCAGTCCCGTCCGATCACCACCATCAAGGCCGATGAAAAGAAGGCCGCAGCAGAAACCGGCGATCTTGGCAAGGTCCTCCTTGAGGGGAACGGCGCCTCGCCGGGTGTCGCCAGTGGCCGTGTGATCATCGTCCACGATGTCAAGGACCTCGGCAAGGTCAGGGAAGGCGACATCCTTGTTGCCAAGATGACAAACCCCGACATGGTCCCGGCGATGCGCAAGGTCGGCGGCATCGTCACCGATGAGGGCGGGATGACCTGCCACGCGGCGATCGTCTCCAGAGAACTCGGCACCCCTGCGGTCGTCGGGACGAAGAAGGCTACAAAGACCCTGAAAGATGGGCAGATGATCACCCTCGACGGTGAGAAGGGCCTTGTCTTTGAAGGCGCTATCGCAACTGCTCCGGCAACCCCGACAGTCCCCGCCGCCCCCACAGCGGTCGCCGCCCTCCTGGCACAGGCTCAGGTCATCACCGCGACGAGCATCAAGGTTAACGTCTCCCTCCCCGAAGCCGCAGCGCGGGCCGCTGCCACCGGCGCCGATGGCGTCGGGCTCCTCAGGATCGAGCACCTCATCCTCGGCCTGAACAAGACCCCGGGCTGGTTCATCTCCCAGGGCAAGGAAGAGGAGTTCATCAACGAGCTCTACAAAGGTATCAAGGTCGTCCTCGACGCCTTCCCGGGCAAACCTGTCTGGGTCCGAACCCTCGACGCCCCCACCGACGAGTTCCGCAACATGCTCGGCGGCGAGGAAGAACCTGACGAGCACAACCCGATGCTCGGTTGGCGCGGTCTCCGCCGCGACCTCCAGAGCCCGGCACAGTTCAGGATGCAGATCGAGGCCTTCAAGCGGCTCTGGGACGCGGGCTACGACAACCTCGGCCTGATGTTCCCCCTCGTCTCCCACCCGGACCAGTTTGTCCGGGCAAAGGATCTCATTGCCTCCTGGGGCGTGAAGGTGGACGAGATCGCTCTCGGCATCATGATCGAGATCCCGGCCTGCGCGATCCTCATCGAGGACTTCTGCAAGGCCGGCGTTTCCTTCGCCTCCTTCGGCACGAACGACCTGATCCAGTACACCATCGCCATCGACCGGAACAACGAACTCGTTGCCCCGATGTACAACCCCCGGCACCCGGCCGTTCTCAAATTGATCAAGGATGCCATCGCCGTCTGCCGGCAGTACGATGTCGAGTGCTCAATCTGCGGCCAGGCCGGTTCTGAACCCGCAATGGTCCAGTGGCTCATCGAGAATGGTATCACGAGCGTTTCGGCAAATATCGACGCTGTCCCGAAGATCCGCGAGACTGCAGCGCGGACCGAGAAGCGGATGATCCTCGACTCTGTGAGACTCAAGAATGCATGAAACAGGCATATCAGAGGAAGAACTCTTTTCCTTCCTCTCTTTGAAGAAGAGAGAGGATTCCAATTATCACCATGTACTCAGCTCGATGTGCACGGTCCCCCATCCGGTTGCGGTGCGTGCACACCAGATGTTCATTGAGGCAAACCTTGGTGACCCGGGCTTATTCAAGGGGACGGCGTCTATCGAGGAACTCCTGGTGGAGCGTATCGGCGCCCTCTTCCACCACGCCGGTGCCGGAGGCTATGCGACCTCCGGGGGGACCGAGTCAAACCTCCAGGCTCTCAGGATCTACGCGAAGATGAAGGAGTCGCGCCGCCCGAATGTGATCGTCCCTGAGTCGGCGCATTTCTCCTTTGAGAAGGCCTGCGACATCCTCCACCTCGAGATGCGGACCGTGCCCTGCGACGAGACCTTCAGGATGGACACCGGGGCCATGCAGGAGCGTATCGACGGGAACACCTGTTGCATCGTCGGGATCGCCGGGACGACCGAGTACGGCGTCGTCGATCCTATCCGGGAGGTCGCGGGCATCGCCCATGACGGGGGCGTTCCCCTCCATGTGGACGCCGCTTTCGGCGGCCTTGTCATCCCCTTCCTGAAGAAACCCATGCCCTTCGACTTTGCCCTTCCCGGCGTAGCAAGCATCGCCGTCGACCCCCACAAGATGGGGATGAGCACGATCCCGTGCGGCTGCCTTGTTGTCAGGGACCCTGCATGGTTCAACCTCCTCAACGTGGAGACTCCCTATCTCACCGTGAAGCAGGAGTGCACCCTTGCCGGGACGCGTTCTGGCGGTGCGGTCGTCGGGGCCTTTGCCGTCCTCGAGTATCTCGGGATGAGCGGCATGAAGGCGGTCGTCGAGGGGTGCATGAAGAATACTGTGCGGCTCATCGAGGGGATGGAGACCCTCGGATACCGGCGTGCCGTCACTCCGGACCTGAATGTGGCGACCTTCGAGGCCGGCGCGGTTCCACCGGGTTGGCGTGTCTCATGGACCCGGCGCGGGCACATGCGCACGGTCATGATGCCCCATGTCCACAGGGACGTGATCGAAGAATTTCTCAGAGATGTAGGTGAAATGAATGCTTGAAAGGCTGAAATCATCGCTTGAGTCCTGCCCCATCGTTCGGCGGGGAGACTACAACTACTTCATCCACCCGATCACGGACGGCGTGCCTCTCCTCGACCCCTGCCTCCTCCGCGAGGTGGCGTGTGCGATGGTCAGCGTCATGGACCTCCGCGACGTCGACAAGATCGTCACCGCCGAGGCGATGGGCATCCACATCGGGACCGCCCTCTCCCTGGTGACCGATATACCCCTGAACATCATCAGGAAGCGTCAGTACAGCCTCCCGGGCGAGGTTGCCGTCCACCAGTCGACCGGCTACTCGAGCGGGCAACTCTACCTGAACGGGATCGAGAAGGGCGACCGCGTCGTCATCATCGACGACGTGATCTCCACGGGCGGCACGCTCAAGGCGGTCATTGCCGCCCTGGAGAGTGCCGGTGCGGAGATCGAGGATATCTGTGTCGTGATCCGCCGCGGGAACCCCTCTCTCGACCGCCCGTTCACCACGCTCGTCACCATCGACGTCGACGAACATGGGGTTCATGTCACCGATTCGTGCCGCTGATATTGCGGCGCGGGTGAAGGCAGAGGGCGCGCGGCGTGTCGTCCTCCAGCTCCCCGACGGGCTGAAACGCCATGCCGCGCCCCTGGCGCGGGCCCTCGCAGCCGAAGGTATAGAGGTGACGGCGGTGGCCGGCGACCCCTGCTATGGTGCGTGCGACCTTGCCCTTGACGCCGTCGCCCTGACAGGTGCCGACCTCCTCGTCCATATCGGCCACGCCCCTGTGGAGGAGCGGCCGGGCGTCGTCTACGAGTATCTCCCCTTCGACTTTGACCCTGCGGTCGTCTCGGCCGCCCTCCCCCTCCTCTCCGGGACGGAGGTGGGCCTCGTCACGACGGTCCAGCACGTCCACCTCCTGCCGGACATCGCCGCCGCCCTCGCCGCGCACGGCATCGCGGCCGAGGTCGCACCCGGCGGCGGGCGCACCCCCCTGCCCGGCCAGGTGCTCGGCTGTAGTTATGCGAATGCCCGCGCCCTTGCGGCCCCTGAGATCCTCTTTGTGGGGACAGGGGTCTTCCATGCGATCGGCGTCCAGATGGCGACAGGGAAGAGGGTCGTCGCCCTCGACCCCTATACCAGAGAGACGCAGGAGGTCTCCGCCGACCGTCTTCTCCGGCGGCGCTTCGCCCTCATCGAGAAGGCGCGGTCCGCGGAGAGCATCGGCATCCTTCTCTCGACAAAGAGCGGACAGGCACGGCCCGCGCTCGCCGCCCGCCTCGCTGCCCTCTCGGAGAAGGCGGTCGTGATCACGATGCGCGAGGTCTCGGCCGCGGAGATGACCAACTTCGGGTGCGGTGCCTATGTGAACACCGCCTGCCCCCGCCTCGCGTATGATGATCAGGTCCGCTTCCCTGTCCCCCTCCTCACCCCCCAGGAGTTTGAGATCCTGGTCGCCGTGCGTGAATGGGATGACTACGTCATCGACGAGATCTGAAGAGGAAGATATTTCGATCACCGGGGAGAGGGTCTATCATGCGCCCGCTCCTCAGGTACGCCCTCCTCTTTCTCGTTGCCTTCACTCTCTTCTCTACCCTCTTCTTCCTCCCAATGGTCGCAGGGACGCCGGAGCATGTGATCGCCGCTCCCTGCTCCCCTCCGTCCGTGAGTTCCTCCGTCGTCATCCACCTCACCGAAGAGGACTTCGCCGCCCACCCCGCCCTGTACGACCTTATCGTCGAGGGGAAGAAGGTGCGGCGTCCCACCCCTCTCTTCTTCCTCCCGCCGCCCGGAGACGACTGGAGTGCAATCGTCCTCAACAGAGATGAGGACCTGGCTCTCTCGTGGGACTATATGCAGGCGCGCTCGGTGAACGGCACTGTGGTCTCTGCGGTTATCGAGTACAATGGACTTATTACCGTCTGGCACCCTCCCAGGGCTGACCCCCTCCGGCACGTTCATCCCCCTCTCTTTCCAAGTAGTATGCAGATATGCGCCTGCGGCACCTTGAGATGACACTCCAGAAACTCTCCGGATTTCCCGCGCCAAAGCCGGCGCTTGAACAGTACGCCACGCCGGCGACTGTCGCCGCTCGCCTCCTCCACCATGCCGCGGGGGAGGATGCGGTCGAGGGGAAACGTGTCCTTGACCTCGGCTGCGGTACCGGGATGCTCGCCTGCGGCGCCTCCCTCATCGGGGCCGGAGAGGTCGTCGGGGTCGACGTCGACAGGGCGGCCCTGCGGACCGCGCAGGCAAATGCCGCCCTTGTTGGGGCGGAGGTCGACCTCGTCTGCGGGGAGATCGGCCTCGCCTTCCCGATCCGGCCACAGACCTTCGACACCGTCGTCATGAACCCCCCTTTCGGCGCCCAGAAAAAACACGCCGACCGCCCCTTCATCGACTGCGCCCTTGCCTCGGCTGGCGTCGTCTACGGCATCTTCAACGCCGGGTCCCGCCCCTTTATCGAGAGTTATATCGCCGGCCGCGGCAGGATCACCGGCGCGGTTGGGGGCTCCTTCACCCTCCCGCGGACCTTCGCCTTCCACCGGCGCGACCGCCTCGATATCCCGGTCGAAATCCTGCGGATCGAGAGGTGTTGAGGTGCTCAAGGAACTGAAGTCGGTCCTCTCCCTCTCCTTCGGCCACCTCGTCATCGACATCTACTCGCCGGTCATCCCGGCCGTCCTCCCCCTCCTCATCGCCACGCACGGTTGGTCGTACTTCTTTGCCGGCCTCATCGTCGCCGCGTTCAACATCACCTCCTCTCTCCTCCAGCCTGCCATCGGCTACCTCTCTGATAGACGGGGATTTTCCGTTCCCTTTGCCGTTCCCTTCCTCATCGCCTCCCTCTGCATTGGAGCCTTCGGTCTTGTCGACGACTACGCCCTCCTCCTCATCTGCGCCGCCCTTGCCGCCTTCGGCGCCGCGACCTTCCACCCCCTCGCCCTCCTGGCAGTAAACAGGGCCAGCAGAACCGATAACCGCGGGAGGCTCACCTCCATCTTCGTTATCGGTGGCAACCTCGGCTTCGCCCTCGGCCCGGTCCTTGCCGGACTTGCGGTGAGCGCCCTCGGCCTCCCTGGCCTCCTTGTCCTCGCCGTCATCGGTGTCGTCACCGCCCTCCTCTCGCCGCTGATCTTCCCCCGCGAGAGTGTCGAAGCCGGACATACCGTCAGTCCCGCGGTGCGTGAGGCCCCAGCCTCCTACCGGCCGATTGCCCTGATCGTCGCCGTGGGGGCGCTGCGCTCCTGGGCGATCTTCTCGGCCATCGCCTACCTGCCGACCTACTTCCACGTCCACCTCGGCGTCGGCCTCCTCACCGCCAACACCCTCGTCTCCCTGATGCTCGTCGCTGGCGTTGTCGGGCAGTATGTCGGCGGTGTCCTCTCCGACACCTATGGGAGGAAGGAGTGGACCGTCTTCGGCCTTGCCGCCTCCATCCCCTTCTTCGTCCTCTTCCTCGCCACTTCGGGGTCGGTCTCCTACGTTGCCCTCCTCATCTTCGGCTTCTTCCTCTGGTCCACCTTCTCGGTCACGGTGGCGATGGCGCAGGAGGTGATGCCCGGCAATGTCGGGCTTGCCTCAGGATTGATGCTCGGCCTTGCCGTTGGGGCGGGCGGGATTGGCGTCGCCGTCTCCGGTGCGATAGCCGACGCCTCCTCCCTCGGGACCGCCCTTGCCACCCTCCCCCTCCCGGTCGTCGCGGCCCTCCTCCTCGTTTTCGCCGTCCCGTACCCCTGGAAAGCGCTGGCAGGGAGGAGGGTGGCGGGGGAGCGGGGATGAGGTGGCCCTTAATCCTCATTTCAGGTTGATGTCTCTCTCCCTTTCCTGAGAGGAGACGCGGATCCCCCGCCTTCCCCATACTGCCTGCCGGGGGTTTCACCCCCGGACCCCCCATTGCGATTGGCCCCAGGAAGAGCGAACAGGATCTTCTGAGGAGGGAGATTGTCGTATCCCTGTCAATCCTGAGTGGGGGTCCGGGGGCGTAGTCCCCCGGCGCAGGCACACCAGAAAAGGTTTTAACAGAGCCGATTTTTCAGAACAGAATGTGAGTCATTTCACCTGCGTGACTGAGGATTCGGATCAGTTCTGGGATAACTTCGAGGTGTGCTTGAGCCCGGCGTTCATGCCGAATTCTACAGAATCTGTTCCTGAAAAAAAGAGAGGCGGCCTCCCAACCGCCTCTTTGTTTCAAGGTATGGTCTTTTACGCGTCTGTCTTCTGGAAATAGAGACGACAGTGGCACTGCCCCTCGTTCTCCACCTCGTCCCGGTGGTAGATGCAGGGACAGACGATCTTTTTGTCCTCCTCGGCATCGCCGCTCCGCAGACGACAGGGGCAGTACTGCTCGCCGAACCGGATAGTGTTTCGTGCAAGCCCCCTGATCACGGTCTGCAACTGTTTGTCATCCGGGTTGAGCGTCCATCCGTTTTTCCGGGCGTAATCCTCTGCCCACTTCAGGATCTGCTCTTCGAGTTCTTCCTGTGCGATATCTGTCATCGTGAGACTATCGGCTGGAGGAGATAAATTCTTTCGCGGGGCGGCCCCGCGTGAAAAAAAGGGATCAGTTCCCTTCCTCGATCGTCCTGACCATGGAAAGGAAGATCTTCTTGCCGTCGGCAGAGCCGAGCACCTCTTCTGAGGCGCGCTCCGGGTGCGGCATCATGCAGAGGACGTTCCTCGCATTGCCACCGATGATGCCGGTGATATTCTCCGCTGCGCCGTTCGGGTTCACCGCCGGTGTGACATTCCCGGCCTCGTCGCAGAACCTGAACGCGACCCTGTCCTCCGCGTTGAGGCCTGCGAGGGTCTCAGGGGCCGCGACATACCGCCCCTCCTTGTGGGCGATCGGGATCCTGACCACCTCGCCCTTCTTATACAGGCGGGTGAAGGGCGAGTCGGCGGTCTCGACCCTGAGGCAGACAGGCTGGCAGATGAACTTCGGCGTGGCATTGGTCGTGAAGGTGCCGGGAACCATCCCGCTCTCCGCCCCGATCTGAGCGCCGTTGCAGATCCCGAGGACAAGCCTGCCTGCATCGGCGTGCCGGCGGATCGCGTCCATCACCGGCGTCCGTGCGGCGATCGCCCCTGCCCGCAGGTAGTCGCCGTAACTGAAGCCACCTGGAATGACGATCGCGTCATAGTCCTGCTTCAGCCCGTCCTTGTACCAGACGAGGTCGCAGTCCACGCCGCAGACGTCGGCGAGGACATACCGGACATCGCGGTCGCAGTTGCTCCCCCCGAACTGGACCACCGCGAACTTCATGCTGCGACCTCGACCTCGTAGCGGTGGATGACCGGGTTCGCGAGCAGGCGCTCACACATCTTCTCGGCCTCGGCCTGTGCGGCGTCGGCGCTTGCAGCATCGAGGGTGACGAAGAAGACCCTCGCGGTGGAGAGGGACTCAGTCGTGAATCCGAGGTTCGCGAGGGCGTGCTGGATCGCACGCGCCTCGGGGTTGAGCATCCCGTCTTTCAGGGCAATCGTGATCTTGGCAGTGTACTTCATTATTTCACTCTCCGGTGAGGCGCCGTACGACCTCGGCATAGGTGGCCATGACGTCACCCTTGTCGAAACGGTAAACGTCTTTGTCCATCGAAGCATGGCTCTTCTTGTCCCACAGGCGCATCGAGTCCATGGAGATCTCGTCGCCGAGGAGGATCTCATCCCCGTGGCGGCCGAACTCCAGCTTGAAATCGACAAGGTCAAGGCCGATTTTATCGATCTTCTCCTTGAGAAGGTCGTTGATCTTCAGGGCGGCCTTTTTGACCTCTGCGATCTCCCCGGTGGTCATGAAGCCGAGGGCGACGATGATCTCGTCGTTGATCATGGGGTCGTGGCGTGCGTCGTCCTTATAGTCGAGGACGATCACCGGCGGGTTCAGGGGTGCGCCCTCCTCGAAGGGGTAGTTCCTGACAAGGGAACCCGCAGCGATGTTCCTGACGATCACTTCGACCGGGATCATCTTCAGGGGCCGCACGATCATCGTCGTTTCGTCCTCCATCCGGACGAAGTGCGTCGAAACGCCGTTCTCCTCCAGGTACCTGAAGAGATACGCCGAGACCCGGGCATTGTATGCGCCCTTCCGTGCGAGTTCGTCCTTCTTCGCACCGTCAAAGGCGGTGATATCATCCCTGAACTTCACGATCAGTTCGTCAGGGTTGTCAGAGCGGAATACGGACTTTGCCTTTCCGCGGTAGATGGGTTCCTGTTCAGTCACAAAGACCTCTCCTCAATATCTTTCTGGAGTGTGTGGATCAACGGCGCCAGCCTCTCCGCATACCATCCCTTCTCGATGAAGCGGCGGTAGATGCAGAGGCGCTCCTGCAACGTTGCGTCCCCGACGAGGCTCTTGAGCTCCTGGACCTGCGGCCAGGGGTGCTCGGGGTTGACATAGTCGATGGTCAGGGGGGAGACCCCGCCGAGGTCGTCGATCCCGCACGCAAGGAGCGAGGCGGCATCGGCGAGGTTTGGCGGGATCTGGACGGCGACCTCTTCGGGCAGGACCTCTCGGGCGAGCCTGATCGTCTCGGCCATCACGTCGGTCGTCACCGGGGTGGTTTCGGCCATCCCTGTCCCTTCCTTCGGGCAGAAGTTCTGGACAATGACCTCCTGAATGTGGCCGTAGCGCCGGTGCAACCCTGCGATCACTTCGAGGGACTCTTCCCTGTCCGCGGCCGTCTCCCCGATCCCGACGAGGATGCCGGTCGTGAAAGGTATCCTGAGCCGCCCTGCATTCTCGATCATCTCGATCCTGACGAGAGGGTCTTTCCCGGGTGAGTTCCGGTGTGCAGGGACATCGGCCGTCGTCTCAAGCATCAGCCCCATGCTGGCATTCACGTCTTGAAGACGTGCGAGTTCGTCGTAGGTCAGGATGCCGGCATTGGTGTGCGGCAGGACCCCGGCCCCGACCGCATACGCGCAGAGGTCATAGCAGTAGTCGAGGATATCGGCATAACCGATCGCGGCGAGGTGATCGTTGAAACCCCGCACCTCGCCCGGCCTCTCGCCGAAGGTGAATAGTGCCTCGGTACAGCCGAGTCGCGCCCCCCCGTCGATCGTCCTGTGCACCTCTCCGGGCGGCATGACGCACCCTTCGGCGACGTCTCTCCTGAAACAGCAGTAACTACAGGCGTTCGCGCAGACTGTGGTGAGCGGGAGGAAGATGTTCCGTGAAAAGGTGATCACCCGGCGGTGCATGCAGGTACCATTCCCCTTCCACCTTCATCTAACCTTCGCGTCGGTGGCGGCAGGGGATTTCCATCACTCTGTCGGGGGCCTGTCCGGAGAGGCGAGGCGCGAGATCGACTGCATGGGCCGACATGCGCGGTCGGGGCAAATCCGATTGTTTTTTCGGGGTATCGGGCTAAAGTCTTTTGAAATGCCAGTTGATGCTGTCATCCCTTTCAAGCCGAAGAACCCCAAGACCCGTCTCTCCTGCGTGATGGACCAGGAGGAGAGGGAAGCGTTTGCACGGGCGATGCTCTCCGATGTCATCCGTGCCGTGCGCATGGGGGGGTGCGCCCCTCTCCTCCTCTGCACCGCGCCCTTCGAGCACCCCGACGCCCCGGTGACTGTCGATCCGGCCGGGCTCAACGAGTCCCTGGACCGTGTCCTTGCCTCGGCAGGGGGCCCCCTGCTCATCATCATGGCCGACCTCCCCCTTGCCGACGGTGCGGCGATCGCGCGGATGATCGCGACGTCAGCCGACATTGCCATCATGCCCGGCCGCGGCGGGGGGACGAACGCGATCTTCGTGCGGGAACCGTCCCGGTATCATGTCGACTATTATGGGGCGAGTTTCCTGAAACACGCGGCGATTGCGGCTGATGCCGGCCTCTCCTGCGAAGTCGTCGATTCATTCAGGCTCCATACCGACGTGGACGAAAAAGAGGATCTGGTCGAGGTCCTGATCCACGGGGCCGGTGCGGCCCGCAGGTACCTCGAGTCACTCGGTTTTGCCCTTTCTATTGAAAAGGGCAGGGTCGGCGTGGAGCGCCGCACCCATAAAGAGACAGTCTGAGGCGTCGATCGTCGGGATCCCGACATCGTCGGTGATCCCGATGCCGCTGCCCCTGAAGAGCACGGCCGGGACGCACTCGTCGGCCTCCCCCATGAGAAGTTCGGCCGCCGAGGCGAGACAATCGCCGACCGCCCTTTTCGTTACTTCGAGTTCCCTGCCATAAAGGTCGAGCCTTCCGGCCTCGTCGACAACCGCGCGGATGCCGGCACATCCGATGGCGACACCGCTGCACCCGAGGCGCATCGCGTGGGTGCGGGAGTCGATGACAAGCACGCCGATGTCTGCCCCCAGTCTCTCCCTGATCGCAGTTCTCATCTGTGCGGCGCTTCTGTCCGGGTCGGCCGGGAGGGGCACGACGGCGCCGTCCGGTGCATTTGAGTGGTCCACCCCTGCGTTCGGGAGGAGGGTGCCGTTCTTGAGGGTGAGAAGGTAGCCCGGTATCCCGCCGACCACGCAGTCTGACTCGCGCAGGACGACCTCCGCGATCCTCGGCTCAAGGTGGTAGCGCTCTGCAAGGGTGAGTGCCTCCGCAGAGGGGGCGACAGAATCCAGTCTGACGACCCTTCCTTCGGCCGTCGCCACCGCCGATTCGGCGAGGAGGAGAATGTCCCCGTCCTGCACTCCCTGGCAGGGGGCGACGCCTGCCGCCGCGAGGACCTTTCCGGTCAGGTCGTCGCCGTCATGGATAAGCCCGGTATGCAGGGCATAGACACTGAACCATCCGCTCATAGTGATTGCTCCATATGTTCGATGACACGGACTGCATCGCGCGTCGCCGCCACGTCGTGGGTCCGCACCATATCCGCGTCCGTGAGGAGTCTCGCCGTCAGGGCGAGGGTGGCCGCGAGGCGCTCCTCCGATGGCCGGCCGATCAGGTCGCCGATGAAGGACTTGCGCGAGATCGCAAGGAGGATCGGGTACCCTGCTGCTTTAAACCTGCCGAAGTTGCGGCAGAGTTCCCAGTCATCTGCATAGGTTCGTTCCGGTGTCCACCGACCGACAGCGGGGTCGAGGATCAGGCCCTCGATCCCGGCGGCGCGAGCACGCTCTATCACCTGACCGAGGACGGCGCGAGTCGCCTCCGTCCCTTTCGGGTCGCCGGGGAGGCGACCGGTCGCCATGGCCACGACCGGCAGGTCGGAATCTGCCGCGAGGCGTGCGTACGCCGGGTTCGAGAGGCCGCTGATGTCGTTGATCAAATGGATGTCGTGGCGCAGGCAGGCATCAAGCACCTCGGGGTACATCGTGTCTACCGAAACCGCGACACCGCTCCCGTCGAGTTCGGCAAGGGCTATTTCAATCCTCTCGATCTCTTCAGCAACCGTGATCGGTACCGATCCGGGTGCGGTGGACCGCGCACCGACATCGACGATATCCGCGCCCTCGTCGATCATCGCGAAGGCACGGTCACGGACGGCGCATCCCGGGACATAAGATCCGGAAAAAAAAGATTCGGGGCTGCAATTGATGATTCCCATGATGCGGACGGGTGCCCCGCCGCCGACTGTCATGCCCTTTACAGTACAGGATTGCATGACCTCGCCTGTTCGGCCTTGAAGGTGTTTTCCATGAGGGTTGCAATGGTCATGGGCCCGACGCCGCCCGGCACCGGGGTGATGGCCGAAGCCTTCTCCGCGACAGAATCGAAGTCGACATCGCCGCAGAGTTTCCCGTTTTCATCATGGTTGATGCCGACGTCAATGACAACCGCTCCCTCTTTCACCATCTCGGCCTTCACGAACCTGGCCCTGCCAATCGCGGAGACCAGGATGTCAGATCTTTGCACGATTGCGGGGAGATCCACCGTCTTCGAGTGGCAGATCGTCACCGTTGCGTCGGCGTTGAGGAGCAGGGCGGCCATCGGCCTCCCGACGTCCACGCTCCTCCCGACAACGACGGCGTTCCTGCCGGCGATCGGGATCCCGTACTCGGAGAGCATCGTCATGATGCCCCCTGGTGTGCAGGGCACGAACTGCGGCTGACCGGCGAAGAGTTTCCCGGCATTCACCGGGTGGAAGCCGTCGACGTCCTTCTCCGGGAGGACGGCGTTGATCACCCTCTCCGTGTCCACCTGCCGCGGCAGGGGGAGTTGCACCAGGATCCCTGAGATCTCGGGGTCGTTGTTGAGGCGTTCGACCGCCTGGAGGACTTCCTGCGTCGTCGCCGTCTCAGGGAGTTCGATGCGGACCGATCCGATACCGACCCGTTCGCAGGCCCGGTGCTTCATCCGGACATACATCTGCGAGGCCGGGTCGCTGCCCACCAGAACCGTGGCGAGGTGGGGGTAGAGCCCCGACTCCTCGATCTTTTCCCTGAGGAGTTCGAGCCTCTTCTCCGATAGGGCCTTGCCGTCGAGAATCATTCGATTACCGCGTAGATGGGGAATTTGCTCGCAAGTGTCTCGACGTCCTTCCTCACCCCTGCGATCTTCTCCTTGTTTTCGATATCGTTGAGGATGGTGGCGATGAAGTGCCCGATCTGCTTCATCTCTTCTTCTTTCATGCCGCGGGAGGTGACGGCCGGGGTGCCGATCCGCAGACCGCTGGTCACGAAGGGGGAGAGGGTCTCGCGCGGGATCGTGTTCTTGTTCACGGTGATCCCGGCGTCATGGAGGGCGTTCTCGGCCTGCAGGCCGGTCAGGCCCTTGTCAGAGAGATCGAGGAGCATGAGGTGATTGTCGGTGCCGCCGGAGACAAGGCGCAGCCCTTCGGAGTCGAGGGTAGCGGCGAGAGTCTTGGCGTTCCTGACGACCTGTTTGCAGTAGTCCTTGTAGGCCGGGGTGAGCGCTTCCTTGAAGCAGACTGCCTTGGCAGCGATGATGTGCATCAGGGGGCCGCCCTGCAGGCCGGGGAAGACCGCCTTGTCGATGGCCTGTGCGTCTTCTTTGCGGCACATGATCGCGCCGCCGCGGGGGCCGCGGAGGGTCTTGTGAGTGGTCGTCGTGGTGAAGGGGAGGACGTCCAGCGGGGAGTTGTGGAGGCCGGTGGCGACAAGGCCTGCGATGTGGGCGATGTCGGCCATACAGGAGGCCCCGACGTCCTCGGCGATCTCGCCGAAGGCCTTGAAGTCGATCTCGCGCGGGTATGCCGAGGCGCCGCAGACGATCATCTGCGGCTTCTCCTTCCGTGCCATGTCGGCGAGGGTCGCGTAGTCGATGACCTCGGTTTCATGGTCCACGCCGTACTGGACGACATTGTACATCTTGCCGGAGAAGCTCACCGGCGAACCGTGGGAGAGATGGCCGCCCTCGGAGAGCTTCATGGACATGATCTTGTCGCCGTACTTGATGGTGGCGAAGTAGACGGCCATGTTGGCCCCAGAGCCCGAGTGGGGCTGGACGTTTGCATGCTCCGCGCCGAAGAGCTGGCAAAGACGGTCCCGTGCGAGGTTCTCGATCATGTCATAGTATTCGCAGCCGCCGTAATACCGCTTCCCGGGGTATCCTTCGGCGTACTTGTTGGTCAGGATCGAGCCTGCGGCTTCGATGACGGCCTTCGATACGACATTTTCCGATGCGATAAGTTCAAGGCCGTTTGTCTGCCTGAGGCGCTCTTTTTCGATAATTTCCGTGAGTTCTGGATCAGTACTGGCAAGACTAGACATGTACAAAAACATCGCCGTGATCAGTATTATGTCTTCGGCCGTTGCCAGTGCAGAATGCCGCCATGTCCCGGGCATTGTTCTCCCGGGCGGCAGGATCCCGGTTATTTCTCGTTCGTCCTCTTTCCCCCGCGGGGTCAGACTCCCCTGTCTCGCCCTCCCTGTCAGGGTGTCCGGGCGTCAGTCTGGTATTCTGCCCTTTATTATTCTGTCTCCGGATCGGCGGAGAATAAGAGCACAATCATTATAGGTCAATAGCATCATCTTAATCTTGAGGGACAATATGCTCAATAAAGATGCCAAAGTGAAATTCCTTGAGCATCAACTTGAAGAGAGGGAGAGGGAGATTGTGTCGATGCGGGACTCGGAGAAGACTTTTGCGTCGCCGGAAGACGAGCGGATCTACCGGCTTGAACAGCGGTTGAAGGAGATGGAGGCCCTTGTCAAGGGACTGACCGATGAGGTACTCGACCTCAAGACGGTGACGATGCGGCTCAACCGCGCCTTTGAGGCGAAGGCAGAGGTTGAACGGGCGGAACGTATGAAGCCGAAGGTCTTTATCGAAGAGGTGCCCGAAATGAAGGAAGACGTCGTCCGCAGGCCCGCGGCCGCCCCTGCCCCGCAGAAGGTTGTCATCCCTGCCCCCGCCCCTGCCCCCGAGGAGGACGAGAGCGGCATGGACCTCATCATGCAGACCGACGGGACACTCAAGAAGGAACGGCGAAAACATTCCGATTACATCGTTGCCCCCACAAACCAGGCCCCTGCCTGTCTCACCTCTGAGCGGCGGTCCGGCTCTCGCAGGAACACGGAGAGACGGTCCGGCGCCATCATCTTTGCAGAGGAAGAGGACGACACGAGTATCAGGAAATAAGGGGCTGCCTGGTGTACATCACCGGAATTGAGATCGACAATTTCAAGTCTTTTGCAAAAAAGACCTCTATTCCATTTTTAGAGGGTTTCACCGTTGTGTCTGGCCCGAATGGGTCCGGAAAGAGCAATATCATCGACAGCCTGCTCTTCGCCCTCGCCCTTGCGAGCGCCCGCGGTCTCCGGGCCGAGAAACTGACAGATCTCATCAACCTCAACTCGGGCAAAAATACCGCCGAGGTAGCGATCACCTTTTCTGACGGCACCGAGATCAGGCGGCGGATCAAGAGGACGACCTCTAACTACTATTCCTATAATTATCTCAATGGCAGGCTCGTCAAACAGAACGATATTATCGAGGTCCTCGCAAAGATCGGGATCAGGCCCGAGGGCTACAATGTGGTGATGCAGGGCGACATCACCAGGATCATGGAGATGAGCGACGGAGATCGGCGCAGGATCATCGACGAGATCGCCGGCGTCTCCGAGTTCGAAGGGAAGAAGGCCCGTGCCCTCGACGAACTCGAAGTGGTGCGCGAACGGATCGAGCGCGAGGAGGTGGTGCTCTTCGAGCTCAACGCCCGCCTGGACGCGTTGAAGCAGGAGCGGGAACAGGCGCTGGCGTACCAGCACTGGAAGGAGCGGCTTGAGCATTTCCAGCGCTGCCGGGCCGTAGCACGCGTGCGCGAGATGCGTGCCGAGCATGTTTCCCTCACCACCCAGATCGCGGACCAGGACCTTGCCCTTGAGCGCGCCCTTGCCGACCTCGGGATCGAGGAGAACGACCTGGCGTACCTGAGGGGTGACCTTGCCGATGCAGATGCCGAGATCAACGAGAAGAGCGGCACCGAATACCTCAAACTGATCGCTGCTCTTGAAGAGGCGAAGGGACGGATCAAGGTTGCAGAAGGGGCGATCGCCCGCCTGAAAAAGGAGAAGGATGAGAACCTGGAGGGTATCAACAGGGCCTTCCTCGATGAGAAGCGGGCCGCAGAACGGGTGACGGCCTGCACCGAGCAGGTCCGGGCCCTCTCCATCGACAGGGCGAACCTTGCGATGGAGTGCGCCGCCGCGAAGGCGAATACCGAGAACCTCGAAGCGGAGATCTCGCAGGGCGGGAAGGAGGCCGAGGGCCTGAAGCAGCAACTCTTCTCTCTGATGGAGGCGGCCGGCGCGAAGAAGAACAGGCGTTCCGAGCTCCTGCACGAACAGGACCTGCTGATCGAGAAGAGCAGGATGCGGACCTCGGAGATCGAGCGGCTGGAGGCGCGCCTTGCCGAGGCGCGTGCGGGGTACGGCACCCTGGAGGCCGGGATAGGGGAGGCAAGAAAGGCAACTGAGGTGGCTGCGGCGGAGAAGGCGGCCCTCGACCGCCGGCTCTCCGAGACGGAAAGCACCCTCTTTGCCAGGCGGTCGTCCCTCGAACGTCTCAGAAAGGAGATCCAGACAGACGAACGGGATATGATGCGGCTGGAAGCGCAGCAGCAGTCGAGGGACGGGGCCGGCGGCCCCGCCCTTGAGGCGGTGCTCGCGATGGACGGCGTCTATGGGACGGTCGCCCAACTCGGCCGGGCCCCTCCCGAGTACGCCACCGCCCTCGATGTGGCGGCCGGGGGTAAGCTCCGCTATGTCGTGGCCGGGGATGACACTATCGCCGCGGGTGCGATCCAGTACCTCAAGGAAGGGAGGCTTGGCAGGCTCACCTTCCTCCCCCTCAATAAGATGAAGCCGCGGGAGTACCCGCCTGTGCGCGATCCCGGCGTGATCGACTATGCGGTCAACCTGCTTTCCTTCGACCGCCGGTATGACCTTGCCTTCCAGCAGGTCTTCGGCTCGACTGTGGTGGTGGACACTCTGGAGAATGCGCGCCGCCTCCTCGGGAAGTACAGGATGGTCACTCTCGACGGTGAACTCCTGGAGAAGTCTGGGGCGATGACCGGTGGTTTCCTGAAGAAGAAGCAGGGGGGAGGCTTCGGTGCGGCTGTCGAAGACGAGATCGCGAAGGTCTCCCATGCTCTTGCCGGAAAGCAGGAGGAGGCGGCCGGGTTCGAACGGTCCATCTCCCGCCTCACCGCGGAGGTGGACGAGGGTCGGCAGAAGCGCGCCGGGATCGAGCAAGGCCTCGCGCGCTATGGCCTTGTCACCGAGGAGTACGGCCGGCGTCTGGCGTCTCAGAAGGCTGAGGAGGAGAGGGTTGGCAGGGATCTTGCTGCCCTGAAGGGCGAGGTGGAAGAGAGCGCCACCGCCCTTGCAGCTGTCGAAACCGAGTTAGACGGGGTTGGAGACGCCCTTGCGGGACTGAATGGACAGATCGACGAGTTGAAGAAGAAACTGGACGACACCGAGATCCCGCGCCTTACCGAGGAACTGGAACGGGCGCGGCGGGAGTATGAGGGTGTTGAGCGGAGGCTGCGGAACAAGGAGGCCGACATCACCGATGCCCAGCGCGAGAGGCAGTACTTCGAGAAGAGGGTGCAGGAACTCTCTGCCGAGCGCGACCGTCTGACCGGGAAGAACCGCGGGATCGACGGCGAGGTCGCCGCGGCCGGAGAGGAGATCGCATCGGCGCGTACCGAGATCGCAGACCTTGAGGGGCGGCAGCAGTCCTTCTCCGCCGAGATCACTGCTCTGCGCACAAAACGCGATGAGATCGCTGCAAAGATCGCCGCCGCCGAGAAGCGGTGCGCCGGGTTGAACGCGCAGGCCGACCGCATCCGTCTTCTGGTCATGACGCTCACCGAGAAGGCCGATGCACTTATGGTCGAGATCGAGTCCCTGCAGGTGGACGGGGGGGAGGAGACTGACCTCTCCCTGGCCGAGATCGATGAGGGGATCACGGAGGCCGATCGATCCCTGCGCGCGCTCGGGGCGGTGAACATGCTCGCCATCGAGGAGTACGGGAAAGTCGCGGAGAGGATTGAGGAACGGACCCGGAAAAAGGGGGTCCTCTCGGCCGAGAGGACTTCCATCATCGAGCGGATCGAGCACTTCGACAAGATGAAATACGACTCTTTCATGACGGCTTTCAGGGCGATAGACGCGAACTTCAGGGAGATCTTTGCGCGGCTCACCGCCGGGAGCGGTCACCTTGCGCTGGATGATGAGGAGGATCCCTTCGCCGGCGGTCTCACCTTTGCAGTCCAGCCGCGCGGGAAGAAGGTGCAACTTCTCTCCGCTCTCTCCGGAGGAGAGAAGTCCCTGACAACTCTCGCTTTCCTCTTCTCGATCCAGAAATATCTCCCTGCTCCGTTCTATGCGTTCGATGAGGTGGACATGTTCCTCGACGGTTCGAATGTGGAGCAGGTTGCTGCCATGATCCGGGAACTTTCTCGGAATGCACAGTTCATCACGGTCTCCCTCCGCAAACCGATGATCGAGTGCGCGGACAGGATCATGGGCGTGACGATCCGCCCGGACAAGAGTACACTTGTCACTGGTGTCGAGAATCATGCATGAGGAGCCTGTTGAGATCCTGGCGCGCCTCGCGGAGCGTGGGGAGATCGATCCCTGGAATATTGATATTGTCGAGGTGACCGATCGCTTTCTCTCCGAACTGGAACGGTGCCAGGAACTTGATCTTGCTGTTTCGGGGAGGACTCTCTTCTACGCGGCGACTCTCCTGCGGATGAAGTCAGAATACCTTTCTGCTGATCCCGATGAGGAACAGGTGGAGGGCGATGTCGATGCGGGGGAGGAGGATGACGACTTTGGTGGGCCCGAGATCGGAGAACCGATCGAGAACCTCGAACGGGAAATCCGGCGCAGGATTGGTCGGAAGAAGGTACGACACAGGCCTGTCACCCTTTATGAACTGATCACGGAACTGAAGGCGGCTGAGAAAGAGGAGCGTCGCCGTCAACGCCAGCGTCAGAGTCCCCGTCCCCCGGGAGATGACCTGATCCGCGCTTCAGATGTCGTCTCGGTGGCCCATGATGAAGACTATGGGGGGGCGGCGGCGGCGGTGATGGCGTGCTATGGCAGACTGGCCCCTGAGGGTTCTGCGGTGACGATGCGCTCTCTCTGCTCCTCTCTCGGGCGCGGGACGATAGATGTCTATATCCCGCTCCTCTTTCTCATGCTCGAGGGGACAGTCGAGATCTGGCAGGAAGAGTATTTTGGCGACGTGTATGTGAGGAGGAAAGAGAATGGACAGAGTAGCGATGCTTGAGGCGGTTCTTTTTGTGGCCGACGCGCCGGTGGAGTATCGGGATCTGGAGCGTATGCTTGGTGTGCGGCACGAGGATGTGCCTGCGCTTGCGGCGGAACTTTCCGGGCGCCTTCTGGAGCGCGCATCTCCTCTTGAGGTACTGGACTCAGGGGAGAGTGTGTTTATGGTCCTGAAAGAGGAGTTCAGCGATCTGGTCTATCCTCTGGTCCGCCCGGAGATCTCGCGTGCGGTGCTGCGCACCCTTTCGGTGGTCGCCTATAGGCAGCCGATTCTGCAGAGTGATCTGGTGGAGATCCGGGGGAGCGGCTCGTACGCCCATGTGGACGAGCTGGTGGGGCGGAATCTGGTGGCGCGCCAGCGCGAGGGGAGGAGTTATGTCCTCCAGACGACGCCGGAATTCTCACGCTACTTCAAGACCGCTGATCTCGCGGGTGGCCAGGAGCGCCTGGATACAGATTAGGTTTATATGGAAGAGGCGACAACATATTGGGGTCGTGTCTGAGACGACTCACAGGGGTGAATGCTCCTGTGGATATATCTATTTCTCGGGTCTTCCGGGAAAGAAAGGGTATATATACGTCAAAGACCAAGTTTGTTATCACACAAGGTAACTCTCATGGGTTGCTCTGCAATCTGTGGGGATTGGTGCTCCGGGATGTGGATCTTCCTTTAACGCCCTTCGGGGTGACTGCGAAGGTTTATATCCTGTGGGATACAATGTTGTTACCTCGCAAGATGACCGGGGTCGATGAATCCGACGAGATCGGAATCGACTCTCATGGGACTGAGGTAACGGGGATGTGGATCTTCCTTTAACGCCCTTCGGGGTGACTGCGAAGGTTTATATTCTCCGAACTCCAATGGTGTTATCTCACACTCTAATGTGGTGTGCCGGGATGTCTGCCTTTCGCCCCTCAAAGGGGGCTACGAAGGTTTATATCCTCCACGGTGCAACATAGTAGAGCACGATGACTGGTGCTGATGACCCCGGCAAGTCCGGAATCAGCCACTGGGATTCAGTCTTCTGAGGTAAGATCTTTGCAACTCTTCACGGGGTACAAAGTATTATATGCTCTGAAGTCGTAGATTGTTACCTCGCACAGTGACTCTGAATCGGTCTCTCTGGTTCAGAAGGTTGGCCACAAAGGTTTATATCCCTTGGTGTCCAATACTGTAATCCCACGAAGTCACTCGGGAACGACACTCAAAGTCGCTCCCAAAAAGGGACACAGAACTTGATTCTGTGTTTTGATGGAGAATCAAAATCACCGATTGGTCGGTGTTGATTCTGACGTTGGCATTGGCAATGCGGAAATCTGTTTAGTAACCGCTAATCCCTTTAAGAAAAATTGATAGTGTGCCTATACTTCAAATTCTGGTTGATCCTGCCAGAGGTCACTGCTATCGGGGTTCGATTAAGCCATGCGAGTCGAGAGGGTTCGGCCCTCGGCGCATTGCTCAGTAACACGTGGACAACCTGCCCTGAGGAGGGGGATAACTCCGGAAAACTGGAGATAATACCCCATAGCCTATGAATGCTGGAATGCTTTGTAGGTAAAAGGTCCGCCGCCTCAGGATGGGTCTGCGGCCGATTAGGTTGTTGTTGGGGTAACGGCCCAACAAGCCTGTAATCGGTACGGGTTGTGGGAGCAAGAGCCCGGAGATGGATTCTGAGACACGAATCCAGGCCCTACGGGGCGCAGCAGGCGCGAAAACTTTACAATGCAGGAAACTGTGATAAGGGAACCCCGAGTGCCTGTATGGACAGGCTGTTCAGGTGCGCAAAAAACACTTGGAGAAAGGGCCGGGCAAGACCGGTGCCAGCCGCCGCGGTAATACCGGCGGCTCGAGTGGTGGCCACTATTACTGGGCTTAAAGCGTCCGTAGCTGGGTAGTTAAGTCTCTGGGGAAATCTTCCGGCTCAACCGGAAGGCGTCTCAGGGATACTGGTTACCTTGGGATCGGGAGAGGTGAGAGGTACTCTGGGGGTAGGAGTGAAATCCTGTTATCCTCAGGGGACCACCTGTGGCGAAGGCGTCTCACCAGAACGACTCCGACAGTGAGGGACGAAAGCTGGGGGAGCAAACCGGATTAGATACCCGGGTAGTCCCAGCCGTAAACTATGCGCGTTAGGTGTATCAGTGGCCACGAGCTACTGAGGTGCCGAAGGGAAACCGTGAAACGCGCCGCCTGGGAAGTACGGTCGCAAGGCTGAAACTTAAAGGAATTGGCGGGGGAGCACCACAACGGGTGGAGCCTGCGGTTTAATTGGACTCAACGCCGGACAGCTCACCGGGTAGGACAGCGATATGATAGCCGGGCTGAAGACCTTGCTTGATCAGCTGAGAGGAGGTGCATGGCCGTCGTCAGTTCGTACTGTGAAGCATCCTGTTAAGTCAGGCAACGAGCGAGACCCACGCCAACAGTTGCCAGCATGTTCTCTGGAATGATGGGGACACTGTTGGGACCGCCTCTGCTAAAGAGGAGGAAGGAATGGGCAACGGTAGGTCAGCATGCCCCGAATTACCCGGGCTACACGCGGGCTACAATGGACAGGACAATGGGTATCGACACCGAAAGGTGAAGGCAATCTCCTAAACCTGCCCTTAGTTCGGATTGTGGGCTGTAACTCGCCCACATGAAGCTGGAATCCGTAGTAATCGCGTTTCAAAATAGCGCGGTGAATCTGTCCCTGCTCCTTGCACACACCGCCCGTCAAACCACCCGAGTGGGGTTTGGATGAGGCTGCGGTTGTTGCCGTAGTCGAATCTAGGTTCCGCAAGGGGGGTTAAGTCGTAACAAGGTAGCCGTAGGGGAATCTGCGGCTGGATCACCTCCTAACGAAATCGGGAAGCGGTTGCTAAACAGACCGTAAAGTTGCCAATGCCAATGAAAGGGAAGAGGGCTCATAGATCAGTGGTAGATCGCCGCCTTTGCGAGGCGGAGGCCGAGGGTTCAAGTCCCCCTGAGTCCACTTTCAATGCACCTGGAGATGTGAATCACCAGGGAAGGGCCGAAGGTCAAATCAATGACCTGTCGAGGCCGTGTATAGGTATGCACAACGGGCGTCAAATGGGTTCAGCGGAAAGCTGGACAAAAACCTGTCAGTGAATGGCTCGGTTCGAGTGCCGATGAAGGGCGTGCCAAGCTGCGATAAGCTCCGGGGAGAGGCATGGAATCTACGATCCGGAGATACCCTAATAGGACATCCTAACACTTCGGTGTTGATCCGTAAGGATCGGGAACGCCCCGAATTGAAACATCTTAGTAGGGGCAGGAAAAGAAATCAACCGAGATGTCGTGAGTAAAGGCGATCGAAAGCGACAGAGTTCAAACTGAATCCCGCAAGGGAGATGTGGTGTGGTAGGCCTGCCGTCTGGTTGTTGCGACGAAGTGGAGGTCCTCTGGAATGAGGCACCAAAGAGGGTGATAGTCCCGTACACGTATGTCAATGCATCCTGGTAGTGTCCTGAGTACCGTGGGTTGGAATTCTCGCGGGAATCTAGGGGTCATCAACCTCTAAAACTAAATACAACTCGAAACCGATAGCGTATTAGTAGCGTGAGCGAAAGCTGAAAAGTAACCCTGATAAGGTGGTTAAAAGTGCCTGAAATTGACAGGTTATAGAGTGTTACGGCGCGAAAGGATCTTCCACATGAAGGAACCCGTCGCGAGGCGGTAGTACGGGTGTGGTTGCCAGTGTCGTAACTTACGTTTTGAAGAACGGGCCAGAGAGTTTATCTTGTTGGCGAAGGTTAACCGTAGAGGGGAGCCGAAGCGAAAGCAACATGTCCGTAGCCTTCGGGTGTGGGACGACGTATTAAAAGTGCGTGGAGTCAATGGGATAAGACCCGAAGCCGGGTGATCTATGCGCGGGCAGGTTGAAGCGTGACGAAAGTTGCGTGGAGGACCGCCTGAGGTTTTGATATGCAAATCATTCTCGTGACCTGCGTATAGGAGTGAAAGATTAATCGAACCCGGCATCCGCTGGTTCCTTCCGAAACATGCCGTAGCATGACCTGGCTGGAGATAGTCGGTGAGGTAGAGCACTGATTGGGGATCCCGGGGAAGAAATTCCTCGCTCCCCTGTCAAACTCCAAATTCCCCGACGTCGTAGAAGGCTGGTAGTCCGCATTACGGGGTAAGCTTGTAATGCGTAAGGGAGACAACCCAGACCGTGGTTAATGTCCCTCAATGTAGGCTAAGTGTCAACACTGAAAGGCGTCCTAGGCCAAAAACAACTGGGAGGTGAGCTCAGAAGCAGCTATCCTTCAAAAAGTGCGTAACAGCTTACCAGTCTAGGTTTAGGGCACTGAAAATGGACGGGGCTAAAGCCTACTACAGAGACCACGGAGCACCGAAAGGTGATCTAGTAGGAAGGCGTTCTGCATGGGCAGAAGCAGGGGTGTAAGTTCCTGTGGACCGTGCAGGAATGAGAATTCTGGCAGTAGTAGAAGCATAGATGGGTGAGAATCCCATCCGCCGAAGGGGCTAGGTTTCCTCGGCAATGTTCGTCAGCCGAGGGTTAGTCGGTCCTAAGTTGCACCGTAATTCGAGTGTAGCGAAAGGGAAACAGGTTAATATTCCTGTACCATTTGATCTTTGCGAAAGCGCTGACGCTTTGGGATACGCTGAGCGAGGTTGTCGCCTCGTCTAAGCACCGAAGTCCGGGGAGTACCGTTATGGTGAGAACCGGGTGAATGTGTGATGGGGTAACTCGGCCGCGTCCTGGAGCCCATGAAAAGGTGATCAAATGTCCGTACCGAGAACTGACACAGGTGCCCCTAGCTGAATAGGCTAAGGCGTGTCGGAGTTAATCGTGTTTAGGGAACTCGGCAAATTGGCCCCGTAACTTCGGAAGAAGGGGTGCCTGCCTGGTGATCAGGCAGGTCGCAGTGACCAGGGGGCTCTAACTGTCTAATAACAACATAGCTGACTGCAACTCCGTAAGGACTAGTATAGTCGGTGATTCCTGCCCAGTGCGAGTATCTGAACACCGGTTTCAACCGGACGAAGGACTCGTAAACGGCGGGGGTAACTATGACCCTCTTAAGGTAGCGTAGTACCTTGTCGCTTAATTGGCGACTTGCATGAATGGATTAATGAGAGCCCTACTGTCCCAAACACGAGTCCGTTGAACCTTTTATCCTGGTGCAGAGGCCAGGGACCCCAAATGGGAAGTGAAGACCCCGTGGAGCTTTACTGCAGCCTGTCGCTGTGTTACGGTTTTCCTTGCGCAGTGTAGATGGGAGATGTTAATCCGTCCCTTGCGGGGGGCGGGGAGTCAACGATGAGACACCATCCTTGGTTGACTGTAACACTAACTCGTCTGAGGACAACGATAGGTAGGCAGTTTGGGTGGGGCGCCACACCCTCGAAAAAATATCAAGGGTGCCCCAAGGTCAACTCATGTGAGTCAGAAACTCACAGAAGAGTGTCAAGAGCAAAAGTTGGCCTGACGCGATTATGAATAGCAAATAATCGCGAGAGGAAACTCGGGTCTAACGAACCAATACGCCTTTTTGGTGAGGGCTATTGACGACAGAAAAGCTACCCCGGGGATAACAGAGTCGTCGCCGGCAAGAGCACATATCGACCCGGCGGCTTGCTACCTCGATGTCGGTTCTTTCCATCCTGGCTGTGCAGCAGCAGCCAAGGGTGAGGTTGTTCGCCTATTAAAGGGGATCGTGAGCTGGGTTTAGACCGTCGTGAGACAGGTCGGTTACTATCTATTTGGGGTGTTTGGAGTCTGAGGGTAAGAAAGAAATAGTACGAGAGGAACTTTCTTTCGTCGCCTCTGGTCGATCGGTTGTCCGACAGGGCAATGCCGAGCAGCTACGCGGCAAGGGATAAAAGCTGAAAGCATCTAAGCTTGAAACCCGGCCCAAAAAGAGACTCCGCTGAGGACATGGGTAAAAGACCCGCTTGATAGGCTTGGGATGTACGCATGAAGACCACGACATGTTCAGTCCGCAAGTACTAACGTCCAAATCCAACTATCCGTTGAACCCAGACGAAACCCGTTGTGCATACCTTTAAACACTATAATGTGTTACATTATAGAGGACACGGCTGCCAAGGTGGCGGAGAGGCTACGCGGTTGACTGCAGATCAACTACATCCCGGTTCGATTCCGGGCCTTGGCTTGGGTGATAGCGGCCATAGCAGTGGGGAAACACCTGGACTCTTTCCGAACCCAGAAGTTAAGCCCACTCACGTATTACCGTGTACTGAGTTGCGCGAGCACTTGGGAAAAGTAATTCGCTGCTATCCCCTTCCTTATGAATTGTGACTGTTCTTAGGTTATCTTGTTTGTATTCCAGTGTTTTCTGTGCGATTCTTCTGAATCGTAGGTCTACTTTGTTTCTTGATTCTTACCATTGATATAACGTCAAGTCATTCTGACCGCCTTTTCTGCTCTCTATTATTTCTCTCCTGAATCAGTTTCTGTCTTTCTATTCCGCCCGCGTGCATATCCTTATATCCCATCATGCTGATTCTATAGTGTATAGCGGCCATAGCAGCGGGGAAACACCCGGACTCTTTCCGAACCCGGCAGTTAAGCCCGTTCACGTATTACCGTGTACTGAGTTGCGCGAGCACTTGGGAAAAGTAATTCGCTGCTATATTTCTTCTATGCCGCGAACGAATGTCTGTTTGTTGTTTTTGTATTCCCGGAGAATTTTCTCGTATTGTCCTCAATATGATCCTGGCATAGCCTCATCATTGCAACCCTGAGAACAATTCGTCGACCTGAGCGAATACCAAAGTGCCGGTGTTGGCATGGGATCTTATCTTTGTTGTTGTCCGGGTCATTCTTGGTGGCTTTATCCTGGGGAAAAATCCTCTTGAACCAGTCTTTGTGATTGGTTGGATGATCCGTGCCATTTGTTTTTCCCTGTGCAACCACTGTATCCCCACTGCTAGAGGTACTTCTTTCCTGTGCGCCGCAGTCAGTCCTGGTAACTGCTGATCATCAACCACCGTCCTGAAGTGTTTACCTGTGCCATTCCTCTCATCGCCTGATACAATACTCATCTTCGACGGCGATCGTTTCGATCCCGACGATTTGTTTGTCCTCACCCCTACGGGACTGAGGGATCACACAGGTCGTTGCCTCTGCCGGCACCTGATCGTATCCCTCTTCTTGAGAGGCACCATTATCTGGTATATCCTCACATATCATCTGGCACGCTGTCCATGTGACCAGTGTGACCGCATCCCAGCCCCCTTTACGGGCTTTGTCCCACTTCCAGGATGTATGGTGATAGAGATGGCAGATATTCCACGAATTTCACGGTGCATGAGCACCCAGCACCCGGACAATGTCCACCTTCCGTTCTTTGCCGAGAACTCTGAACTCGGTGGCGACGACGAAGTGCAGGAGGCGTACTACAGTTACTCCCATCTTGGATGCAGGGAACAGATGTGGGACTGTGAGGGAAAGGAAGTCGACAACTTCGTCGTCAAAAAACTTCTCTCCAGGTATGAATCCTTTTTCCGGGACAACCAGCTCGGAAAAGATCTCTTTCTCACCCTGCGCGTCCCGAACCCTGAGGTCGAACGCGCCGAAGCGAAGATCCTCCTCGAAACCCTGGAGAGCATCCCGCGCTCCTTCGATGTAGCCCGCCTCTTCTCCGGGAATGACGTCCCTCCGATCTATGAGGTGATCCTCCCGATGACATCGTCGCACGTCGCCGTCGACAACATCTACCAGTACTACTGCGACTTCGTCGTCGGACAGCAGCACAAGCGCCTCGGTGGGAGGGACATGACCATCGCCGAATGGATCGGTCCTTTCTCTCCGCAGAAGATCAATGTCATCCCTCTCTTCGAGGACGCGCCGAGTATGCTCAACGCCGCCGGGATTGTCGGGCGGTACATGCAGGACAAAGACCTCACCTACCAGCGGGTCTTCCTCGCGCGTTCTGACCCGGCCATGAACTATGGCATGATCCCGGCGATCCTTCTCAACAAGATAGCCCTCTTCCGCCTCCACCTCCTTGCCGAGGAGACGGGAGTTCCGATATACCCGATCATCGGCGTCGGTTCCGCGCCCTTCCGGGGAAACCTCCGTCCTGACACAGTCGAGCGCTGCGTTGCCGAGTATCCCGGCGTGCATACCTTCACCATCCAGTCGGCCTTCAAGTACGACTATCCCCTGGACATGGTCCACCGGGCAGTCGCTGATCTCGAAGGGCAGAACACTACCATGCCACCCGAGATCGACGAGGAGGACGCAGTCGCCCTCATCCAGAAGTACACCGGCGCCTACATGCAGGCGATCACCGGCCTCTCCGACCTCATCAACCGGGTCGCCACTTTCGTCCCGAGCAGGAGAAAGAGGAAACTCCATATCGGCCTCTTCGGCTACTCACGGAGCGCCGGTGGCATCTCCCTCCCGCGGGCGATCACCTTCACCTCCGCGCTGTACTCGGTCGGCCTCCCTCCCGAACTCCTCGGCCTCGACGCCCTCGACTCCGACGAGATCGAGTTCCTCCGCAAGGTCTATGTCAATTTCGATGCCGACCTTGCCGATGCCGCCCGGTACTTCGACCCTGAATCTGAGTATGTGTTACCGTCCCTTGCAAAGGCTGTCCTCGATCTCGTCGATGTCGAACCCGATGCAGAGCACCGGGAGATCGCGGCCTCTATCCGCGGGGCCCTGAAGGAGAACCGGACTGCAGACGTCAGGTCAGGGATCCTGCGGGCAGCAAATGTCAGGAAATTCCTCGGATAACCTCTCTTTTTTTCTTCGCAGGATCTCATCCCCGCGGTGTGCGCGAGCAGGGAATAGAGGCGTTTTTTTCTTCTGATCCCGGTGTTCCGGGTCTGGTTTCCTGCCTCAAAAGATCAGTGTTATAGGCATAGGGCAGGTAAATTACCTGGTTCTGCTCACTCACCTTACCAGCATCGCCTGTATCCTTGCCTATATTGGTGGCTATGCGTTCGGCACCGTTGTTGGGATGAACCTTGAACAGAGGATCAAGGTGGGGAATGTCATGGTCCGGACCATCGTGCGCGACGACGCCGATGTCGTCGTCGCCGAACTGCGGGAACAGGGTTTCGGCATCAGCCGCGTCGACGGAACTGGCTGTTGTGGTTCACGTGTGGCGGTGCTTTTCACCATCGTCCCGCGTTCTGTTCT
This sequence comes from Methanofollis ethanolicus, assembly GCF_001571385.1. Lineage (NCBI taxonomy): Archaea > Methanobacteriati > Methanobacteriota > Methanomicrobia > Methanomicrobiales > Methanomicrobiaceae > Methanofollis > Methanofollis ethanolicus. Next base: position 2,611,452 of record NZ_BCNW01000001.1, on the reverse strand, counting down.
CCAGGATCTTCTTGACACACTGAAGGCCTGCCATCCCCAGAACATCTTTGCCATCGGAGATGTCAGAACCGTCAAGGAAGGCATGCACCTCTATCATAAACCAGACCAGAAGGGTATTCTTGCGTGGTTTCAGCGGTGAGATCTGCTCAGGGAGGGGAATATCCCTCCTCTTCTGCCCCTTTTTTTCCGTCTTTCCTGAGCACCTGCCAGTGGTAGACCCAGACTGCAAAGCCGACGAGGAGCATAGCCGCTGCTCTGGGGAGGCCGGCATAATAAGGGGGCGGTTGCGGATACGGTGCCGGTTGTGGGTAAACGAAGACCTCCAGCAGGACCGTACAGACGTCGACCGCCCCGATGACCATCACCAGGAGGGAGAGGAAGGTGACGGCATAGAGGTACATCCTCCATGCGGTGATCCCGCCCTTCATCCCTCGCGCCTCTCCCGTCGGACAACATACGCGGCTGCACCGAGGGCCAGAAGAGCAAGTACTGCCGCAAAACCCGGTTGGGTCGGCCCGACCCGTCCGCCCTCCACGACCCTGAACTGCCCCACCTGCACCTCCCCGGGTATAGGCGTCGGCGCGGCGGTGACGGTCATGGTGGGCGGTTTTGTCACCTTTCCTGTCTCCCCGCTTTTTGAGTCGCCCTGTGGAGGGGCCAGGGTCACGCGGCCGGTACCACCCGTGATGAGGGCGCCGTTTTCAAAGACTTCGATCCCGATCTCGTAGTCATAGCCATTTGGAACAGTGAGGCGGATACTCCTTTCCGTGGACGCATTCCCGGCGAGGGTCCCGAGGGTCGCCGACTCCCGTGCCGCCGTGATCCCTTTCTGCAGGTTGTAGGCCTTCACCTTCGCCGCGACCTGGCCCGAGGGAGAGAGCCCGATATTCTCCAGGCCAAGGAAGATATCCAGGGTGATGGGGTCGGCCTCCAGGTCCGGGGTCATCACGTCGATGGCCGTGACGGCAAGGAGGGAACGGGCGATCGTTTTCGCATGGGCGGTGCGGTCAGGGAGGGCGACGGCGACCGACCCTGTCACCTGTCTCCTCCCGTCCTGCCAGATCGAGGCCCAGATGTCGTAGTTATGCCCGTTTTCGAGTTTCATCGGGATTACCTCCCTGTGTGTCTTCCCTTCCTCTAGGCTCAGGCCTGAGACGCGCCGCTCGGTGACGACGACGTCTGTGCCGGCATATTTCGCGCTCACCAGGACATCGACCTTCTCCAGGTCGCCGTATAGGGCTTCGATATAGGGGATGACTTCGATCGCGGTGGTGTTCGAGGGGGGCTGGCCCTGGGGAATAACGATATCCATGTCGGCGATGGTGACATAACCGCGTGTCTGCGACTGTGGCGGGGCGGTGCACCCGGCCGTGCATGCAAGACAGAGGAGTATGATGATGAAGATCCCGGTCTTATATCGTTTCATTTCGATCATATTGTTGTCTCTGGACCTGCGATCTTTAAATGATATTCTATTATATCACCGACATTATTCCCTGGAAATTCCCCGGGGAAAAGAAAAGAGGATGGTTTATTGTCTTCTCATCATGAGGAGAACGACAGCGATACCGACCCCTGCAAGGGCGGTCAGCGGCAGGGCGGCGGCGCGGGTCGGTGTCGTCGTCGCTGGCGTTGTCGACGGCACCAGGGTGGCATTCACCGTGGCCGTGACTCCTGCCTCGACAGAGAAGGTCCCGCTCCACGTATCGTGGTCGCGGAGTTCAAGGAGGACGGTGTGATTGCCAGCCTCGATGTTGGGCACGGTGACCGGCGTCCTGCCCACATAGAGGTTGTCGATGTGGACGGCCGCGCCCGCCGGCACCGAGGAGATTGCAAGCGATCCGGTCATACGTGCGGTCGGCGTCGGGGTGGTGACGGTAGTGGTCGGCGTCGGGGTGGGCTCCGGCGCGGTGGTGTAGCGACTGACCTCACCACCTGATGTTGCAATGGCGAAAGTGGTACCATCTGGGGTGAGGGCCACTCCCCGCACCGCCGACCCGATCACTTTGCTCAGGATCGCCGAGCCTGTCCTGTCCAGGATATAGATATTCTGGTCGAGAGACCCTGCGGCGATCTTCTCCCCGCGCTCGCTTGCCGAGACGGCCGTGACCGACCCCGTCATCGGTACGCTCCAGAGGAGTGTGCCGTTTGCATCGAAGAGGATGACACGCGTATCGGCCGATCCCGCTGCTACAAAGGTTTCGTCAGGCGATATCGAGACCCCGAGCACGTCCGCGCGGGCCACCTGGGACCAGAGGAGTGAACCGTCCCGCTCGAAGAGGTAGACTGTGTCGTCCTGCGATCCCGCTGCGATAAGAGTCCCGTTCGGTGTCACGGAGACCCCGAAGACATCACCTTTTGTCTGGTATGACCAGAGGGTGTTGCCTTCTTCATCGAAGAGATAGACCCTGTCGTCCGAACACCCGGCTGCGACATATTCCCCGCCGTCTGCGACCGCAACGGCGTAGGCGCGACCGGGCAGCACTGTGCTCCACCTGAGGTTGCCTGACCTGTTGTAGAGATAGACCCTGTTGTCCGAGGACGCGGCGCCGACCGCTGTCCCGTCAGGTGCGATAGAGACACTGTTTACGGTTGCCTGTGCACTCCTCTGCCATACGACGCTGCCAGAAGCATCACGCAGGGTGACCTTTGCGTCGTCACCGCCAGCGACAACGGCAGAACCGTCTGCGGAGATGGAGACGCCCCGCAGGATCCCCTGGGTCGTGTAGGTCCAGTCAGGGGACTCCTCGGCCGCCGCTGTCCCGCAGAGGAGACAGAGAAAGGTTGCCAGGAGGAGCGCCCCGGTTATATTCTCTTTTTTCATGGATGGAGATATCGGGTTTTGTCTATTTAAGAACGGCGTATCCACAACGCAGCCGCCAGGCCGAGGACGACCCCGGCGGCACTCCATGGTGCCTGCGTCGGTGTCGGTGTCGTAGCGGCCGGGACCGGCGTCGTCGCCGGAGGTGGTACGGTCGTCGCGGCCGTCGTGACGTCGCTCACTGTCTCGTTGGTGATCGTGAAGGTCCCGCTTGCCGTGGCGTCCCCTTCCACCCACGCGACAGTGATGGTATAGGTCTCGGGCGGGAGCACCTCGAAGATGTAGGACCAGGTGTTGTATGGGTCCCCGGCCTCCACCGTCACGGTGCCGCTTGACCCGTAGAATGCACCCCCCGTCTCCTTCGTGGTCGGCTTGAAACCCGAAGAGACGATATCGACAAGAAGTTCATTGCCCGGTGCGATGTTCGTCGTCCCGCGGACGGTGAGGGTTTCGTCAGGGTTTTTCTCGACCTCCCCGATCTCCAGAGTGGCCGCCGCCGCTGCCGCCTGGACGAGGAGGAGTGCGGACACCGCGATGAGGATGAGGGTTAGAGTTCGCATGCGGGTGCATGGGAGATGAGGGTATATATGATGTGCGGGGGTGTGAACCATGGAACAAAGAATCGATCCTCCTGCGGGGAATAATCGCAAGTCTTATGGCTTTCTCGATATTGCCGATGCTCGCCCCTCTCAAAACTCGAAAAAATTGGCTTTGTAGAAAGCCTATTCTGGAGTGCCTCTGCCGGGGGGCTGCGCCCCCCGGCCCCTCGAAAACCTCCGGTTTTCTCATGCTCACTTCGTTCGCCCCCTGCCATTAGGATAAAAATGCAGGATTTCACCCAACCGAGGTCCAATCGTGAGCGGGGAACGAGCTTCAGCGAGTTCGAGAAGACCGCCAGGTCTTCGCTGTCCGGGGGCGTAGTCCCCCGGTCTTGATTGAAGACGGTGGATCGGCGTCTCGTCTTAGGATTCTGCTGTCCCCTGCCCAGGACAAAATCCCGGGGTCCATAGAGTGGCCTCCTCTCACAGAACAAAAAAAATTCTTCCGAGCCCAAAAAAAAGAAAAAGAGATCTCTTCACCGGTGGGAGAAGTACCCGACGACGCCCGTTTCGTCGGCCCTGTCAATCCTGACAAAGCCAACTCTCTCGAACTGGACGGTCTTCCCCGCATAGCGAGCGACCGCGGCCTCGCAGAGTCCGGTGAGCGTGCCCTCCGGGGTGAGGACGGTGCAGGGGATGCCCGCTCCCTCGGGGAGCCACTGGACGATCGGGGCCTTCGCCGCCCGCGCCGCCGCCAGGTCGTCGCCGGCATAGACTGCCTGCCCCTCGCCTCTCATCTCGATATTGAAGAGATCCTTCAGCCGGATCATCCCGGCCCCCGCGACCTCGACCTTTGGCAGGACGACTACACTCTCAAAGGCAAGTTTCCGCACACCCCGCGCCTCGTTGCCCGGGTACAGGGGCACTTCAGCCGTCTGTGCCGGCGCATCCTCGACAGTCACCCGCACAGGTTCGGGGACAAAGAAGAAGCGGTCTGATGACGGGTCGACGATCGCCTTGTTCTTCGCGTACAGGTTTTCCCAGGAGAAGGAGATGTCGGTCTCGCCGATACCGATATCGAGGACCGCCTCCTTCACCGCTTCGGGCTCGATGCCCCGGCGTGCGATCGCTCTCAGGGTGCCGAGGTGGATATCATCCCAGCCCGTGTACGTTCCGGCGTTGATACCCTCGCGCATCGACGAGGTCGAGAGGACGACCCCCTCGATACCCATCCTGCCGTAGTGGCGGTACACCGGCGCCTTCCAGCCGAAGTAGTCGTAGATGTACTGCTGGCGGCGGGTGTTCGCGATATGGTCCTTGCCCCGGATCACGTGGGTGATGCCGAGGAGGTGGTCGTCGGCCACGACCGAGAAGTTCATCAGGGGATAGACGCGGGCGTCGATCCGCGGGTGGGCCGGGCTGTCGACGATCCTGAAGATGGAGAAATCGCGCATCGCCGGGTCGGGATGTGTCAGGTCGGTCTTCACCCGCACTGTCACCTGCCCCTCGGCAAACTTCTCGGCGAGCATCTGGTCCCAGAGATCGAGGTTCTCCTCGACAGTGTGGGACCGGCACGGACAGGCCGTCTTCGCGATTTTCAGTTCCCTGAACCTCTCCGCGTCGCAGGTGCAGACATATGCCCCGCCGAGTTCGATGAGTTGCCGGCAGAGGTCGTAGTAAATCTCCATCCTGTCGCTCTGGTAGACGATATCGGTAATGCCAAGGCCCAGATTCCTGATGTCTTCCTGGACCATCTCATAGGCCTCGGGGTCTACCCGCCGCGGGTCGGTGTCCTCGATCCGCAGGACATATCTCCCGCCGTACCTCTTCACATAGGCATCGTTCAGGAAGGCCGCCCTGGCGTGCCCCAGGTGCAGGGGCCCGGAGGGGTTGGGCGCAAACCGCATCACGACGCCGTTTTCGGCACCTTCGAGGGGCGGGAGCTCCTTCTTTGTCTCCTTCCTGACCTCGTTCATCTCGGCCACAAGTTCGGGAGCGATCTCCTGGAGTTTTGCCTGCCATGACTCTGCCGGCAGGTCCGCGACCTCGTCGAGCACGCCCGCGAGGAGGGCCGGGATATCCTTTGCATGCGGGCGGAGTTCTGGGTGGGCGCCGAGCACCTTCCCCATCACTGCCTTTGCATTCGGCACATTGCCGTGTTTTACCGCGTTCTGGAGCGCGTAGATGTACAGGACTCTCCTGATCTCTGTCTCCATCTTAGAAACTCCGTGTCAGGAAGTAATCCGCGATTTCCTCAAGATATGTGCGTTCCATCGATTCGGGCAGGACAGAGAGCGCGCGCTTTGCCGTCGCGACCCTCTCCTCCGCGGCCCGCCGCACCTCGTCTACCACGCCCGCCCCTTCGAGCTCGGCGATCGCCGCGTCGATCTCGGTGGTGGTGAGGGTATGGCGGTACTTCGAGAGGTCGAGGTCCTTCTCCCGTGCGATGATGGCGATAAGGGTCTGCTTCCCCTCGCGGAGGTCGGAGGCCCTGTCCTTTCCGCTCGTCTCCGGGGGGGCCAGAAGGTCGATGAGGTCGTCCTGGATCTGGAAGGCGATCCCGGCATTCATGCCGTACTGGTAGAGGGCATCGACCTGCATGGCATTCCCGCCGGCAAGAGTCCCGCCGATCGCTGCCGCCGCTGCATAGAGGGCACCAGTTTTCTTCCCGGCCATCTCGATGTAGTCGGCCTCCTCGACTTCGGCGCCCTTCTGCTCGAAGGCCATATCCTGGTGCTGTCCCTCGCAGATCTCCGTGCAGGTCCGGGCAAGGAGGGTCACCGCCTTCACCCGCGCCCTGTCCTCGGCGAGGGCATGGGTGATGTACTCGAAGGACTTCGCATACAGCACGTCGCCCGCCAGGATCGCCGTCGGTTCGTCCCACTTCGTGTGGACCGTCGGCACGCCCCGCCTTGTCACGTCCCCGTCCATGATGTCGTCATGGATAAGGGTGAAGGTGTGAGTCATCTCGACCGCGATCGCCGCGGTGATCAGGTCGTCGGCACGACCCGGTTTCACGGCGTTGGCTGCAAGGAGCAGCACCGCCGGGCGCAGGCGCTTGCCGCCCGCGAGCAGGAGATGGGCGCTCGCCTTATAGAGGTCGCCGAATACGTCTCCAAAATTCCGCTCGAGCGCGATGTCGACCTGCTCGGCGGTTTTCTCAAGATAAGTCTTCAGATCACTCATGACAAAACCTCGTTTATTTCAACAGGACCCTCTGCCCGTTTCTGAGCAGGTGGACGTCGTTGTTCAGGGTGTAACCGCACTCCTCGGCAAACCGCATGTACTCACCGGTCATGTCGATGTTCCCGTGGGACGGAATGATGTGCTGGGGGTTTAAGAGATGGAGCAGTTCGTAGTGGTCTTCACGGTACGCGTGGCCGCTCACGTGGATTTCATCGAAGATCCTGGCGCCCTTCATCTTCAGGAGAGTCTCGACGAGGTGGCGCTGCCCGAAGTTCATGGGGTTCGGGATCACCTTGGCCGAGAAGAGGATCTTGTCGCCTTTCTCGACCTTGTACGGCGTGTCGCCATGGGCAATCCGCGTCAGGATGGCGCCGCTCTCGCCCTGGTGACCGGTGACGATCGGGAGGAACTTGTCCTTCCCGGTCTTCATCATATGCCGCAGGGTGCGGTCCACCGTCCGCCTGTTCCCGAAGACCGAGAGGCTCTGGGGGAATGCGACCAGTTTGAGCTGTTCGGCCGCCGTCGAATACCGTTCCATCGAGCGGCCGAGAAGGACCGGTTTTCTCCCGATCTCATGGGCGCACTCGGCGATTGTCTTGATACGTGAAATGTGTGAAGAGAAGGTCGAGACAATGATCGCGTTCTTGTCGTCCTCGTAACTGGTGATCGTGTCCCTGACAAGGTCGCGGGCGATCCGTTCGCTCGGACACCTGCCCTTCTTCTCGATGTTCGTGCTCTCGACGATGAGGGCGAGCACCCCTTCCTTCCCTATCTGACGGAGGCGGGCGAAGTCGGGCGGTTCGCCGATCACAGGCGTCCGGTCGAGCTTGAAGTCGTTCGCATAGACGACGGCACCGTCTTTCGTGTGGAGCACCGCCATCACCGTGTCGATGATCGAGTGCTGCATCTTGACGAACTCAAGGGTGAGGTTCGGGGAGATCCGGTACCGGTTGCCCGCCTTCAGCACCTGGATTTTGTTGGTGACCCCGAACTTCTGTTCGCCCTGGATCTGCTGTTTGATCAGTTCGACCGTGTACGGCGTCCCGATAATGGGTGCGTTGTACCGGTGCGCGAGTTTCGGGATCGCCCCGATATGGTCGAGGTGGCCGTGCGTGCAGACGATCGCCTTCACGCTCCCTTCCACCGTGTTCATCATGGTGTCGTCGGGGATGGCCTTCATCTCGATCAGATCGAGGGAGTGCATATTCTCGATCTCCGCGTCCTCGTGGATCATGATCTGGTCGAGCCTGATGCCCATATCGAAGATGACGATCTCTTTTCCACACCGGACGGCGGTCATGTTCCGGCCGACTTCGTTATAGCCGCCCACTGCAACAATTTCTGTATCCATTTTTTGTCTCCGTATGAATCCTATTCTTCGAGCATCTGCCGGGTCGTACCGGTAATATAAGCCCGTGTTTTCCTGAGATCGGCAACGCTGCCAGATCCGGTGAGGAACATGGCGGCCCGCAGTTCCTGCAGGACTGTAGATACGACCGCCGTAAGCGCCTCTTCTCCGTCCATCGCGGGTTTCAGCAGGGGCAGGGCCATCCCGCCGAGGTCGGCCCCGAGTGCGAGGGCCTTCGCGATGTCTATTCCATTCCTCACGCCTCCGGTGGCGATCACCGGGCCGCTTCCCGCCACCTCGTGGAGACTCACCACGGTCGGGATGCCCCAGTCGAGGAACGCCTTCCCGAGCGCGCGCAGACGATCTTCTTTGGCCCTCTCGACTTCGACCGCCGCCCACGAGGTGCCACCGAAACCGCCGAGGTCGATCGCTGCGGCGCCTGCGCCCCAGATCAGGCCGGCCGTCTCTTTCGAGATGCCTGCTCCGGTCTCCTTGACGATCACCGGCGTCTTGAAGTTCTCGCAGAGGTCGGCGATGGCGGCAAGGCAGCCACGGGCATTGTGGTCGCCCTCGGGCTGGATCGCCTCCTGCAGGAAGTTCAGGTGGACGCAGAGGGCGTCGGCCCCGATCATCTCCACCGCGCGCTCGGCCCACTCTGTCCCGTGCTCCCGTAATTGCACTGCGCCGAGGTTGGCACAGATGAAGGCATGAGGCGCCTCGTCGCGCACGACCGAGAAACTCTCTGCAAGATCCCGGTGTTCGAGGGCCGCGCGTTGCGACCCGACACCCATAGCAAGGCCGAAACTCTCCGCGACCCGTGCAAGTCGCCTGTTGACCTCGGTCGTTGCAGGGTGGCCGCCTGTCATGGCGGCGATGAAGAGCGGCGCCGCAAGACGTGCGCCGAGAAACCTGGTCTCCAGCCTGATCGCATCAAGGTCACATTCTGGAAGGGCGGTATGCACCAGTTTGACGTCTTCAAAGCCTGCGCTGCCGACTTCAACCTGCTTCTCGCAGCAGATCCGCAGGTGGTCCAGCTTCCGCGAGGACGTCTGTGTACTCTCTTTGATATGAATTCCTCCTGTTCTCTGGTGTGCCTGTCCCTGTCCTTCTTTTTTCTTTCACTTTCTGACTATCGTGCCGCCGTGACCCTTCCCGTCAAGGAATGCGGCCGTCCGGGAGACATGGAATATGTGCGATTCGATACCCTCGTCTGCGAGTGCGAGGAGTTCCGTGATCTTCCCTTTCATCCCGCCAGTCACGTCGGTGTTCCCTGAACACCCGATAGACAGACGTCCGACTGTGTCCCTTGTGATCACCGGTACCACCGCACCGTTGTCAAGGACGCCGGGCACGTCGGTCGCAAGACCGACGCGGGCCGCCCCAAGGGCTACGGCAAGGTACCGGATGATCTGATCGCCTGAAATGATGCAGGCACCACGACTCGCGTCCATCACCACGTCTCCATGAAGAACCGGGGTAATGCCGAGCCGCACCAGTTGTACAATAGGTAGGTGCTCACAGGATATGAGATGTCGGTTGTCGGCACGGCATCCGGCCAGGGGGTGGATGCCGACGGCGTCCACACCGTGCTCACGCAGCGCGGTCACGACTGCCCTGTTGAGACCGGCGACCGCCTCATGGGTGACGGCTATCCCTTCTTTGTTTGCGGGGCCGACTCCCTCCTGGAGATGGTATCGGGCGGCTTCAGGGTGGCCGCATGACCCGGCCCCGTGGACCAGAACAAGCCTGAGGCCGGGCCGTTGTGCGATCTCTCCGGCAAGCGCGGCAAGGCGGGCATGATCGACGGCGCCGGTTCCAGCCTTGTCGGTAATGATACTTCCGCCGAATTTTAGCAGAATAATCTTTTCATCCATCTTTCTCTTTGCGTATGCCGGTCGTGTCGATGGTGGTGATGATCGACTTTGCGCCTGTGGCGTCCATCGCCCCTGCGACCCAGTTCTTTGCGTGTTTCGGGCAGAGCGCTACCATGCACCCTCCTCCGCCGGCACCGGTGACCTTCGCGCCGAAGGCCCCGGCCGCACGGGCGGTCAGGACAAGTTTGGAGAGAGCGGGGTGGCCGACGCCGAGTGCCTCAAGGAGGGCGTTGTTGACGTCCATGCAGTGACCGAGCTGCTGCGGTTTGTTCATGCACTTGATCGCCTGGGTGGTCACCGCCCCGATCGAGTCCATGATCGGGTTGACGATGGCGGGGTGTTTCTGGTGCATCTGTGCCACGTGCTCCACCATTTTTGCGGTCGAATGGGGGACGAGGGTGTTGCCGATGACGAGGTGGAGGCTCTGCGGCGGCAGGCGTCGTTTCGATCCTTTCGTGATCAGCACGATCCCGCCGAAGGTCGTTACATAGGTATCGGTCGGGCTCGCTCTTCCGTTCTGGACTTTCTTCTCGATCGCAAAGGCGCGCTCTGCGATCTCGTCCTTTGTAAAGCCGAGGCCGAACTCGTCTGAGATGGCGGCGAGGGTGGCGGTGGTCACCGCCGCTGAGGACCCGAGCCCTGACGAACTCGGGAGTTGCGACCTGATATAAACGCTCCCCTGTACCCCGGTCGAACGGAAACACTCGTCTATATAGGGAGAACGGACTGGTGCGGGGTTTTTTACCCTCCTCACCGTCACCGCCACGCGCGGCCTGATCGCCATCGCCACGCCTGGTTTCCCATAGACAACAGCGTGCTCTCCAAAAAGAAATACCTTACCGGGGGCGCTCCAGGTCGCCACTCTACACCACCGCTATGGCAGCATATCCGACGACAAGGGGGTCGCCGGTCACCTCTCCGCTCGTGGTATAGGTGAGCAACCTCCCTTCGGTCGCGCCGAATGCCTTGCAGGCAAGGACCATCGTCGCGATCGGGCCGTACCCGCATGCGCTGACGTCGAGATACTCGATCTTCCGGTAGAACTCCGGGACGTCGAGAGTCTTCAATGCCTCGATCGCCTGCAGGTCCACATGGTGCGCGAGGTCCTCCGGGATATAATGGGAGAAGTCGCTGGAGGCGACGATCCGCACCTTGCGGCCGGTCTTCCTGACTGCGGCTACGATTGCCTTTGCAAGTTTCTCCGCGCTCCTGAGGCTCTGGTCGCCCATCATGATCGGTGCGATCCTGGCCCGCGGAAAGTGGTACTTGATGAAAGGCACCTGGACCTCGATTGAGTGTTCGGTGGCGTGTGCATCGTCGTCGATCGGCACGCCGATCGCCTGCACGAGGTCGGCGTCGACGTCCACGATGCCAAGGGGAGTCTCCCATGGTATCGCCGAGGCGGAGGTCGTAAAACCGTGGTGGCTTGGCCCGATGATGATGAATGTCCCGTCAAAAGAGGGTGGTATGGCGGCATAAGCCCGGGCCGCCACGGCACCTGAATATGGATAACCTGCATGGGGTGCGACGATACCGAGGGCGTCAGGCATGTCGGTCACCGGTTCAGGGGTGACCATGCCGAGGAACTGCTCGAGATGAGCGGGGTCTCCCGGATAGAACATGCCTGCGACGGTGCATGCCCTCGTCTGCATCTCTCTTCCTCCTTACAGTTCGGTCTCGAAGTCCTCGAGGGTATAGGAGGTGGAAACACCGCGGAGATGGAGGATCTCTCTGGTGAGGAGGTAGTAGACGAGGGAGAGTGCCTTTCTGCCCTTGTTGTTTGTCGGGATGACCATGTCGAGGTTGCTGGTCATGTTGTTCGTGTCGCAGAGGCCGATGACTGGTATCCCGTTCTGGATCGCTTCCTTGATCGCCTGAGCGTCGCCCATCGGGTCGGTGACGACGACGACTTCGGGCTCCACGTAGCCGTGGAAGTTCGGATTGGTCATGAGACCGGGGATGTACCGCCCGATAGCCGCGGTGCCTCCGATGGCGTCGGCGAACTTCTTTGCCGGGTACTGGGCGTACTGGCGGGAAGCGACGATGAGGACCTTCGGGGCGTCGTAACCGGAAAGGAACTTCGCCGCGGTCTTGATGCGCTCGTCGGTTGCTCTGATGTCAAGGATGTACAGTCCGTCCCCGCGCACGCGGTAGATGAACTTCATCATGTCCTGGCTCTTCTGCTGCGTGCCGATGTGGACTCCTGCGGCGAGGTACTCTTCCACCGGAACGAGGGGCTCGTTCAGCACAATTTCCATCTCAGTCTCTTCAACCATGTTTAGATCAGCTCCTCAATACGTATCAGTTCATTCAGTTTTGCGATTCTTTCTCCGCCCACGACCCCCGATTTCAGCAACCTGCATTCGAATGCGGTGGCAAGATGGGCGATAGTTTCGTCGGTCGTTTCTCCGGACCGGTGACTCATCACCGTGTCCATGCTGTGGGATTTTGCCAGGTGGACAGCCTCGAAGGTGTCGGTCAGCGTCCCGATCTGGTTGGGCTTGATCAGCACGCAGTTCGAGGCATCTGTCTCGATCCCGCGCATGATCCGCTCGGCATTGGTGACATAGAGGTCGTCGCCGCAGATCAGGCACCGGTCTCCGACCTGTCTGTTGATTCTGGCAAAGCCCTCGAAGTCCTCCTCGACGAGGGGGTCTTCCACATAGGCGAGGTTGTAACGGTCTACCAGTTCGGTGATATAGGCGACCTGGTCTTCGGTCGTCCTCTTCATGTCACTGTACACATAGGTGTTTCCGTTCCACATCTCGCTGGATGCGACGTCGATACCCATGTCGATCGCGAAGTTCAGTTCGTCGGAGACGGCTCCGATAGCCTGGTTCAGGAATTCGAACGCTTCTGCGTCGGAGATCCTCGGTGCCCACGCGCCTTCGTCGCCCTTGCCACAGCCCTTGCCCGCCTTGACGAGCAAATCCTTCACCTTTTTGTGGACGGCGGCATTTGCAAAGACTGCTTCGTCTGCACAGGAGGCGCCGGTCGGGATGACCAGGAACTCCTGGATGTCGGTGGCGTTCGTGGCATGCGCCCCGCCGCCGATGACATTGCCAAGGGGTAAGGGAGTCTTCCGGGCGAAGGCCCCGCCAAGGTACCGGAAGAGCGGGATGCCGAACGAATTCGCCGCAGCCTTCGCGCATGCGAGGGAGAGTGCAACGGTCACGTTTGCGCCGATGTTCGAAAAGTCCGCAGTCCCGTCGGCCTCGTGAAGGGCCCTGTCAAAACCTGCCTGATCCGCGGTGTCGAGCCCGACGAGCGTGGGGACGAGGTGTTCGCGTGCGGCGGGAACCGCCTCGCGTGGTGACCTGACCTTTGCCTCCCATGTCCCGGTGGATGCGCCGCTCGGTGCGGCTGCCCGGCCGAACCCGCAACAGGTGTAGATCTCTGCCTCGACGGTCGGGTTCCCTCTGCTGTCCAGAATAGTCCTCAGTACGATCTGTTCAATATCGGTCATCAGATCACGCCTTTTTCTTTACCGTAATGGGGATCCGATCGTCCTCGAATTCTTCAAGTGCGATGTTGAGGGGATCAACATTGCTCGTCTGGATCAGGACCGGGGCACCCATCGAGATCTGGAGCGCTCTGGCTCCTACGATCCGTGCTTTCTCATAGCGAGTATATTGGTCCATGATGCATCCTCAAAACACATAATAGATAATGGGGTCGCTGAGATTCGAACTCAGGTCAGAGCGTCCCGAACGCCCTAGGATAGTCCAGGCTACCCCACGACCCCTCACTGGTACGGGTTGATGTCGTCCACAATCTCCTTGTGTGTGAGCAGCATCCGTCTGCAGCAGTAGCGTTCTAAACCGAGATCGTCGAGGATCTTTTTGGGATCCTCGCCTGCATCCCGCCGCTTTTTGAACTCCACCCATGTAGAGGAGATCACTTTGCCGCATGTAAAGCATCTGACCGGGATCATATCTCGATTTTCCTCTATGGTGTTTGTCTGGCTCACCGATAAGACTTTTGGAACTTCGCGCGTGCGCCACGGCCGTGCGGCTTCTTGGCTTCCTTCTGCCTCGAGTCATTGACGAGGAGAGTGCGGTCATAGGTGATGAAGGTGTCTTTGACCTTGGGATCGTTGGTCCATTCGAGGATGCCGCGAGCAAGCGCGGTCCTGACAGCCTCGGCCTGACCCATCATCCCACCCCCGCTCACTTCGATGGAGACGTCAACGCTATCGATGGTATTCGGGATAAGGTGGAGCGGTTCGGAGATCTTCATGCGCACCAGTTCGGTCGCGTAGATCTCGAGAGGTACGGAGTTGATCCGTATCTGCCCGTTTCCTTCCTTGAGGGTTGCCCGTGCGATTGCGGTCTTTCTCTTACCGCTTGTATTTACGACCTTTGCCATCTTACTCACCTTCAGTACTTGGCCCCGAGCGTGGTGCTGATCTCACCGAGGGTGACATATCTCGGGTTGTTCAACCGCTCAATCCCTGCCTGTTCGATGGTCTCAAATTCGGCTTCCCTGCCCTGGAACTCGACCGGGACTCCGACATAGGCCATGACGTTCCTGAATGCCTCGGCTCCCCGCTGGCGCTTGTACGGGAGCATGCCGCGAACTGTCCGCCTCATGATGTGGTCCGGTCTTCTCGGGAAGAACGGGCCGCCTTCGCGCGAGCCGCGCTGACGCTTGTGGTGGTAGTTGCCGAGCACCATGGCACGGTGGCCGGAAACGATGACCTTCTCGACGTTCACGATGGCGAACTTCTCACCCTGAAGTGAGCGCCGTGCGACGTTGCTTGCAAGCCGCCCAAGGAGCAGTCCTTCTGCATTGATGATCGTCACCATGATTCTCACCTCAGTATCCTCACGCCTGTACCCTTCGGGTTCTGTGCGACCAGTTCTTCAATGGTCATGCACGAGCCGTCAAGGCCGGTGATCTTGCCGATCGCGGACTCGGAGAAGTTGAGTGCCGCAACCGAGACCTTCTGGTTCAGCACGCCGCTCCCGAGCACCTTGCCGGGGACCAGGATCGTTTCGCCGTCCTGGGCGTACCGGTTGATCTTTCCGATGTTGACCTCAGCATAGTTGTTGCTGGGTGCTTCCAGATTTTGTGCGATGACCCGCCAGACCTTCGCGTCGTTTTCCCGTGCCGTCTCTTTGAGCAGCGCAACGAGATACGAAAGACGGGGGTTCGTCTTCTGGTATGTTCCCTTTGCCATCTAATTCACTCCGGCTATCTCGACCAACGTCTCTGAGAGATCCGTTGATTGCTTTCTGATGTATTCAAGTCCTTTTTCGATGATTGTCAGAACAGGCAACGAACCATCGCTTTCCACGACAAAGATGAACTTTGAAATGTCAGACTTGATGGTGATCGCAGGCTCGGTGCCGATACCGGTGGTCAGGCACGCTTTCTCGCAGAGTTTACAGAGGGAGCATGCCTCACGTTTTCCATCGACCACGTGTGCCTGTCTATCCTTGATCTCAAGCACGCCGCGAGGGCACTCGTCGATGCACATGCCGCACCCGTCACAGTTCTCACCGATGGTGATAACCGGGTAGTTCTTGTACCCGCAGGCGGTGGTCGGTTCCCACTTGGCATGTACTCTCCCTGTGTTCAGGGTGGCGCGCGCTTCGAGCACGATCTTCTGGCCCTCGAAGAGCTTGACGATCGGGACGTTGTCGAGGACTGGTCGGGTTTCAGGGTCGTCCGAGATGAGGTCGCTGGAATATACCATTCCCGGGCCTTCAACACTCATGGTGAAGGTCACCGAGCAGAGCGGGCACCCGGCACCCTCGCACGAGCAGTCCTCTTGCTTGACAAATCTTGAAAGATCGGTCTTTATTGGGATTAGTCCGAGCCTGTGTGCCAGAATCTCATCGAAGAGCACGCTAGAGTTATCATAGATCTTTACGTCTTCGATGGCGAGCGTGGGCACCTCACCGATCATGGTGCGGCGCAGGGCATTCGCGAACGCTGGGGTGGCGCCGCTGAGGACGAACCTCGCGGCGTCATCATCAATTCTGGCAAATTCGATCTGCATCAGACTCTCCTTCCGCGTCTCCCGCCTTTCTGGCGAATTGAGTCGTGCGGGACCGGGGTGACGTCCTCGATCTTACCGATGCGGATGCCGGCACGGGCAAGGGCGCGGATGGCCGCCTGGGCGCCGGGGCCTGGGCTGCGCTGCTTACCCTGACCGGGTGCGCGGACCTTCACGTGAAGGCCGATGAGGCCCTTTTCTCTGACGGAGTTGGCGACGTTCATTGCCATCTGCATCGCAGCATAGGGCGAACTTTCATTGCGGTCCTGCTTGACAACCATGCCGCCGCTGCTCTTGGTGATCGTCTCGGCCCCGGAGAGGTCGGTGACGGTGATGATGGTGTTGTTGAACGAGGCAAAGATGTGTGCAATGCCCCACTTTTCCTTATCGGCTGCCATGTTTACCTCCCGGTGATCCTGCTGCGTTCAGCGTGCGACTCGGCGGCGAGCGGCGAGTGGGCGTAGTAACCGATGGACGCCTCTTCGCTCCTCGGGACGAGGTAGCCGGGGATGGTGACCCGGTGGCCGCTCACGATGATGTGGCCGTGGGTGATGAGCTGTCTGGCCTGCTTCGGTGAGCGGGCGAGGCCCTTTCTGTACACGAGGGTCTGGAGACGGCGTTCGAGTGCCTGCTCGCTCTTCAGCGCGAGGATGTCCTCGATGTCGCTTTCGCCTGACAGAAGGCCGTAGCGTTCAAGGTGGTTGAGGAGCTGCGCCTTCTTGGCCTCGGCCTGCTTCAGGTCGGTACCGGCGGAACGAAGGGCAAGAATCTCACGGGTGGCCTTGCGGTACTTCCTGAGGGCGCTTTCGGCCTTCCAGAGTTCACGCTTGTTCCGGAGACCAAATTCAATGACGATCTTTGCCTCCTCTTCAAGGCGCGTCTTCTCGAAGCGGCGCTTTGGTGTGGAGTACTGCTTGTGGTTCTTTCCTGGATATCCCATGATCGTGCCTCCTCACTCAGTCCTTCTTTCTCTTTACGCCGACGGTCGTGCCGGTTCTGCCGGTGGACTTGGTGCGCTGGCCTCTGACCTTCTGGCCGGTCTCGTGGCGGATACCGCTGTAACTGCGGATCTTGCGCATCGTGTTGATGTCTTCCTCAAGCGTCAGGTCGACCTCGCTTGCAAGGAGGTGCCGGGGCTTGCCCGAAAGAACATCGATGGGCCGGTTCAGCATCCACGAGGGGACGCTTTCCGCGAATTCGTCGACTGCTGTACGGAGCTTCTCAACGTCCTCGTCCGACATCTTGCCGAGAAGGGCGTGCGAGTCGACCTGTGCCTTGTTGACAATATAGGTCGCGGCATGCCTTCCGACTCCCTTGATGCCGGTGAGTGCGATGAGGGCCATTTTTGTGCCGTCGAGATCAGTGTCTCTGATCCTGACGAAGTACTTTATTTCTTCTTCCTGATCCATCCAATCGCCTCAATTAGATGTGGTCAAAGCGCTGAGGGAGGGATTTGAACCCTCGAGTCCCAGGGGGACACAGGTTTAGCAAACCTGCGCCATACCAGGCTTGGCTACCTCAACTTGTCAATGTCGCATCCGTGGATACTCGCAACGCACAGCGCTGCTCCATGAATGATGTTCAGTTATATTAGGTTGAGAGAGTAATAAGGATTGTGGTCAGTCCTCCGGGGCGTATGGCCGCACAAGGCCGCTGCCGATAAGGGCGGAAACGGCGATCGGGAGTGCAATGGTGGCGTCGCAGAAGCACTGGACTCTTTTTGTCTCGACCGACTCCTTCCCCCAGGAGATCGCTTCCTCGAAGGTGCACCCGGAGAGTCCGCCCCAGTGCGGGGCGTCGGTGGTGTACTGGACGGCGTAGGCGTGGCCGCCGAGGTCGCGGTCGTGCATGGAGGCGATCACCTGTGTCTGCTGGATGAAGTTTTTCGGGACGCCGCCGCCGATATAGACGACCCCTGTTTTTTTTGACGTCTCAACGATCCGGGTGAGTTCGTCGGCGTCGGCGATCTGGTCGATGGCGATCTTCACTCCTCTCCTCCTGGCGACGGTGAGGGCGATGCCGAGGGAGGAGTCGCCGAGGGCCGGGACGAAGACCGGCACCCCCATCTGTGTGCAGGTGGCGAGGATCGAGCGCCCGTGGGGGGCGACTTCTGTGATGTGATGACCGAGGCGGCTGAGGAAGTCGGCCGAGGAAGCGTGGTAGGGGGCGAGTTCCGCGGCAAACTTTGCGACGCTCCGGTCAACGCTCCGAAACTCATCTTCATAGGCGAAGACGTCGTATATGCGGTCGATCCCCTGCCTGTACAGGGACTCGTCGTCGACATGGTGGTGGCCGAGATAGTGGTTGATGCCGAGGTGTTCGGCGATGTCATGGAAGATGTTGGCCCCTGTCGAGACGATAGCATCGACGTACCTGTGCCTGACCAGTTCGATGAGGCATTCCTGCATGCCGGCAGGCACCATGGCGCCGGAGAGGCCGAGGAGGATGGTGCAGTCGGGGTCCTGGATCATCTCTGACCAGACCCTGACGGACTCCCCGAGTTTTCTTCCCTGAAAACCGGATTCGCTCATTGCGGCAACAAGTGATGGTACATCTGTCGTCGGACAGACGGAACGGCGTGGGTTCATGTCCATGGCTGTTCTCCTGAGGTATAATCGGAATTCTATCAGATTAATCCATTGGTTTGGGTCAGATGGAGGAAAGAAGGGTGTATTCCTGACAGGATATGGAGGGGTATGGGGGCGAGGGATGGCAGGAATATTCTCGCCTCTCTTCGGTCGTCCCTCCACGTTAAGATAGATCATCATGATCTCGTCTCTCCTTCCCGACCCGATCCTGAGATGGTACCTCTCTGTTCCGCTCCCCCTTGACGTCCCTCACAGTCCGTCCCTGCGCGCTGTGTCCGGCCCTCTCTATAAGATTCTCCTGTGGGAGGTCGTGTTTGGCATCAGGCTGCCGTCGGTATCCCTGAGACGATCTTTTGCGTGCCGCATGTCCGGGATCGTATCCTGCTTCCCGGTCTCTCTGTGAGGAAGGCGGGGATCCGCGCCTCCCTCCCCGCGACCATGGGGAGACATCACCCCCGGGATAGGGATTTCAACAGAGCCAAAAAAAGTGGAAATGAGGTTCAGAGTGCCTGGATCAGGGATGTGCGGGTCACGATGCCTGCAATGTGGCCGTTCCCGTCGGTGATGGGCAGGGAACTGATCTTTTTGGTGAGCATCGTGTCGATCACCTCGCCGACCGGCATGCTGGTGTTCACTGAGATGAGGGGTGCGGACATGATATCGCGGACAAGCAGGTTCCGGATCCGGTGGTCCTGATACTTCCCCTCCACAACCTCCCTGAAGGCGACCATCGCGCGGGCGACGTCGGTCTCGGTGACGATCCCGATCGGCGCTCCATTCTCGTCGGTGACGAGGAACCTGGCAATATCCTCGTCCATCATCCGGCGGCGGAGGTGGACGACCCGCTCCTCGACATTGATGGTGGAGGCCGGCTCCAGGATCTCCTTCACCTGTTTCGAGGGCTGCACCACCTTCAGCAGGTCTCCGTAACTGACCTGGCCGATGAGTTTGTGGTCTTCGTCGAAGACCACGACGATCTTTGCGTGCTGCAGGAGGGTGGGCAGGATCTCGATCCCCTGGTCGGGGTATGCCGCGGTAAACTCTCCCTCCACGGTGTTTGCGACATGGATCTGTGTCGGGGGGATGGTGGCATTCCTCTTCTTGCCGATCGCCTCGGCGATCGCCTGCCGGGAGATGGTGCCGACGACGGTCCCGTTGTCGGTGACGATCAGGGGATCGATATTCTCGTCAAGCATCTTGTCAAGGGCGTCAGTGATGGGCGCTGATTTCGAGATTGTTACCGGCTTTGCCATTATGTCCTTGATGTGGATGTATAGCTCTTCGCTCATTTTGCCACTTCCTGTAATATATTGTCCCTTTTCACGATCCCGAGAACCTCTGGTCCTCGAACAATGACCACGCTGTTGATGCGGCGGTCGATCATCATCTGCACCGCGTCCGCGGTGCTTGTCTCAGGGGGTGCGGTCAGAACGGGGTGCGTCATCACGTCCTCGGCGACTGTGGAGACCTCCTGGACATACCTGTATGCCTTTCTTCCACCAGATGCTTCTTTTCTCAGCATCTTTATATCTCTTTCCGGGATGCCGCCGGACTCGTTCCGGTAAATGAAGAACGCGAGGTTCGTTTCGGTAATGATCCCGGCAAGAGTCCCGTCATTGTTGGCGACGATGAGTTTTTCGTCCCTTTCGGAGAGGAGGTCGATGATATGGTCGAGGGAGTGGTACCGGCTCACCGTCACCGGGTTCTCCATCAGGGCTGAGATCGGTTCCGTCAGCGAGCGTGCCGCTGCCGACCTGAGGATGTCCGACTTGGTGACGATGCCGATCACCTCCCCGTCGTTTACGACCGGGATGCCGCTGATGGACCGGTCGAGCATGAGGGCGGCGATCTCCCGCATGGGCGTGTCCGGGCCGACGGCCACGGGCTCCGGCGTCATCAGGACAGATACAGGAATACGGTCAATCGGCCGTCTCCGCCAGATCGGTTCGGTTTGCCTGAGGCGATAGGCGATGTCCTTTTTCGTGAAGATCCCGGCGAGTTTCCCGCTGTCCATCACCAGCACGCGGGAGATCCTGTGTTTGATCATCTGGTTTCTCGCATAGGCGACGGTATCCTCGGGCGAAACCACCCTGACCGGGGACGACATCACATCCTCTGCCTTCATCTCCTTTCACTCCTCATAAAACGCTTTCACAAGGTCGAACTCGGTTATCAGGCCGATCAACTTCCCTTCTTCGATGACAGGGAGGGCGCCGACCCCTTTCTGCAGCATCTTCAGCGCTGCATCATTGATGTTCGTGGTCGGGGCCGTGGTATACAACTCCGCCCCGGTGAGGGTGCGCACAGGCAGACCCATCACCTCGGCCACGTCTCCGGTCGAGAGGCGGGTAAAGATCTCCCCTGACCCGAGGTACTTCATGATGTCGGACGCCGAGATGATCCCGAAGAGCACGTCGTCCGAGACCAGGGGCAGGCGCCTGAAACCGTGGGCGATCATCTCTCTCGTGACCGACCCGATGGGAGTGTCAGGGCCGGTCACCCTGAGGCCCGTGCTCATGACCTCCTCCACAGTCACGTCCGTGTCCTCGGTGGCGAGGGCCTTCATCACGTCTCTCTCGGTGACGATCCCGGCGAGGGCATCCTCATCGTCCACGATCGGGAGGCCGCCGATCTTCTTCGTGACGATGATCTCGGCGGCCCCGGCGATCGTGGCGGTGTGCGGCATTGTCGTCACCCGCTGCGTCATGATCTCCCGCACACTCTCATTGATCGCCGAGAGGAGGTTGCCGCCGTGCTTGACCCGTACAAGGTTGAAGCGGTCGCCGCCGCCGAGGAAGTCGATGATGTCCCGTGCGGTCATGATGCCGCGAAGACGGTGCGTGCCTGCATCGGTGATGGGAAGACGGCGGAAACCATAGGCCGTCATCGTCTCCACAGCACCGATGATGGTCATCGTCTGGGGGACCGAGATGACGCCGCGGGTTGCAATCCCCATCACCTCGCCCTCGCTCCCGGCGATCCGCGACTTGAACTCGATCGGGCCGCGGTCGAGTTTACCGGGCATTTTCAGCAGTCTGTCGCCCTGTTTCATCGTCTGATTATTCTTATGCATAGCATCATTCCCTTGCAGAGAGACCATTCAGCACGCCATGCCGGTCGATCATGCCCACAAGAACATCACCGTCGAGGACCGGCATCTGGGAGAGATCATGTTCCACCATCCGTTCTGCCGCCGACCTGAGACTCTCGTCAGGCCCGATGGCAATCACGGGTGTGACCATCACGCTTTCGACCGGAATCTTTCCTCCGCTCTCCAGCGTCTTTCTCACCCTGCCGCTATTTAAGATATCTCTCCTTGAGATGATGCCGATGAGGTGCCGGCTCTTCATTACCGGGAAGGCGGCGATCCCTTCTTCGACCATCTTTGCATAGACCCTGCTGACCGGGTCGTCGGCCTCGCAGACTCCGGGACTCCGGTGCATGTGATCGGCGACGGTGCCGCGGAGGTCTTCCCGTGTACAGAGGATCGGGAAGATCTCCGAGAGCAGGACCGCCCCGAGGACCTGCCCATCGTTGTTCGTGATCACGGCCGAGTCGGACTTTTTCTCCCTGATTGCCCGTGCAACGACAATCAGCGAATCATCGGGTTTCACCACCGCACCATCCCGGACAAAACCCTCGATCTGGACGTCCGACTTGGTGGTGGTGACTTTCAGGGCATCGGTGATATTGATATACCCGACATACCGCCCCTTCGTATCGGTGATCGCGATCTCGCGGAATGTGTCGTCCCGCAGGACCTGGCGTGCCCTGGTCATCGGATCTGCCGTGGTAAGCACCGGGATCCTGACTCTCACGTCGTCTGCCACCTTCATCTCAAGCGCTCCTCCTCCCTACAATCATTGCACAGCATCATCGCGTCCATGGAGACCAGGTTGTCACTCATCTTGCCGCAACGGTCGCAGAGGCCCATGGAATAATTTTCCTCCCGGTTGATGACGATCAGGTCTGACATAATCTCGTTAAGCTCGTTGGCGACGGATAGGAGGTCCCTGACCGTGACGATGCCGGTGACTTTGCCGTTCTCGACGACCGGGAGTCGTCTGACCCGGTGCCGTATCATCATCTGTGCAGCTTCCCCCACGGTTCTCTCAGAATCGATGGTGATGAGCGGAGTGCTCATGATCTCCCTGACATAGATGGAACTTGGCTTGAGGTCCTTGGCGACGACTTTGCAGTTCATGTCCTGTTCGGTGACGATCCCGATAGGGACGTTCCCTGAAAGAACGATGCAACTTCCCACCTCGCTCCGGCACATGCGGGCTGCGGCCTTTGCGACCGTGGCCTCGGCCTCGATGGTGGTGGGGCTGCCTCTCATTACTTCCTTCAGCGGAACCCGTGTTTCGACGTATATGGTGTCTCGTGCGTTAGCCATGAGTTCACCCCGTAGGGTCGCTGTTTTCTGGATGATTCCAGATACCACTACCTAGGAGATTCCCCTATAAAAGAATACTGGCGAGTATTTTCAAATTCGAACATATATTCGCCCGGGTGATATTCACCCAATATAGGGGGATATTTATACCGGGGTGGATAATCATCTAATGAGCAACTGAAAAGTCTTGAATAGGGGATGAAGCATGAATTTTCTTATTCGCGCAAAGCTGACGGTATCTAATTTATTCCATGCCTTCTTCCGCAAAAAGAAGTCAAAGATTGGAATTTACGGCCCCCCCAATGCTGGCAAGACCACTCTTGCCAACAGGATTGTACGCGACTGGACCGGTGATGCGATCGGTCCGGTGAGCGAGATCCCCCACGAGACCCGGCGGGCCCGGCGGAAGGAGAACATCACGATCTCCGGTTCGAACGGCAATTCGATCATGATCGACATCGTCGATACTCCCGGCGTCACCACGAAGATCGATTACAACGAGTTCCTCGAGTACGGTCTTGAGAAGGACGAAGCGATCATACGGGCGAGAGAGGCGACGGAAGGTGTTGCCGAAGCGATGCACTGGCTTCGGGACGATATCGACGGTGTCATCTACATGCTGGACTCGACGCAGGATCCCTTTATGCAGGTGAACATCATGATGATCGGGATCATCGAGAGCCGGAAACTCCCGGTTGTTATTGTCGCCAACAAGATCGACCTCCCCGACGCTGCTCCCCAGCGGATCAGGAGTGCCTTCCCGCAGCACCCGGTCGTTCCGATCTCCGGCATGGAGGGAGACAATATCGAGATGCTCTATGAAAAGATGGCTGAGACGTTCAGGTGATCAGGATGATTCAGGGAGTTCAGATCGATTTCCTCTCGGCTGAAAGGATGGACCGGCTGACCATGATGGAGAAGGTCAGGCTGATCCTCGACGACGTACGGGACGGAAACATCGTCGTACTGGAAAAAGGGCTTGCTCCGGACGAGCAGAGCAAACTCATCGAGGTGACGATGATGGAGATCAGGCCTGATGGATTCTCCGGGATCGAACTTGAGACCTATCCGGTGAAGGGGGGAGGAGAGGGTTTCGGCGGTTTCTTCTCCAAACTTGTCGGCAAGAAGTCTGAGTCCAGGCTCACGGTGATCGGGCCGGCGAACCAGCTCAAGACGATCAAGAAGGATGAGAACCTGATCCGCGCCTGGGTTTCGTCACGGTGAGGTGGAATGCCCCATAAGTGTACCAAATGTGGAAGGGAATTTGAAGACGGCTCAACCGAGATTCTGAGGGGCTGCCCGAGTTGCGGCGGGAAGAAGTTCCTCTATATCGGTGAGTCGAAGAGGCACGACGACGTGCTTGAGGGGAAGACGATCGAAGAACTCGCCTCGGAGACCGATACAGAGGAGATTGAGGTTCCCGAGACACCTTCCCCGCCCCGCAAGACAGAGGAGGTCCGGGATCATATAGACAGGTATGACCAGGTCGAGGCGATCCGTGTCCTCGAGCCCGGCACCTATGAACTGAATATCGAGAAACTGGCCCGGGACGAGGAGATGGTCGTTGGATTCGGCAAGGAAGGGAAGTACTTTGTCGACATCTTCTCTATGGGCAAACGCAAAAAAAAGCAATAAAAATATCATTTCTTACGGTTTTCCCGGGATCTATACTTTTTTATACGGTGGGGGCCATAGGATCAGTGCTCACTCAGTACGCGGCAGAGATGTCCTTGTGCCGATATTTTTTGACGCCGCGTGATGCCCGGTTCTGCATTGAACTCCTTTCTGGATCTGACCGGGACTGATAGAGGTGAACATCATGAAACCACAATACCTGACACGAGTTGACCAGATCGACGCGCTGAGCACGGATGAGAAGGCCGCCCTCAGGAAGGTGGAAGAAAAGTTCGCTTTCCGCTCGAACGATTATTATCTCTCTTTGATCGACTGGGACGATCCTCTTGACCCGATCCGCAGGATTGCGGTCCCAAGCCCGCTGGAATGCGAGGAGACGGGAGTGCTCGACCCTTCACAGGAGAAGAACTACACGGTTGCTCCGGGTCTCCAGCACAAGTACAGGGAGACGTCTCTTCTCCTGGTGTCCGATGTGTGCGGGACTTTCTGCCGCTTTTGCTTTAGAAAACGGTTGTTTATGGACCGGGGGGCGGAGGTGACGAGGGATGTGACCGAGGAGGTCGCCTATATCAGGGACCACCCCGAGATCACGAACGTGCTCCTGACAGGCGGCGACCCCCTGATCATGGCGACGTCGAAACTCGAACCGATCGTCAGGTCGGTGCGGGCGATCGACCATGTCGGGATCATCAGGATCGGGTCGAAGATGCCTGCCTTCAACCCGTATCGTATCATCGACGACCCGTCCCTGCTGGAGATGATCGGGAAGTACTCGACCGACGAGAAGCGGATCTATATCATGGCCCAGTTCAACCACCCGCGGGAACTGACGCCGCAGGCGGTGGAGGCGCTCGCCCTCCTCCAGAAGGCCGGGGCGATCGTCGTGAACCAGACGCCTCTTCTGCGGGGGGTGAACGACGACCCGGATGTCCTTGCAGAACTGTTCAGGAAACTTTCGTTCATCGGAGTGCCGCCGTACTATGTCTTCCAGTGCCGCCCGACCCTCGGGAACGGGATGTTTCAGGTGCCGGTGGAGGAGGGGTACCAGATCTTCGAGGCGGCCAAAGGGCGGGTCTCTGGGCTCGCGAAGAGGGCACGGTTTGTGATGTCTCATGCGACCGGGAAGATCGAGATCGCTGGGTTGACAGAGGGGTGTACCTTCTTCAAGTATCACCAGGCGGCAGACCCGGCAAATATCGGGAAGTTCCTGGCGTTCCGCCGAAACCCGTCGGCCCTCTGGTTCGAGGACTATACGGAGCCGGTGACAGACATGCCGGTGCCGGCAGAGTTCATGGAAGTTTCGGGGTAAAATGAGATATATTGTGCGAAGAATTGCTCCTTAAGCGGGGGATGAAGCGTTTCCAAGGCATTGGAAATTGCTTCTCTCTATTTTCGGCTCTGTAGAAACCCTATTCTGGAGTGTCTCGTCCGGGGGGCTGCCACCCCCCGGTCCCCCCGCCATGAGGATAGGGGGGTGGAGGGCAGTCCCCTCTTCAAGATGCCCGTTTGCCCTTTTGAGGCCTAATCCTCGTGCGGGGGTCCGGGGGCAAAAGTCCCCCGGTGCGAAGATGGAGGAAGGCGGTTGGGTCACGTTCATACACGGAAAAGGTGAGGGTTTCTACAGAGCCCGAAAATCAGAGATTTTCTCAAGGTCGCTATCGCTCCCTCCCCCCGACCCCCATCATTGCGATAGGGGGTGGATGACAATCTCCTTCATCAGGATCTCTCTTCTCTCTTCCCCGACCCTATCCTGTTTCGGGGGTCCGGGGACGTCAGTCCCCCGGCAGAGAGGTAGGGGAAGGCGGTGGTTTCGCACGATTCTTCAGGGAATTCAGGAAGATATCGACCCGATCATGATATTCTCTCCCGATCCCTGCATGCAGAGATGGGGGGAATGAACGAGAGTTTTGGGATATGCTCCTCGTCTGTTTGGTGAATCTGGAGGATCGGAAGGTGCAGGAAGTGCTCGCGCACTTCTGCTCTCCGGTCAGTTAGAATGGATAATCATTCGGATTGCTGATGTAATTCTCTATATTCTTGAAAGTGACCTCCGTCCCGCCGCTCGTGACGAAGAACCCGTCGCGAGCGATGACGACGCCTTCAAGGTATGCGCCTTCGAAGGTTACCTTCCCTCTGGGTGCGAAGAAAACGCCGGTAACGCCGCTTCCTCCCTTTCCTGTTATGGTGATGTCCCCGTCGTATGCAATGATGACGACGTTCGTCGCCGTTTTGCTCCAGGACGTGGACGAGTACCTGTCAGCATAGACCTTCATGGTGCTCGTCAGGGCTCCGCCTGAGACGTACTCTCTTGCAGCGTACCAGCCGGCGGGTTTTGTGGACGGGATCTTCTGGTCGGGCATCTCGACGGCCGGCACGGATGTCGTGTGGATGCATTTCGAGAGTATGCTGTCATCCATGGACGGGGGATGCGTGAACGTGCCTGTATAGTAAATACGGGCGTCGTCATCGATCGTCGGCGTCCAGTCGAGCGTCAGGTCCCCGTCGACGTACACGTTGTCGTGGACCCTTGCGTCCTTGAGGGAGAAATCGCCGGCAACGTACACATCGCCATAGATGTCTCTGCCGCCGCTTTTCAGCGTCAGGTCTCCGTTGATGGAGATATTTCCGGGTTTTGTTGCCGATCCGATGCCGGCACTCCCTCCGTCCAGGGTGACGTCGCCGTCGATGTAGATGGTGGAAACGGAGACGGAAGCACCGCCGTTGAGGTCCGCAGTGTCCAATCCACCGGTGATAACGATAGTTGCTCCTGTTCCGGTGACGGTGTTCCCGCCGAATCTGAGAGCGTTGCCGTAGACGAAGACGTTCTCGTCGATGACATAATCGATGAATGAACTGCCCACGGTGATGTAGCCTGTCTTCGTCTCGGTGTCGGAACTCCCGGTCTTCGACGCGGTGAGGGTGACTGTGTAGGTGCCTGGGACGGTGTAGGTGTGCGTCGGGTGCTGGTCTGTCGAGGTTGCCCCGTCGCCGAAGTCCCAGGACCATGCGGTCGGCGCACCGGTGGACATGTCGGTGAACTGGACAGTGAGCGGGGCCTCCCCTGCTGTCGGGTCGGCGGTGAAGTCAGCCCCGACCGCCGTCCCCGGACCCTGGCAGAAGGAGTTGATCGGCGTGCGACCGAAGGCGGAGGAGGACCATTCGAGGTGGAAGACCGCCTCTCCCTGGTTTTCAAACATCTTCGCCTTTATCGGATGGGCTCCGGCAGCGAGAGCGATCGACGCCGTTTTTTCCTGTACCTTGTGGTAGCCTCCGTTATCGATCAGCGAGGGATCGCTCTCTCTGATTGCGTCCAGCCAGAGCCACGACCCGTCGTCCGAGGTGAGATAGAATGTATAGGTGTCGTCTGCCGGCACGATCAGGTACCCCTCGTAGATCACGCTGAACTGGTTCTGTTTTCCGAGCGTCGACTGAGGCCAGTCATATTCGTCGGTTTCGGCACGGATATAGGGCGTCGTGTTCGCGGCCTGGTCTGCAAACCAGATCCTCCTGTCAATTCTCTGGACCGGTGTGCCGGTAAAGCCGATTGTGGGGTAATAGGTGCCTGTGATGCCGGCCGCCGCACACCGCTGGACGATGATGTATGCGGTCTTCGTCTCGTTGTCGGAGCTGTATGTGTTCGAGGCGGTGAGTTTGACGGTATAGATGCCCGGTGTGGTGTAGATATGCGTCGGGTTCTGTTCCGTCGAGTTGACGCCGTCGCCGAAGTCCCAGGACCACGCTGTGGGATCGCCGGTGGAGAGGTCGGTGAACCCGACGGTCAGGGGTGCCGTGCCCAGGGTCATATTGGCGACGAAGTCGGTGTCGATGGGCACCGGGGTCGGTTCAGTCGTCGGTACTGCTGTGACTGTTGTTGTCGGCACTATCGTTGTGGTCGTCGGTACTGTTGTGACGGTTGTCGGTGTTGCCGCCGTGCCGTTCTCGAAAATGAGCCAAGAGCCGCCTCTCCGGTCGACGCCGTCGGCGACGATCCTGATCTCTGCCGCCGAAGAGACGCCTGAAAGGACGAGGGCTTGCCCGGTCCCCCATGTCGTCCACATCCCGGCCTCAGGCTCAATACCCGACGCATCGACGAGGGTGGCGTTAGTCCAGGGCGCTCCGTCGACGAGAAGGGTGAAGTGCCCTTTTTCGAGGGGGTCGCCGCCGTCATGGTAGAGATAGGCGCTCCCGTTCTCCTCCTCGACATGCGCAAGCATCGCGGGCGCCTTGTCGCCCGGCGGGTTCGAGAGGACCATGACGCCGACGACCGCCGCCGCTGTCATGAAGATGGCGATGAGGGCCATGACGGCGGTGAGTTCGCTGGCGGCGGTGTCTGTGTGCGTCATGAGAATATCTCCGAAAAATTTTATGTCCCTGTGATATTTACTTTGCATGCGTCCTTTCCGACAACTGCAGTATCATTAAAGGCAATTGCCATAATGACGACCTGTTTTACTCCCTTTATCTGACCCGGTGGGAACTCAAATTTTGCTGAATACTCTTGAGTTGCGGGATCTTTGGATGCGGGTTGAATGTCAACTACTTTTGGTGGCCTTGTATCATAGTCGTACATTACAAAATCCACCCGTTTAATGTCTGGATCAGTGACGTTAGCATTTACGTTTGAATAATAATGGCCGTTTTTTTCAAATTTTAGATCTGTACCGAGCTCTGGAATGACGATAACCACGGGGGGTGTTTCATTCTCTCCACCCGGCGTCACCGCTCCTCCGCCTGCCCCCGGGTCCACCGGGTCGGGCGCGAAGACCGCCGCCCCACCGCCATCGAATGCAGGTTCGGCAAGGAACGTCTCCCCGCCCCCTGTGACGGCGGTGACGACCACACGATGGGGTTTTACACTCCCCGTATAGGTGATGGCCTCACCGATCGACCAGACGCCGTCTGCAGGTCCGGTGAAGTCACCGGTCCCGTCCACAAGGCCATTCCTTGTATCGAGATAGATCCTGTACTCCCCCTTCTGGAGGGGGTCGCCTCCCTCGTGGACAAGGACAATGTTGCCGCTCTCATTCCCCGCGACGATCGTGGCATGGGGGATCTCCGTGGTCTGGGGGCCGGAGAGGAGGACGGCCGCTACGATCGCCACGCCGAGGACTGTCAGGCCGACGAGGAGAACGGCCCCGATCACCTCGGAGACTCCTTCTTCATGGGTGTCGTGTGTCATGCTCTCACTCCATCAGGGACGCCGCGTTGTGGATCGTCACCGTGTAATTTGCCGGATAGAGTTTGAGGATGACTTTCTTGCCCTCTTGCGGCTGAATCATCAGTGTGGCCCCGTCTTCGCTCAGACCGGGCAGGCACTGCAAGGGATCGACCCCTTCTGCCCTCGCCCTCTGCTGCACCTCTTTGAAGGCCCTCTCCCATGCCCATGCCGTTTCCATATCTTTGGTCATGACAACCAGGTCCACCCGGTCGTAGGTGCCGTCAAGGGAGGAGGGATCGCTCCCACGCATCCTGGTCTCTATCCGCGCCGGCCCTGACCCCCCGATCTTCGCTGAGCCATTGAGACTGATCGGGGTGATGGTGAGGGTAATGTTCTCCCTGGCCCGTGCCACTGCGATCGAAGGTCCGACCCGCACCGTTGTTCCCCCCTCCTGCGAGAGGAAGACCGCTCCCATCTGATATGTCCAGGTCTGGTCCACCCAGTAGTTGTTCGAAGACGTGTAGGTGAGACTGCCGAGAGGGATGGTCGCCTCTTTCTCCCCTGCCGTGATCGTAAGGGCCGCCCCGTCGCCCTTCACTGCGACGCTCCCACCCGATCCCACCGGCGAGAGGATGGGCAGCGCAAAACCTCCGCCTTCCGTCGCCGCCGCGCCGGTTCCGAGGTCGAAGGCCGTTGAGAGGAGCACTCCGCTCTTTTCATTCACCCAGAGAGAATCAAGCGCGATCTTGTAGTCGGTGAACCGGTCCTTCACCATGTTCATATGCGTGATCTCGTTCTCCCGCCCCTCTGCCGGCACGGCATAGAGCAGGTAGACCGAGAGGGCGAGGACGAGGACACCGAGAAGGAGCACAAAGCCGACGACCTCCGAGAGGGCGTCTTCGTCCTGGGGGGAATGCATGGATCGCGTTTTTCCGGAGACACTATATATGCCTTTCAGACGGATGCACCTGCCTTGTGGGATAGCGTTAAGATTGCACGCGGTCACATATATGCTCCATCTGATCTCTGGAGACTATTGATATGATCGAACCTGACGACCGGATGCCGCGTCTTGCCGACGGCTGCGTCCTCTGCTATGAAGGGGCCAAGATGGTCCTTTTCGTGACCGGGCGGTGCGGCAGGAACTGCTGGTACTGCCCCCTCTCAGACACGCGCCGGAATCTGGATGTCGTCTACGCAAACGACCGGTTGGTCAGGCGCCTCGACGACATCATCGAGGAGGCCGAGATGATGAGCGCGCTCGGCACCGGCGTCACCGGCGGCGAACCCTTCCTGGTCCTCGACGACGTCGTCAGGTACTGTCGTCTCCTCAAGGAGCACTTCGGGCCCGACCACCACATCCACCTCTATACGGGTATCGCCCCCGGAAAGGCGCAGCTCGAACCCCTCCGCGGGCTTGTGGACGAGGTCCGCCTTCACCCCCCGCAGGAGGCCTGGGCCGGGATCCTGAAAAGCCCGTACGCCGCCTCGGTGCGGACCGCCCGCGACCTCGGCTTTTCCGTCGGGATCGAGGTCCCGTCCCTTCCCGGCCTCGAAGCCCTCGCCGCGATCCTGCCTGAACTCGACTTCCTCAATATAAATGAACTGGAGTGGAGCGAGACGAACGCCGATGCCATGCGCGAGCGGAACCTCGATCTGGAGGACGGCCTCCACAATGCCGTTGGCGGTGCGGTGGCATGGGCCGCCCCTCTCCTCGGCGATGAGAAGGTCCACGTCTGCTCGTCGGCCTTCAAGGACTCGGTCCAGCTGCGGGAAAGGCTGAAGAGGATCGCGGAGAACACGGCCCGGCCCTTCGACGAGATCACCGACGACGGCACGATCGTCTATGGCGTCCTGGAAATCGAGGGCGGGGAGGTCCCGCAGGCCCTCAAGGAAGATATTTATGATCTCGAAGTCTCCGGTACCCATGTGGAAATGGCCTGGTGGGTGCTTGCCGAACTCAGGGAACGCCTCCCGGGCAAGAAGGAGATCGTGGAGCGCTACCCGAATGGCGGTATCGTCCTGGAGGTGACGCCACTCTGAGTCTGAGGGAGAGGATCGAACCCCTGTACGAGCGCTATCTCCAGTGGCAGTGCGTCCAGATCCCCGGTCATATCGCCATCATCCAGGACGGAAACCGGAGGTACGCCCGGCTTCTCGGCCTGGACACCATCGAAGGCCATCGCGCGGGCGCCGGGGTGACCGAGAGGGTGCTCGAATGGGCGCGGGAGATCGGTGTCCGGACGATCACCCTGTACTCCTTCTCGACCGAGAACTTCAACCGCGACCGTGCCGAGGTGGAGTATCTCTTCTCACTCTTCAAGGAGAAGTTCGCCGCCCTGAAAACCGACGAACGCGTCCACACAAACCAGATCCGGGTCCAGATGATCGGTGACCGTTCGATGCTCCCGCCCGACCTCCTCCAGACCATCGAGGCCGCGGAAGAGGCGACGAGGAACTACAGCCGGTACTACCTGAATATCGCCCTCGCCTATGGCGGCAGGAACGAGATCGTCCATGCCGCGAGGAAGATCGCAGCAGGCGTGCAGGACGGGAGCATCTCCCCTGACGAGATCACCCCGCAGACCGTGGAGAGCAACCTCTATGACGGCATCCATCTCCCTCCCGTCGACCTCATCCTCAGGACAGGGAATGAACGCCGGACCTCGAACTTTCTCCCCTGGATGGCAAACGGCAACGAGTGTGCGGTCTATTTTTGCGCGCCCTACTGGCCGGTCTTCAGAAAGATCGACCTTTTACGTGCGATCAGGGTGTACGACCAGAGGATGCGGGGTTCCCGGTAGGTCAGGCGCCGTAGCGCCTGGCCCGTGCCTGGAAGTCTCTCAGTGCCCTGAGAAAATCGATTTTCCTGAACCATTTCCAGTTCACGTCTGAGAAGAAAAATTCCGAGTAGACCGATTGCCAGATGAGAAAGTCGGTGAGATGGCTGCCTCCGGTCTTGATCACGAGGTCAGGGGCGCAGTGATAGGTGAGGTGGCACTCGATCGTTTCCTCGTCGATCGCCTCCGGTGGAGTGCCCTCTTCCGCGATCTTCCTGATGCATTCGGCGATCTCCTCGCGCCCGCTCTTGCCCGCCGCGATGGTCACGCACATTCCCTCTCCGCTCGTCTCGATCTGGTCGCCCACATGGAGGCGTAGGCAGGCGATCGTCGCGATCTTTCGTATGGCCGGGAGATAGGGCACAATCTCGGAGGGGTCTTGTGTCGAGATATGGAAGGTGGCGCCGCCAAGCCCGATCTCACGGCACCACTCGCTCACCTCGAAGACCTTCTCCGGGGCCTCGACCATGTCCTCGCCGGTGATCATGAAACAGACCTGGCCAGGGAGTTTTTCCAGGTCGCGGCGGAGGATCTGCTCGTACAACCACCTGATCACCGGCACCGCCCCGGTAGATCGGCAGGCCGCCGGGTATTGAGGACGTCTCCGGCACCGCACCAGCCCCGCCGGGCGAGGGCGACGCCGTAGTGCAGGTGGCCGAGTTCGCCGGCAGAATGCGCGTCAGTCCCGATTGCCAGTTTCACGCCTTTCTTTTTTGCCTGCCTGATATAAATATCATCGATATCCATGCGCGCCGGCGAGGCATTGATCTCAAGGGCGGTCCCTGTCGTTGCCGCCGCATCGATCACCCGTGCCATGTCGATCGCCGTGGCCGGCCGCCTCCCGATGAGTCGCGCGGTCGGGTGGCCGATGATGTCCACCTGCTCGTGTTCCATCGCCGCGATCACCCGGCGGGTCATGGTGTCGGCGTCCTGCCTGAAGGCCGAGTGGACCGAGGCGACGACAAGGTCGCAGTCGTCGAGGACGGCCGCCGGCAGGGCAAGCCTCCCGTCGGCAAGGATGTCCACCTCAACGCCTGAGAGGAGGGTGCAGGCGGCGGCGCGGTTGACCCTCCTGATCGCTTCCTGCTGTTTCTGCAGGCGTTCGGCATCGAGGCCGTGCGCGACCCCGAGGCTTGCCGAGTGGTCGGTGACCAGGACATACTCGTATCCTCTCTCCTCTCCCGCGGCGGCGATCTCGTCGAGGCTCATGGCTCCGTCGCTCCAGTCAGAGTGGACATGGAGGTCGCCCCTGATATCGGCTTCGTTGACGAGGGAGGGGAGATCGCCGCGGAGGGCGCGCTCGACCTCGCCGCGGTCCTCCCGCAGTTCAGGGGGCACAGGCGCCATGCCGAGGGCGGCAAAGATCTCTTCTTCTGTCCGGTAGACAGACAGTCGCCCTGTCGCCAGGTCTGTCAGGCCGTACTCGTTCAGCCGCATCCCCTGTGTCCGGGCGATCTCGCGGAGGCGGATGTTGAAGGCCTTCGAACCGGTGAGGTAGAGGAGCATCGCCCCCTCCTCGCCGGTGCGGGCGTACCTGATGTCTGCCTGCCTCCCCCGTATCCGCAGGGTGGTCTTTTTCTCCCCTTCCTCGACGACACTCTCCGCGAGAGCCCGCAGGGCCAGGTTCGCGGGGCCGGAGGGTGCGGTGGTGACGATGTCGATGTCGCCGACCGTGGACCGGCCGCGGCGCAGGCTCCCGGCAACACGCGCCTCGCCGGGGAGGACGGCGAGGATCGCGGCGGCGATCGCGCCTGCTTCGGCGACGGTCATCCTTTCCGCGCCCTTCCTGGCCTCCTCGACGGCTCGCAGGATCTCCTGCTCCTTCTTCGGGCCGAACCCCTTCAGCGCCCTGAGCCGGCGGTTCCGTGCCGCCGCCTCCAGGTCGTCGATCCCCTCGATGTCGAGGTCTCTCCAGAGGCGGCCGACCGTCTTTGGTCCGACGCCCTGGAGGGCGAGGAGGGCGGGGAGACCGGCCGGCGTCGCTGCAAGGAGGCGGTCCCTTTCAGGGCAGGTGCCGGTCGTGGCAATCGCCCGGATCTTTTCGGCGAGGGCCTTTCCGATGCCGGGGATCGCTTCCAGTTCCTCCCTGTCCATCGCCGCCACAGGGCGGTCGAGCATGCCGATGAGTTCGGCGGCCCTGGCATAGGCCCTGACTTTGTAGGGATTCTCGCCGTGGATATCCAGCAACTGACCGATCTCTTCGAGCACCGCGGCCACCTGCCGGTTCGCCATCGCCATGCATGAGGGTGGTCTCCTCCCTATATAGGGGTTGGCGGAGGCGTGCGGTTCTGCAGGGAAGCAAATCCATAAAATCACCGGCCCCTACAATGTATGTATGAGTTCTTCTGTCCGGGAAGACTGCCTTGAGGCGATCCTCACCCTATCCGGCAAAGGTTGCCGGCCTGTGAGCGAAGCCGGGATCGGGGGGGCGGTGGATGCCGACACCGCCGAGGTCGTGGCGGCACTCCGGACTCTCGTCGCCGACGAGGACATCGTCCTGCAGGACGGCGGCTACCTGCTCACTCCGCAGGGGAAGACGGCTGCGGAGATTGTGTTCAGGAAACACCGCGTCCTCGAGTGCTTCCTCTCCGAGATGCTCGGTATGGACACGGGTGCGGCCTCGAAGGAGGCATGTGTCCTCGAGCACGGCGTTTCCGAAGAGACGATCGACCGTCTCTCGACATATATCCAGGACCCCGGTCGTCACAGGGCGATGCGGCGGGGGGCGGGGGCCGGTCGACACTCCCGGCACACGCTCCTTGATTTCGCCGAGGGGGACATCATGGAGGTCACGATGATCCGGTGTATCGGCAAGAACCGGCGGCTCATCGATCTTGGCGTCATTCCCGGTGAAAAGATTGTTCTTCAGCGTAAACTCGGGAATAACGCCGTCGTCGTGACGGTGAAGGGTGCCGACATCGCTCTCTCGCCCGAGATTGCCTCGACGATCTTTGCGGAGAAGACGGCATGAAGTGCGCCCTTGTCGGGAATCCGAGCGTCGGCAAGTCGCTCATCTTCAACCAGCTCACCGGCCTCGGTGTCGAGGTCTCGAACTATCCGGGCACGACCGTGGAACTGCTGCAGGGGAAACTCTGTTACCGCCGTTTCCCCCTGGAGGTCGTCGACCTCCCCGGGATCTATTCTCTTGACGGCGATTCGCAGGAAGAAGAACTGGTGCGCTCGTACCTCGTCAATGAACCTCCCGACCGGGTGGTCGCCGTCCTCGACGCCACCCGGATGGAGCGGAACCTCTACCTCCTCCTCCAGCTGGCCGAGTACGGGATCCCGACGGTCGTTGTCCTGAACATGATCGACGAAGCGATGGAGCAGGGACTCTCCATCGACCGCGAGCGGCTTTCAGAACTGCTCGGTCTGCCGGTGATCGAGACCGCCGCCTCCCTGGGGCAGAACATCGACCGGATCGTCCCGGCGGCCGTGCATGACGCGACCGTCTCCGGGCTGTCCGTGCCGTACACCCCTGAGATCGAGGCGGCCGTGCGGAGCATGGAGAAAATGTACGGGGCGCCGCGCCTTCCCGCCCTTCAGGCCCTTCAGGGGATCGGGCACGATGCTGACCTTCTCGAAGGGGCGCGGGCGATTGCCGCAGAGATCGAGTCCCGCAATCACATGGCGCCCGGCCAGATCATCGCCGCCAACCGCCACCTCTGCGCCCGGCAGATCTGCGGCGAGGTCGTCGGGGCGCGGGAACCGGACCGCCGTTTTTCCCTGGACCGGCTGCTCACGAAGTCCTTTCCCGGGATACCGATCCTTTTTGCCGTCCTCCTCTCGATGCTTCTCGTAGTCTTTACCGCCGGATCGTTTATCGAGGGAGTGATCGTGGAGGCCTTCTCCGTCTTTTTGATCGAGCCCTTTTCGGCCCTCGCCCTCCCTCCCCTCCTCCACACCATCGGGATGGCGGCGCTCCTTGCCATTGTCGCTGGCCTCGGGATCGCCTTCCCCTTCGTCTTCATCTACTATATCCTCCTCTCCATCGTCGAGGACTCCGGCTACCTGACGCGTGCGGCTTTCCTTGCCGACCGTGCGATGCACAGCCTCGGCCTTCATGGCGGCGCCATCATTCCGATGGTGATGGCCTTCGGCTGCAATGTGCCCGCGGTGATGGCGGCCGGGCAGTTGCGGACGACGAGGGAACGGACGATCGCCGCGTTCCTGATCACGATGGTCCCCTGCTCTGCGCGGACAGTGATCATCACCGGGATCGTCGCCGCCTTCGTCGGCCTCGGCGCCGCGCTTTCCGTCTATTTCATCGTCCTTACCCTCATTATCCTGACCGGCATCTTCCTTGCCCGTTCGATCCCCGGCGGGCAGTACGGCATGATCCTGGAGATGGCCCCTCTCAGGCGGCCCGACGCCGCGCTCGTCATCAAAAAGTCCTGGCAGCGGATCAAGGAGTTTCTCTTCATCGCCATGCCCCTGCTCCTTGCAGGGAGCGTCGTCCTTGGCGCCCTCGATTATTTCGGCTGGGTCGCCGCGTTCTCCGAGGCGGTCACCCCGATCTCCGAGGGCCTGTTCGGCCTGCCTGCATCGGCCACGACCGCCCTGCTCTTCGGCATCCTCCGGAAGGAGATGGCCTTTGAGACCCTTGCCGTCCTTGCCGGGACCGCGGATCTTGCCTCGGTGATGAGCGCGGTCCAGCTCTACACTTTCGCCGTTATCAGCGTCCTCTTCGTCCCCTGCATCTCGACGATCGCCGTGCTCTTGAAGGAGATGGGTGCGAGGGTGACGGTCGCGGTCTCGGCCTACACGATTGCGATCGGATTTTGTGTCGGGGCACTCATACATCTGATCGCGGGGTAAGTGGCGATGGACAGGATCTGTGCAGGTGTCAGGGAGATAGATGGTCGGATCGGCGAGATCAGGCCGCCCTCCAATATTCTCCTCCTTGCCCCGCCATTTTCCGACGCCGAACGCCTCGCCTATGCCCTGGTGCGCCCGGCAGAGGCCGATTATACTGTCGTCATCTCCACAGACGAGGACGCGCCGAGCGTCTGCACTGCTTTTGGCGAGGACGACGGGCGGGTCTGGGTCCTGGACTGCATCACGAAGAGCGTGGTCCCTGGCGCCACCGACACCGAATGGGTGAAGTACGTCGGCAGTCCGGCCGATCTGACAGGCATAGGGATCAAGTTCACGAAGATCCTGGACGGTGTCCAGAGGGCCGGGGATGCAGGGGACGCGGCGCCCGGGCAGGTGAGGGTCTGTGTCAACTCCCTCTCCAGTTTTCTGATCTATACGAAGCTCGAAGCGATTTATCGTTTCTTCCACATCTTCTCTGCCCGCATCAGGAGGATGAACGGCGTCGGGGTCTACCTCCTCAATCCGGAATCTGTCGACGAGAAGACGGTTTCCACCCTGAAGCAACTGATGACCGGGATCATCGAGGTGGAGGCATGTGACGGCGACCCCGGGGTCCATGCCCTGCGCTACCAGGACCTCTCGGGCAGGGTCTCCCCGCGGGTGCGCTACCACTTTGAAGGCGACGACCTGGTGGTGGAGCCATGATCCCGATCGGTATCCCGGCGCTCGACGAAATGCTGGGCGGCGGCATACCGCCGGGAGGTATGGCGCTCTTTTCTCTTGCCCCCGGTGTCGACGGTCAGCAGTTACTGTACAGCGCCCTCAGGAGTGGGCACGGCCTTGGCCGACGCTGCCTTGTGATCGTCCCGTACACGACGGCAGGCGCGTATTGTGCCGACCTCTCGGGGACGCCCTATGCCCTTTCCTCGGAGGAAAATCTTGTCTTCCTCGATGCCTCCGCCTTCGACGCGATCCATGGGAGCAGGGCGGCCACTCCCTCTTCTGAGGCCGGGGCGTGGGATGACCTCGTCACCTCCCTTGCCGCGGACTGCGGGATCGATACCGTCTTCCTCTACTGCAACCGGATCTGCGACGCCCTCGGGACCGAGGAGGCCCTCTCTCTCTTTGTCGGGATGTGCCGCAGGCTCGGTCTGACCCTCTATGTGGAGTACCTCAACCTCTATGACCGCGACCACCTCGGGGCGCTTTCGGCCGGCATTCCCTTCGACCTGGTGCTCTCGGCAGGCGAGGGGTTTGAGAACTTCCTTTTTCTGAACCACTTCAGGATAGAACACCTGTCCTGGACCCGCGCCCCTGACATGCCCCTCCCCTTCGTGGTCGGGGACGACGGCTACCTCATCCCCTATCTCCCGAAGATCGTCGTCACCGGCCCGGTGGACGCGGGGAAGACCACATTCATCAGGACACTTTCGGAGACGTCGGTCTCGTCCGACCGGATAAGTATGTCGGGGTCACCGACGACGGTGGCGATGGACGTCGGCCATCTCCATGTCACCTGCCGGGGTTTTGACCTCACCCTGATGGGTACGCCCGGTCAGGAGCACTTCGGGCCGATCATCAGGCACCTGCTCACCAACGCGACCGGCGTCGTCTTCATGGTGGACGGCACCAGCACGGCGTCTTTCGGCCGGGCGCGTGCGATCCTGGACGAGATCAGGGAGATGGACGCGCCCTTTGTCGTGGCGGTGAACAAAGGGGATCTTCCAGAGAGGGTGCCTGACCGGGACCTGCGGGTGGCCCTCTCTCTCCCCGAGGAGACGCCGCTCCATCCCTTCTCGGCCCTGGACCCGGACGGGGCGATGGGCGTGCTCGACGCCCTGGTCTGTCTGATCACCCGGAGCACAGACCCGGCGTGAGGCCGCGTCTTCCTCCTCTCCACAAGATAGATGTGCCCTGTACCCCCCATGAGTGATGCACTATGCTGACATTTATCGGACTTGGCCTCTATGACGAGACCGACCTCTCCCTGAAGGGTCTGGAACGGATCAGGCAGGCTGATCATGTTTTTCTCGAACACTATACCTCGGTGCTGACCGGGGCGACGCCCGAGAAGATGGAAGCACTCTTCGGGAAGAAGGTGCGGTACCTGTACCGTGACGATGTCGAGGGACATCCTGAGTCTTTTCTTGCGCTGGCGAAGGACGAGGACGTCGCTTTCCTGACGGCAGGTGACCCGATGGTCTCGACCACTCACATCGACCTGCGGATCAGGGCGTCGGCGATGGGGGTCGAGACGGCGATCATCCACGGCGCCTCGATCGTGAGCGCAGTCTGCGGGTTGACCGGGCTCCAGAACTACCGGTTCGGCAAGTCCTGCTCCCTTCCGTTCCCGTACGGGAAGTGGGCGCCGACGACGCCGATCGAGGTAATCGAGCACAATATGGCCGAAAATCTCCACACCCTGGTGTACCTGGACATCCAGCCGGACCGGTACATGCGGATCCCTGAGGCGGTGGCGATGCTGGAGAAGATGGCAGCGGACCGCGGCATCTCGGTCCCGCTGTATATCGGCGTGGCGCGGGCCGGGTCGCCTGCGCCTGTCGTCGCGGCCGGTACGGCTGAGGCGCTTGCCGGCGTGGACTTCGGCGGCCCCCTCCATATCCTCGTCGTCCCGGGCGAACTCCACGTGATGGAGAGGGAGTACCTCTCGGCCTTTGCTGGCCTATGACCTCTCCCTTCTCCGGCGACGCCCTGGAAGCGGCTCTCGATGAGATTGTCCCTGCCGTCCCGGAGGGATCGGCGCTTGCACGGGTCGAGGCCTGCGTCCTCAGGATGGCTGAGTCGTACCTCTCTGACGGGCGGGTCTTTGCGGCGCGGGGCGACCTCGTGAATGCCCACGCAAGTTTTGCCTATGCCTCTGGCTGGCTGGATGCCGGGGCATATCTCGGCCTGTACGGCGGTCGGACTGTCCCCCCCTCGTACGACTTTGCGGCACATATCCCGCCGTCCCTTGCCGGCCACCTTGAGGAAAAGACTGCCCGGTACGAGCGTCTCCTCTCGCAGGCCCTCTCATCTGTCGAACCGGCACCCGACGCGGAGACCCCGATGTTCTCCGCCGCATGCCGGGTGCGGGCGGCTGGCCGGGCGGCCCTTACAGACGGGCAGGGCCATGCCGGGTGCGGGCGGCTGGCCGAGGCCCTTGGCTGGTACTCCTACGGGTATGGGTGGCTCGATGCCGGGGTCCAGGCCGGACTTTTTGCGATTACCGGCTCACGGGAGATATTCACGGTATGAATGCCCGTTTTGTGCCGTCAATCCTCAAAGGGTTTATAGTACCGTCCCGTAAACTTAGAGGAGCAAATACCGTACCCTGCTGATCCGGGGGTGCGTGCGGAGGCCGGATGAAAAAGTCTCAGTGGAAGTGGCTCGGGGTATCCATCGCCTTCAGCACTATCGTGCTCATACTTGTCCTGTATTTTACGTTCGACGAGACCACGCTGGAATACCTCGCACGGCTCAATCCTTTCTACCTTCTCCTTGCCCTGCTGGCCCATATCGTCGCACTCGGCTTCTGGGCCCTCCGGATGAAGGCGATGTCCCGGTCTCTCGGGTATGATGTCGGCTTTTTCCACTGTCTCAATGCGGTCTTTGCAAACCTCCTCATTGCGGCGATAACGCCCTCCCAGGCCGGAGGGGAACCGGTCCGGGTCCATGAACTCTACCGTGCCGGTGTGAGCCTCGGCGATGCCACGGCTGTCGTGATCATGGAGCGGATCCTGGACGGCGTGGTCCTTGCAGCCATCAGCGTCGTCACGATGGTCCTTCTGGGCCAGCAGTGGCAGAGTCTTGGGGGTGGGAATTCGACGCTGGTCTATGCATCATGGGCAATCATCGCCACGCTCGTGCTCCTCTTTGTCTACTCTGTCAGGAACCCGGAGGTGTTGAAGGGCTGGCTGCGGCGGATCTCGGTGTGGCTGGAGCGGAGGAAGGCGAGGCGGAATGTGGAGAAACTGAACCTCCTCCTTGAGCGTATCGATACCGAGGTCGATAACTTTCATGGCGGCCTGAGCAGGTTTGTCAACCACGGGAAGGCGGGTCTGGTCTGGGGAGCGGTTTTCACGGCCCTCTTCTGGATCGTGGAGTTTGGTATCGCCTCGATCATCCTTGTCGGCCTCGGGGAAAAACCGTACCTGGTGGAGTCGTTCATCGCCCAGATCATCATCGCCCTCCTGATGATGATACCCCTGACGCCGGGCGGGTCAGGGATTGCCGAGGTGAGCGCCACCTCGATATACGGGATATTCGTGAACTCGTCGATCGTCGGTGTTTTCGTCCTCCTCTGGCGGATGATCTTCTATTACTTCAATATCGCCGTCGGCCTTGCGGCGAGCATCGGCATCCTCAAGCGCGAGGTGGCCAGGCACTGACCTGCCACAACCCTTAACTCAGATGAGGATGTTCCCCCTCCTATGGGCACGATGGAGGTGCAGGTGAAGGGGGTCTTTCTGGCGACCGGAGCGGCCGGGGCTGTGCCGGCCGTCCTCCTCGCCCTTTCGGCGGGGAGGTCGATCCCCATCTATATCGGCCTGTGGGAGGCGATATCGATCAACAATGCCCTGAACCATGACGTCCTCCCGCGCCCGGGAACCCATGACCTCTTCCTTGCGATGCTGGAATGCTTCGGCATCGGTGTGGTCAGGCTGCACATCGATGACCTGCGTGAGGGTATCTTCTATGCCCGCCTGATCTCGACACGGGACGGTGCCGAGGAGAGCCTGGACTGCCGACCGAGCGATGGGATCGCGATCGCCCTCAGGGCGGGAGCGCCGATCTCGGTCGAGGAGAGGGTGGCCACGGATGCAGGGATAGAAGAGGCAGATCTCCCGGGTTTTGTCGATCTTGCCACCTATCTCTCCTGAGAGAGAGATTTTTGAAAAAGGGGCTTTGTTGAATCGGGCATGAACCCCTGGCTCAAGCATACGTGATGAAAATGTCTCGTTGCAGTTCTCCTGGGTGCGGAGGGATACTTGATTCCTCTCCTTGCAACAGGGCACCTGAAGGATACTGTTCAATTGCCGCCCCTCGGCTATCTTCATCCGTGGGGGGGTCCGGGGGGCAACGCCCCCCGGTGCGAGACGGCGGTGAAGATTCTGCGGTCGGGGCGGCACGCCTGATCATCACCCCTTCCCGCATCTTCACGCCGGGGCGTTGCCCCCGGACCCCCAGGACGAAGATAGGGGCGGGAAAGCAGAGAGCCCGATAGTTCTGAGGGTGGTTTTTTTCTCCGTATATCAGGTATGAGAGAAATCTGTGTGTTCAAATTCTCATCCATAATTCCAGAATTGAACGTCTGGATCATTTTCATGGTAAACCCTCATACCGGAGTATCTCCAGAGCCCGGATCCGGGCATTTTCCGCCCCCACTCCCTCCTCCTCCCCGGCACCAGAGGATGCCGGGAAGGGCAGATATTACCTGCAATCATAACGGCGGCCTGGAGGCGTTGAGTCCTGCCGGATTTCATTCTGTTTCGCGCACGGACGCCGATACACCCGGATCGCCGGATCTCCTCTCTATGGCCCCGAATGAGATGCGAGATCCCCTGTTTGGAGGCAAATGCGGGCGTATCTGGGCCGCCGTGTCCCGCAGGCTCCACCTTCATGGTCTGACCTGCAGGCGTCATGGAGATAGGACCCGGGGAATTTCTGCAGACCTCAAAAATCGGCTCTGTAGAAACCCTTGCGTGAAAGTACTTCCTGAAGTGATAGGGGAAAAAATTCTGTTCAGAAGTGCCTGGTCCAGGGGGGCTGCCGCCCCCCATACCCCCTGCCATTAATATAGGGGCAGGGATGGCCGCCTCCTCCAGGACTCCGACCCTTTCTTCCCGGGACCAATCCTCGCGCGGGGGTCCGGGGGAGTAGTCCCCCGGCGAACGGGAAGGGGAAGGCAGAGGATCGGCACGCACTATCAACTGATGTAGGGGGATTTCTACAAAGCCCAAAAATCAAAGATTTTTTTGAACTCGCTATCGCTCGCACCCCGCTCTGGATGGGCGGGATACGGCAATATCCCTCCTCCGAATGTCCTATTCTCTCTTCCCGGACCAATCACAATGGGGGACGACCGAAGGGAATCGAGATGACGAAGTCTTCGCTGGACGAGCGCCAGCGAGTTCAAGAATACAGAGAATCAAAAACAGAAACTCTCCAGAGTTTTCTCCGGGAAGTGATACCTCTCTAGGTTTTTTTAGGATCGATCTTCGCGGAAAAAATCTCCGTCCCTCCTGAAATTGAATTCTTCCAGGATAAAAGATCATCAATACGGGGGTGATCGGGATCCCTGAAAATGCCCCGCGGCATTTTCACAGAGCGCTTTCCCAGCCCTCACTTCCGCCGGGATTTCAGTTCGGCGAGGACGTCCTCGAAATCTATGCCCGCGGCTTTCAGGGCGACGAGGAAGTGGAAGAAGAGGTCCGCGCCCTCCTCGACGGTCCTCTGGTCGACGCCGTTTTTGACCGCGAGGATGAACTCGGTCGCTTCTTCTCCGACTTTTTCGAGGGGTTTGTCGATGCCCTTCCTGTGGATCAGGAGGGACGAGACATAGGAGTCTGGCGACGGGTGTGCGGCGCGGTCATTGATCACGGTCCAGAGTTCTTCGATCACGGCAAGGTCTTTCATGCCTCTTCCTCCTCCCCGTTGAGGATGACATCCCCGATCTCATGGCCGAAGAAGCGTTTTACAAGCATCCGCGCCTTCTCCACGGTGCTCCCTCCCTTCCCGATCGCGATGCCGAGATGGCTCTTCTCCCCGACGAAGACGTCCAGTTTCTCGCCGGTCTCGTCAGCACGGACAGCGACAACCTCTGCGGGCTTGAAGATGTTGGTGATAAAGTCCTTCTCCTCCTCGGCGTATTCGACCATCTCGATCCTCTTGCCGAGCACCTTCTGCATCTTCCTGATATTTTCTCCTTTTTTACCGATTGCGAGGCCCATATCCCCGGGTTTTATGACGTAGATGATCCGGTCGAACCGCTCGTCGACGAGGCAGTCCACTGCAACAGATCTGGTGAGGATCCTCAACTCCTCGATATATCGTCTTTCTTTGAATCCAATGCTTCTTTCCATG
Source organism: Methanofollis ethanolicus (assembly GCF_001571385.1). Taxonomy (NCBI): domain Archaea; kingdom Methanobacteriati; phylum Methanobacteriota; class Methanomicrobia; order Methanomicrobiales; family Methanomicrobiaceae; genus Methanofollis; species Methanofollis ethanolicus. The sequence continues at coordinate 2,567,162 of NZ_BCNW01000001.1, read as the reverse complement.
TTCAAAATCCCTGATCTATGATGATTGTATCTGTATTTCGATTCGAATCCCGTATTTTGTAGAGATTTCTTGACGGTTTTCCTATATATGTTGTGGGTGGGGGCGCTAAAAAAGGTTGGGAGATCATCCGGGTATGAAGCAATTCTATCTTCAGGTGCAGGGGCACAGACTGCCTGCCGGAGGTTGGGAGATCATGCATCCGATCCTCTGGAAATTTGAAAAAAAGGGGAGGGGGGGGAAGGTTTTCAGCGGATGATGTAGGCGATGGTGACCGAGGCGGTGACCTTGATAGTGCCCGTCTCGACCGGCGTCGTGACCGGGGCCACCCCTCCCTTTGTGTCCATCGCCATCCTGTACTGCGTGTTCTCGTAGAAGGGAACATAGATCCCGCCGATGGAGATGTCCTGGATGCCAGTGATGTTCACACCGGAGGCCGCCGCGACGACGTCGGCATCGGCCTTCGCCTTCTGGACGGCATTGATCAGGGCCTCGCCTCTGAACTGCTGTTCCTTCTCCGGGCTGAGGGTGAAGTAGACGTTGTTGACGCGGTTGGCCCCGTTCGATACGGCAAGATCGGCGATCTCGCCCGCCCGGGCCACGTCCTTCAGGGTGATCTCAAGGGTGTTCGTGACATGGTAGGTCACTTTCTGGGAACTGAAGGGCTTGTCGTTCTCCGGGTACTCGGGCCGGATGGAGTACCCGGTCGTCTTCATGTCCTCGGGGGCGATGCCCGCGGCCTTGAGGGCGTCGGTCACTCTCGCCATCTCACGGGCATTGATGGCCTGGGCCTCCTTTGGATCGGTGTGCTCGTTCTCGACGGCGACGGAGATGACGGCGCGGTCGGGGGTGGTCGTGACCTCGCCGGTTCCCGAGGCATGGATCAGTCGCTCCTCAGGTGTGGTGTCTGTCGCGGCACTGGCGCTCCAGACGCCGGCGGCCAGCAGCACCATGAGGGCGGCACAGAGGAAAATGGTTCGTGTCCGCATGATAATCACCTGTAGTCGGTCGTGCGGCTACAAATATCTTCCCAAGACTTCCAAAAAATTCGCAGTTATTATCGTTCTGTTTTCCTATCCATATCCTTTTCTTCCCTTTCTTCACTGGCGGGATCTTTCGAGGAGGAGAGCGCCCCGATCAACCGTGAGATGAAGACGGCCATGAAGAGGACGCCTGATACGGCTTCCAGAAAGGCAAGGGAACGGGCCTGAGAGGTGAGAGGCACGATGTCGCCGTAACCCGCGGTGGTGAGGGTGATAAAACTGTAATACAGGAGGTCGGAGAAGCCAGTTTGCCCGCTGATCTCTGTGGCGTGTGCGACCAGAAAAGACCCCGGGTGTACGGCCTCCAGATAGGTGTAGGTCGACCCCCATGTCAGTCCGAGGAGGAGGTAGACGGCGATCGCCCCGTAGATGACGTCGTCGGTCACTTTCCCCCTGATGATTGACCGCAGGACGGCCACGGTTGCAAAGGCAAAAAATATGGGGTTGATGATGCTTTCCACGGTTCTGATCTCCTCTCCGGGGATGAGGAGACCCGACCACCCTGCAATGAAGGCGAAGGCGCCGAGGACAATGGCGATGATAAATGTCCCCCGCCTTTCGCTCACTGCATAGACGGCGGCGACGAGGACCGCGGAGGTGAGGGCCTTGAGAAAGGCGTTCGCCTGGGTGATGGTCCCGATATAGGGATAGAGGACGAGGAGGAGGACAAGTGAGACGGTGAGGATGAGATATTTTCTCCTCCTGAGTTTCTGGTGGATGCCCCCGGCCACCGCCCCTGCCTCATGCACCATATTTCCTTCTCCGGCCATCGGTGCGGGTCGATATGCGCCCCTGGTATGTGGCATTTGCGGTGGGTGGGAGCGAGACAGATACGCGCCCTGACGGCAGGGGGATGTACGGCCATGGAGCACCGTGATTTTTGTGGGCAGGGATGGGAATTGCTCATGGTTTTTCCCTCTTTTTTTGTACCTGCTTTTCCCCGAATGAAAACTTTAATACCACGAAAAATTTGAGAGGTACATGGAATTTATGCCACGAAAAACAAGAACAACCGATGGAGACGGTCTTTCGGCATGTGGGTGTGAGGCGGCCGGAGGCTGTGGCAGCCATCGGCAGTCAGCCAGAAGGCAGGTTCAATGTGAGCTCTGCGGAGAATCATTCACACCCAGATCAGATGACGATGAGGGCTCTTCTCTCTGCCCTGAGTGTCGCCGTGCCTACGTCAGGATCTGCCCGTACTGTGAACGCCCGTACAGGACCGACCGCTGGCCGCAGGACCTCTGTCCCGAGTGCTATGAAGACCAGGACTGGCGGCGTGACGATGGTGAAGATGGGTACGAGGACGAATTCGACCGTCTTGATGCCTACTGATCAGGGGACTGGTCAGGCGCCCCTTTCTTTCAGGCGACCTGTTCCGCTCTCGTCACTCTTTCGCTCAAAGATCAGCCTGACGTTCGGGACAATCATATAAACCCTGAAATATCCCCCGATATGGTGGGTGTCAGGCCGGTACGCCCGCAGGGCGGTCACTTCTCTCCCGAGAGACTCCCGGGCTTCGAGACTGATCTCCCGCCTCCCCTCTGTTTCCGGCAGGATCTCCTCTTTTAGCACCCGGATCTTGTCTGCGATCATAGTCTCAAGGAGGACGCGGGAGTACCGTCCCTGGAGTGAACGGACGATCACGAACTGGGCAAGAAGGATAGGCACGACCGGGAGGAGGGTACCGAGGATGGTGATCTCCTCGACGTCCATGAGGCGGCCGAAGGTCATGCCCGGGAGGAGCATCGCCGCAATAATGATGGTGCCGGAGAAGGCGGCGCCAGCACCGATGATGAGGAGGACAGGGAGGATGGTCCATGCCCCGCCGCCGAACTCGGTCTTCAGGTCATGGTGGAGGTTGATCAGTTTTTTGAAGAACCCGGGAGAGTAGGGTTTCATCCCCCATATGACACCGTAAAACGCGATGATAGCAATGGCCTGCAGGGATATCAGGGCGGCAAGCTTCATGGTGAACTCCCCCCGTATAAAGAGGATGAGGGTGACGAGGATGTCGACGGCATAGATCAGGATGAACCCCGGTGTCAGGGGCTGGCTGTTGACGAAGAAGAGGTTCCAGAATATCTCGGCAATGCCGCTCGTGTTGGCCCTGACGCTATCTTTTATTGCTCCGATATCTTTCAGGAGCCGGGTATACGCGAGGATGTCCTCCTTTTTCGGGCGTGTCCCGGTTCCGCCGGAGGGGATGAACATGACAAAGGGGTGGACCATGTACAGGAGAAAACTTGCGACGATCCAGAAGAGGTGAAAGGCAGGGAGGAGGAGAAGGAGGATGAGACAGAGGAGGATGCTCCCCACGAGGATGATGTTCTCGATGGTGTGGACTCTGTGCGGCTCCAGGATTTTCTGCCGGTCGGCTTCGGCTTCCCAGATCGCCTCCTCTGTCCGTGTTCTGAGGGTATCTGCTTCGCCGCCTTTTGTGTCCATGTCAGAAGAAAATCGCTATTTCTGGTTATATAACTCCCTGTCTGCCGGGACGAACCTGAACGCGGCTGAGTTCATGCAGTACCGCGGGCCTGTCGGTCGGGGTCCGTCGTCGAAGACATGGCCGAGATGGGCGCCACACCGGGTGCAGAGCACCTCGGTCCGCACCATCCCATGACTCCGGTCTGTTTGTGTCCTGATGTTGAGGGCGGAGACAGGTGCGGAAAAACTCGGCCAGCCTGTGCCTGAGTCGAACTTTGCCGTCGAGGAGAAGAGGTGGGTCCCGCAGCAGATACAGACGTAGAGTCCCTTTTCCTTCCAGTCGTGGTACAGGCCGGTGAAGGGCGGTTCTGTCCCGGCCTGCCGCACCACCCTGAATGCCCCCGGGGAGAGTCTCTGTTGCCACTCGTCCTCGGTGAGACGGCACCTCTGCCTCTCGCGTACCTCGCCGGTCAGGGCGTCGTAGATGCGGACGTTCTCTGTCTGGTCCATCGCACCCCCTCTTCGGTGGCCGGGGATAAGAGTTGCGGCCCCGCACCGCGCCATCTTCACTCCCCGGATTTCCTTTCGATCCCGACGAGGGTGAGTGCGAAGGTGAGGTCGTGGCCTGCGAGGGGACGGTTTGCGTCCACGGTAACCCACTTTTCGGTGACCTCTTTGATGGTGACGAGGGAAGTGTTGCCCTTTGCAAGGCTGATCCTGGCGATTCCTCCGGGTACCAATTCCCCAGGGATGGTGAGATTTTTTCTCTTCAGTTTGAAGACCAACCTCTTCCTGTACGGGCCGTAGGCCTCTTCCGCCGGGAGATAGACGGTCTTTGTCTCCCCCGGCGCCATGCCGACGAGCGCCTCCTCGAAGGCCGGATTGATCGTCTCTTCCCCGATGACGATCTCCTGTGGTTCTTCCGACCTGTCGAAGACTGTCCCGTCCTCCCGTGTCCCGGTGTAGGTGACACGGACGGTGTCGCCGCGTGCTGCCCGTTCCATCCCGGGAATATGGGGCCCGATCGCTGATGAAGTAATGGTGAGAGCAGTATCAAAGCCGCCGCTTTTTTGAGGCCGCAGGTCGACATCGCTGGTATGATAGAGAGGAGAAAATCGTTCTTTGGTGCCCTGCCCCGTGCCCTGATCGCAGCCGTGCTCTGCCTGTGCCTCCTGGCACCGGTGTCGGCGGTGTTTCTTGAAGTGAAAGAGAAAGGGTCTATTGTGTCTTTCGATACGGAGAACGGCACGATGACCATCGCCCCCGACGGGATGTATGAGTGTGGTTACGAGAACGACACCCGCCTGTGCGGCTGGTCACCGGTGTCTGGACGTCTGGTGACCGGTGCGGTCCCTGACGCCCGTGTCTTTTCAGAGTTCCACGTCGGTGACGCGGTCGCGGCCACCGCCGTCAATGCCGAGGGGGGCCGCTGGATCGCCGTGGGCAGAACCGTTGAGTCGGCCGATGTGCCGTACGCCACCATGATTGTCGGCGACCCTGCAAAACTGCCCGTCTCCCTTGCCGGCGACTATGCCCTCCGCTATGATACGCGTCCCGACTGTGCGAACTCCACTGGATCGGTCTGCCCGGCAATGGTAGCGAATGTCACGATCACAAGCGAGGGGAAGACCGTGCTCCAGCAGACCCTTGCACCGGGCGAGACCGCATTCTTCAACGGGAGGAACGACAACTCCAGCGTCTCGGTCACCTTCCTCGGAGGACAGGCATCGGCGTACGACTGCTCGGGCGGGGGGCAGATCATCCCTCCGGGTCCGCAGCCTGTATCGAGCTTCGTCGTCGTCGTGAACCCGCCGATCGGTTTCCCTGCACCCTCGACCCAATTGTCGACGCCAGCGCCGACGACGCTGGCCCTCCCGGCCCTGCTCCCTCTTATAGCGACCGGGCTTGTCGGGATTCTTTTGCGGAGAAGGCAGAGTTAATTCTCCTCTGGGTATAATCGTCTCTGCTTTGAGAAGGGGGATTGCCATCCCCTCTTATCATAATGATGGGGGTCCGGGGGCCTCGCCCCCCGGGGGACTGCTGCTCGAAAACCTACGGTTCGTGGCATATCAAAGATTATTTTCAAGCTCGCACCTCCCGCACCTCTTTCCCCGTCTTCCCGGCGAGAGGTTTCACCCCGACCACTTCTTTCTGGCCCAATGGAACGCCCGAGAGAGTGAAAGACACCCGCGCGAAATCTTTACAGCCTGATCAGACGTGTCTCCTTCGTCTCGGTGTCGAGGAGGGCGACGGTCGGCGTCCCGGTGAGATAGCCGCAGACCTCGCCGGGATTGATGGTAAGGGTCCGGCCATAGCGCCCGATAAGGGGACGGTGGGTGTGGCCCGAGACCAGGACGTCGTAGGTTCCCTCCTCCAGGAGGGCGGCGAGGAGGGCCGGGTCGTCGCCGTGGACGAGGCCGATGGCCAGGCCGCCTGCATCGACCTCTGCGCATGCGCTATGCAGATCGATGTTGCCATACCCCGCGGCCTTCTTCGACAGGAAAATCCGGTCCCCGTCATTGTTCCCGAAGACCCCGATCAGGTTTCCCTTCAGCCCTGCAAGGGTGTCCAGTGTGAAAGGTGCGATGAAATCGCCTGCATGGAGGACAAGCTCCGCCCCTTCCTTGTTCAGCACTCTGACCGCCTCTTCGACCAGGGGGAGGCGGTCATGGGTGTCGGCCATGATCCCGATGAGCATACCCCTCCCTCGGCCTGCGGGGAGATAGCATTTGCCTATCGATGCCGGTCGGCCCCCCCGTTCCTGTACTCGCGGGACGGGAAACTAATGGGTGTTGATTTGCATGTGATTCTTTTAACGGCGTCCTCCTCCTCGCCGAAGATTCATAATGACTATATATGGCCATGGGCAGAACTTACTTTATGAACGTAAAGATTCTGACCGCCCTGATCTCTGTGGCGATCCTCTGTATGCTCGCCGTCGCCGGCTGTACCGGCACGGACACGAAGGTTCCCGTGCCAACCCCCACCCCAGGGGAGAACACCACCCCCGCGGCAAACGTGACAGTTCCTGCCGAAAAGCCCCTCTATATCGTCGGCATCGACGGCGATTACAAGCCGTACTCGTACATGGACGAGAAGGGCAACCCGATCGGCTTCGATGTCGAGTCCATCCAGTGGATCGGCGAAGAAATGGGCTTTGACGTGAAGATCCAGCCGATGGCCTGGGACGGCATCATCCCATCGCTCCAGCAGAAGAAGATCGACATGGTCTACTCCGGCATGACCATCTCCCCCGAGCGCCTCGAGAAAGTCAACTTTTCCAGGCCGTACTGGATCGTCAACCAGTCTGTCGCCGTCCGTAACGGGTCCACCGTCACCCTCGACGACGTGAAAGAGGGCAAGGTCGTCCTCGGCACCCAGCGCGGCTGCACCGCCCACGACTGGTTCGACAAGAACCTGATCCAGACCGGTAAGATGACCGAGGACAATCTCAAGCTCTACGACAACATCCAGCTCGCCCTCACCGACCTCCAGAACAAGCGGGTCGACGCCGTGATGTACGATGTCCCGGTGATCAAGAAGTCCATCGAGGGTAAGCCCCTCGTGATGCTCGGCGAGATCCAGACCGACGAGGAATATGGCGTCGCCATCCGCAAGGACGACACCGAACTCCTTGCCACCATCAACGAAGGCCTGGACCGGCTGATGGCCTCCCCGAAGTGGGAAGAGCTGAAGCAGAAGTACGAGATGGAGTAGACCGGCCCGGCCGGACCTCCCCCTCTACATTTTTCAAGGATGGTGCCCAATTTATAATCTAACGTGAGTAGTGCCGCCATGATGTGTGTACCAAGCCGCCTGGCAGTGGAGTGAAGCCGGGTGACCGACGTATCAGCCTTTATCGTCCAGACACTTCTGTATCTTGCACCGGGTATAGTGCTGACGCTTTCTCTGGTCCTTGCGTCCATCCTGCTCGGCCTCCTGATGGGAGTGCCGATGGCCGTCGGGCAGGTCTACGGCCCTCGTCCCCTCAGGGCTCTCATTGGGGTGTATGTCTGGTTCTTCAGGGGTCTGCCGAACCTTGTCCTTCTTTTTCTCTTCTTCTTCGGCATCTTCCCGATTCTCGGCCTTCCCGACGACCCCTTTATCGTCGCCTTCACGGTGCTCGGTCTGCGGTCAGGGGCGTACCAGTCCCAGATCTTCCGGGGTGCGATCCAGTCGATCGGCGAGGGGCAGATGACCGCGGCGCGCTCTCTTGGCATGAGTACGCCGCAGGCGATCAGGCACATCATCCTGCCACAGGCGATGCGTATCGCGCTCCCCGGATGGTCGAACGAGTACCCAATCCTCCTCACCGACTCGGCTGTCTGCTACGCGATCGGAGTGGCCGAGATCCTGGCAAAGTCGTATCAGCTCGTTTCGAATACCGCCGAACCGATGGCCGTCTTTCTCATTGCGGCGGTGATCTATATCCTTCTCAACTATGGCGGGATGTGGCTCTTTGCCTGGATTGAAAAGAAGATCAGCATCCCCGGATTTGGAAAAGGAGCTCTGTGAAAATGGGTGCAGACAAGTATATCCTCCGCGTCGAGGAGATCCACAAGGCGTATGGCGACCGTGAGGTGCTGAAGGGCGTCTCCTTCGCTGTGCGGAAAGGGGAGACGAAGGTGTTCATCGGGCCTTCGGGCACAGGGAAGAGCACGCTTCTCCGGTGCATCAACCAGTTGACCCTGCCCGACCAGGGCCGCGTCTTCCTGAACGACGAGGAGGTGACGAACTCCGGCGCCCGCATCAACTATTTCCGGCAGAAGATCGGGATGGTTTTCCAGAACTTCTACCTCTTCGACCACCTGACCGCGGTGCGGAACGTGGAGGTCGCCCTCCTGAAGGTGAAGAAGATGGACGCGGCGTCGGCGCGGGAGAAGGCCCTTGCGGAACTGCGGCGTGTCGGCATGGAGGACTGGGCCGACCACTATCCTGCCGAACTCTCCGGCGGCCAGGCGCAGCGTGTCTCGATCGCCCGCGCCCTTGCGATGGACCCCGACGTGATCCTCTTCGACGAACCGACCTCGGCCCTCGACCCGGAACTGACCCGCGAGGTGCTCGAAGTGATGAAAAACCTCGCACGCCAGGGGATGACGATGCTCGTCGTCACTCATGAGATGGGATTTGCCCTGTCGGTGGCAAACGAGATCCTCTTCATGGAGCACGGGAAGATCACCGAACGCGGCTCTCCTGCACAGGTCAGGGATGACCCGGCATTTGCACGGATGCGGAAGTTCATAGGGAAGTTCGGAGATTTCGGAGACGGTTCTGGACAAGAGAATGACTGACGTTACTTTTTTTACGGGGGTCCTTCTCCCCGCCCTCCTGAAGGGCGGGATCGTCTCCCTCCAGTTGATCGCCCTTGCCGCCCCCTTCGGTCTTATGGCCGGGATCGCCATCGCCGTCGGCAGGACGTACGGCGGCCCGATCGTCTCCGGCCTCTGCCGCGGCTATATCATCTTTTTCAAGGGTTGTCCGCTCCTCCTGCTCCTCTTCATCCTGTACTTCGGACTCCCGTCTCTCGGCATCACCCTCCCGGCCTTTGTGGCGGCGGTGATCGGTTTCATCCTCTGTAATGGGGCATATAACTCCGAATATATCAGGGGCGCCCTCCTCTCGGTGAAGGAGGGGCAGATGATCGCAGCCCAGGCCATCGGCATGAGCCGCTGGCAGTCGATCCGCTATATCATCCTCCCGCAGGCCCTCCGCCGTGCGATCCCCGGCGTCTCCAATGAGTTCATCTACCTGATCAAGTACTCCTCCCTCGCGTACCTGGTCACGGTCACGGAACTGACCGGGGCCGCGAAGATTGCCGCCGCGAAGTACTTCGTCTATTTCGAGGCATTTACCCTCGTCGGGATCTTCTACCTCATTCTCGTCAGCATTGCGACGGTCGCGGCCGGCGTCCTGGAGAAGAAACTTGCCATCCCCGGTTTTTCCGGGAGATGAACCCCCTGTTTTTCTCTGAGGTCATCCCAGAACTGATCCGAACCTTCATGCACGCCGATGAAAGGACGCACATTCGGTTCTGAAAAATCGGCTCTGTAGAATCGGGCATGAGTCTCGGGGGACTCAAGCATACGCTATGAAAATTGTTTTTGTGGTCTGCTGGTCAACATGCCTTCCCCCACGCTCGCGCCGGGGGACTTTTGCCCCCGGACCCCCGCAGTGCGATAGGGCCGGGAAGGCAGAATGCGGACCTCCCATCTCTGAAAGGGGATGCTCGATGAGAGTCAGAGTTCCGTGCAAACCCGGAGAGACGTTCTTCGGGATCATTTTCATGGTAAACCCTTGCGGGAAAGTACTTCCTGACGTGATAGGGGAAAAAATTCTGTTCAGAAGTGCCTGGTCCAGGGGGGCTGCCGCTCGAAAAACTACGTTTTTCTCGACTCCCGTCGGTCGCCCTCCCATACCCCCTGCCATTACGATAGGGGCAGGGATGGCCTCCTCCTCCAGGACTCCGACCCTTTCTTCCCGGGACCAATCCTCGCGCGGGGTCCGGGGGCAAAAGTCCCCCGGCGAATGGGAAGGGGAAGGCAGAGGATCGGCACGCACTATCAACCGATGGAGGAGGATTTCTACAAAGCCGAAAAATCCTGTTCTGGCGTCTTGTCCGGGGTGTTTCACCCCCCGCCCTCGAAGACTTCGTCTTCTCATGCTCGCTAACGCTCGCACCCCCCCTCATTGCGATAGGGGGCGGAGGGCAATCTCCTTCATCAGGATCTCTCTCTTCCCCGACCCGATCCTGTTTCGGGGGTCCGGGGGCGTCAGTCCCCCGGCAGAGAGGTAGGGGAAGGGGGTGGTTTCGCACAGTTCTTCAGGGAATTCAGGAAGATATCGACCCGATCATGAATTTTCTCCCGATCCCTGCATGAAGAGGTGGGGGGAGTGAACGAGAGTTATGGGATGACCTCTTAGTGTGACGGAAACCTATTTCCCGGTATATTTATGGCAGACAACCAGTAATGGAGTTCACGGACCATGTTTATCCTCGCGGTCGTCGGCTCTGTCGTCGGCCTGCTCTTCATGACCAATGCAGGCCTGTACTGGCTTGAAATCATCGACCACTACATCAACAACTTCCTGATCCTCTTCATCGGCCTCTGTGAGGCTATTGTCATCGGCTATATCTACGGCGCCCCGAAAATGTGCGAGTTCGTCAACCGGTTCTCCGACCGGAAGGTCGGGTGCTGGTGGGACCTCTGTATCTGGGTCGTCCTCCCGCTTTTCCTCGGGACCGCCATCGTGCTCAACACTATCGACGGTATCGCCAACCCCTATGGCGACGGCACCCTCTCCTGCCAACCTCGTCGGCTGGGCGAGTGGTCATCGTCCTCCCCGTTCTCTCGCTCCTCGTCTCGTACGCCCTCAGGAATTGCAATGGCGTGGAAGCAGAGAAAAAGGCCTCTGACTGACCCTTTCGTCCCCCTCTTTTTTGCGTGATTTTCTGCTCATTGCTCTTCAAATATCTGATGATTTATGTTTATGTCGCACAATTTGCCATATCTTCGGATAATCTCTCTGTTCCTCTCCCCTGCTGCCCGGCGGGGCCTGTCCCTCATCAAGTCATAAAGGATAAATTAACCTCATGCCTAACTCATCATCAATGAACGCGAAGATGTGCGGTGTCCTGCTGGTGCTCGTGCTCGCCGTTGCAACCTGTTTTGCAGGCTGTACCGGTAGCCAGACTCCTGCGGGCCCGGGTTCTGAAACCGGCGGCGTCAATGAGACGCCCCTCTATGTGGTCGGTGTCGACGGGGCGTACCCGCCCTATGCATCCATCCAGAAGGACGGCACGATCACCGGTCTCGATGTCGAGTCCATCCAGTGGATCGCCGAGAAGAAAGGCTTCCGCGTGAAGATCCAGCCGATGGACTGGGACGGTATCATCCCGGCACTCAATGCCCACAAGATCGACATGGTCTACTCGGGCATGACCATCACCCCCGAGCGCCTGGAAGCGGTGAACTTCTCCATTCCGTACCTGACGATCAACCAGTCCTTTGCCATCCGCAACAACTCCGCCGTTACGATGGCCGATATCGAGGCGGGCAAGGCCGTGATCGGTGCCCAGCGCGGGACGACCGGTGCCTACTGGGTCGAGGAGAACCTGATCGAGACGGGCAAGATGCCGAAGGAGAACCTGAAGCTCTACGACAACTTCCCGCTGGCCATCACCGACCTCGTTAACGAGAGGATCGATGCCACGGTCTATGACCGGCCCCCCCACCTGAGTGCGATCGAGGGCAAGCCCGCCCATATCATCGGCGAGATCTACACCGGCGAGAACTATGGTGTCGCCATCCGCAAGGATGACTCCGAACTCCTCGCCACCATCAATGAGGGACTCACCGAACTGATGGCATCGCCGAAGTGGCAGGAACTCCTTGAGAAATACGAGATGAACTGAGGCGGTATCCCCGTCATTCCCCATTTTTCGCCAACCGGAAGCAGCGGCAAACCCCAAACCTTTTCTCAAATGCGGGCAAAGTATGAGTATTCGAAACGATTTCCGAAATTCTGAGGGTCTGGCCGATCCCGGACACGGTCGATAGGGACTGAACATGGACGTCATAGCTATCCTGCTGGACTGGTTCCCCTTCCTTTTCGGGGGTCTTATAGAAACACTGGGTCTTGTCCTGGCCTCTCTCGGGGTCGGGCTGATCTTCGGCCTTCCCATGGCTCTCGGCCAGATCTACGGGAGCAGGCTGATAAAAAGTGTGATCTCGGTATATGTCTGGTTCTTCAGGGGTCTACCGGTGCTCGTGCTCCTCTTCCTTTTCTTCCTGGGCATCTTCCCCTCGCTGAACATGGGTAACGCCCCTCCTTTTGTTGTGGCCGTTGTGGTACTCGGTCTCCGCGGGGCGGCGTATCAGTCCCAGATCTTCCGGGGTGCGATCCAGTCGATCAGCGAGGGGCAGATGACTGCGGCGCGGTCCCTTGGCATGACCCGCTTCCAGGCGATCAGGCACATCATCCTGCCGCAGGCGATGCGGATCGCCCTGCCCGGATGGTCGAACGAGTACCCGACGGTGCTGACCGATACGGCCATCTGTTATGCGATCGGGGTGCAGGAACTCCTGACACGGACGACATACATCGTGGCGCAGACCTATATCACAATGCCCATCTATCTGGCCGCGGCCGGGATCTATATCCTCCTGAACTACGCGGGCATGAAGGTGCTCACCGTGCTTGAAAAGAAGACCAGCATTCCAGGCTTCGGACAGGGGGCTCTATAAAAATGGGTGCAGACAAGTATATCCTCCGCGTCGAGGAGATCCACAAGGCGTATGGCGACCGTGAGGTGTTGAAGGGCGTCTCCTTCGCTGTGCGGAAAGGGGAGACGAAGGTGTTCATCGGGCCTTCGGGCACAGGGAAGAGCACGCTTCTCCGGTGCATCAACCAGTTGACCCTGCCCGACCAGGGCCGCGTCTTCCTGAACGACGAGGAGGTGACGAACTCCGGCGCCCGGATCAACTATTTCCGGCAGAAGATCGGGATGGTTTTCCAGAACTTCTACCTCTTCGACCACCTGACCGCGGTGCGGAATGTGGAGGTCGCACTCCTGAAGGTGAAGAAGATGGACGCGGCGTCGGCGCGGGAGAAGGCCCTTGCGGAACTGCGGCGTGTCGGCATGGAGGACTGGGCCGACCACTATCCTGCCGAACTCTCCGGCGGCCAGGCGCAGCGCGTCTCGATCGCCCGCGCCCTTGCGATGGACCCCGACGTGATCCTCTTCGACGAACCGACCTCGGCCCTTGACCCGGAACTGACCCGCGAGGTGCTCGAGGTCATGAAGAACCTTGCACGCCAGGGGATGACGATGCTCGTCGTCACTCATGAGATGGGATTCGCCCTGTCGGTGGCAAACGAGGTCCTCTTCATGGAGCACGGGAAGGTCGTGGAGCAGGGGACGCCCGCACAACTCCTGAACGACGCGGCGTTTACGAGAACGAAGAACTTCATCGGGAAGTTCAGAGACTATAACGGGGACTGAACGGCGAGAAAATGGACACCTTCGTCTTTCTGACAACGATCCTCCTGCCGGCCCTCTTCGAAGGGCTGATCGTGACCCTCGAACTGATCGTGGCAGCGGCGCCCTTCGGTGCCATCCTCGGGATCGGCGTCGCCCTCGGGAGAACCTACGGGGGCCGCTGGCTCTCACTGCTGTTGCGGGGGTATGTCGCCTTCATCAAGGGCTGTCCGCTCCTCCTGCTCCTCTTCATCCTGTACTTCGGCCTCCCCTCTATCGGGATCAGGCTCTCTCCCATCCTTGCCTCGGTGATCGGGTTCGTCTTCTGCAACTCGGCCTATAATTCTGAGTATATCAGGGGCGCCCTCCTCTCGGTGAAGGAAGGACAGATGATCGCCGCCCAGGCCCTCGGCATGAGCCGCTGGCAGTCGATCCGGTATATCATCCTCCCGCAGGCCCTCCGCCGTGCGATCCCGGGGATGACGAACGAGTTCATCTACCTGATCAAGTACTCCTCACTCGCGTTCATGATCACGGCCATCGAACTGACCGGGGCCGGAAAACTGGTGGCGACGAAGTACTTCCTCTTCAACGAGACCTTTGCGGTGATCGCGGTCGTCTACCTCTTCCTGGTCACGGTGACGACCATCGCCGCCAACCAGATCGAGAAGAAGTTCGCCGTCCCGACATGAGGGACGGGTTCTCTTTTTTTCTGTCGCTTCCCTGACCGTTTTGAAAGGCCATCCCTGGTGTCCAGGGTATGTCCCTGTATGACAGGGGATCGGTACAGGGCGACAGGGGATCGGTACAGGGCTTCCTGTTCTGGTTGTCCCACCGGACCCCGAGCACGGCGGCACGGGATCATCGGGTGCGGGTCTGTGCCGCGAAAAAAAGATGTGGTTTTTTATCCCCTCTTCCTGAGGACGAAGGCCGTGACGATGAGGACTGCCGCCCCGCAGATGAGGAGCGTGATGGGGAAGGGCTCTGCAGCCTCAGTTGGGGTAGAGGTCGTTTCGACTGTCGTCACCGGCTGGGTGGTTTCGGTCGTCCCTGCCTGTGCGCCGGCACTCGTGGTTTCGACCGCGGCGGGCGTCGTCCTGTCTCCGCCGATCGCAAAGAGGCAGAAGCCAGGGCTCTGTGCCGAGAAGTGCCAGGAGGTCGCGTCCTCACTGGCGGCTTCGGTGGGCAGGGCCTGCCATTCGCCGTCGTGGTAGCGGTACAGCACCACGTCAGCCGGGTCGAGGTTGTTCTCCTCCAGCCACGTCTTTGGGACCGTGAAGAGGAGGGAGGCGCTCTCGATCGCATCGTCGGTCGTGTGGTAGAGTGTCACCTCGTCGTATTCATAGACCGTTTCGGCCGGGGCTGTCACGTTGGAGGGCAGACTGCTCTCTCCGATCGTGACCAGAAGATTGGGGATGCTCTCGCCGGCCGTCACGCCGATCCCGTAGATGGCCTGACCTGAGAACGTCAGGGAGGCGTCCCCGCCTGCCGGGATGTTGCTCGCCGATCTGGCAGCGAGGTTGGAAGAACCCCCGCTGGAACTGCCGCTATGGGATGAGGGGCTTGAGACGGTGATGTTTGCGGTTGAAACATTGAGCCCGTAGGTGTTGCTCGCGTTCAGGGTGACGGTGTAGGTTCCCGGAACAGTGTAGGTGTGCGTTGCGTTCTGCTCGGTCGAGTTTGTCCCGTCCCCGAAGTTCCATGCCCAGGCTGTCACGTTCCCGGTGGAGTTATCGGAGAAGGTGACGTTCAGGGGAGCGTTGCCTTCGGTTGGGGTGAAGGTGAACCCTGCCACCGGTGCCGGGAGGACGTGAACGGCATCGGTGACCGTGGAGACGTTGAACCCGTAGACGTTGCTTGCGTTCAGGGAAACCGTGTAGGTTCCCGCGCTTGCGTAGGAGTGGTTCGGGTTCTGCTCGGTCGAGTTTGTCCCGTCCCCGAAGTTCCATGCCCAGGCTGTCACGTTCCCGGTGGAGTTGTCGGAGAAGGTGACGTTCAGGGGAGCGTTGCCTTCGGTTGGGGTGAAGGTGAATCCAGCGATCGGCGCCGGGAGGACGTGGACGGCCTCAGCGATCGTGGAGACGTTGAACCCGTAGACGTTGCTTGCGTTCAGGGAAACCGTGTAGGTTCCCGCGCTTGCGTAGGTGTGGTTCGGGTTCTGCTCAATTGAGGTGGTACCGTCCCCGAAGTCCCACGCCCAGGCTGTCACGTTCCCGGTCGAGTTGTCGGAGAAGGTGACGTTCAGGGGAGCGTTGCCTTCGGTGGGATTGAAGGTGAATCCAGCGATCGGTGCCGGGAGGACGCGGACGGCCTCAGCGATCGTGGAGACGTTGAACGCGTATGCGTTGCTTGCGTTCAGGGAGACCGTGTAGGTTCCTGCGCTTGCGTAGGTGTGGTTCGGGTTCTGCTCAATTGAGGTGGTGCCGTCGCCGAAGTTCCATGCCCAGGCTGTCACGTTCCCGGTGGAGTTATCGGTGAAGGTGACGTTCAGGGGGGCGTTGCCGTCGGTGGGAGTGAAGGTGAACCCTGCCACCGGCGGAGCAAGGGCGACAACCGCATCGGTGACCGTGGAGACATTGAACCCGTAGACGTTGCTTGCGTTCAGGGAGACGGTGTAGGTTCCCGGAACAGTGTAGGTGTGGTTCGGGTTCTGGCCGGTTGAGTTTGTGCCGTCGCCGAAGTTCCACGCCCAGGCTGTCACGTTCCCGGTCGAGTTGTCGGAGAAGGTGACGCTCAGGGGAGCGTTGCCTTCGGTTGGGGTGAAGGTGAATCCAGCGATCGGCGCCGGGAGGACGCGGACGGCATCGGTGACCGTGGAGACGTTGAACCCGTGGGCGTTGCTCGCGTTCAGGGAGACGTTGTAGGTTCCCGGAACAGTGTAGATGTGGTTCGGGTTCTGCCCGGTCGAGTTTGTGCCGTCCCCGAAGTTCCATGCCCAGGCTGTCACGTTCCCGGTGGAGTTATCGGTGAAGGTGACGTTCAGGGGAGCGTTGCCGTCGGTGGGAGTGAAGGTGAAACCCGCAACCGGCGGAGCAAGGGCGACAACCGCATCGGCGATCGTGGAGACGTTGAACCCGTAGGTGTTGCTCGCGTTCAGGGAGACGGTGTAGGTCCCCGGAACAGCGTAGGTGTGCGTTGCGTTCTGCTCAATTGAGGTGGTACCGTCCCCGAAGTCCCAGAGACGAGCGGTGACGTTCCCGGTCGAGTTGTCGGAGAAGTTCACCGTCAGGGGAGCGTTGCCTTCGGTGGGATTGAAGGTGAACCCTGCCACCGGTGCCGGGAGGACGCGGACGGCCTCAGCGATCGTGGAGACGTTGAACGCGTAGGTGTTGCTCGCGTTCAGGGAGACGGTGTAGGTTCCCGGAACAGTGTAGGTGTGCGTTGCGTTCTGCTCGGTCGAGTTTGTGCCGTCCCCGAAGTTCCACGTCCAGGCGGTAACGTTCCCGGTGGAGTTGTCGGAGAAGGTGACGTTCAGGGGAGCGTTGCCGTCGGTGGGAGTGAAGGTGAACCCTGCCACCGGCGGAGCAAGGGCGGCAACCGCATCGGAAACGGTTGAAACGTTGAACCCGTAGACGTTGCTCGCGTTCAGGGAAACCGTGTAGGTTCCCGGAACAGTGTAGGTGTGGTTCGGGTTCTGCTCGGTCGAGTTTGTCCCGTCCCCGAAGTCCCACGCCCAGGCGGTGACGTTCCCGGTGGAGCTGTCGGAGAAGTTCACCGTCAGGGGAGCGTTGCCGTCGGTGGGAGTGAAGGTGAGCCCTGCCACCGGCGCCGGGAGGACGCGGACGGCATCGGTGACCGTGGAGACGTTGAACCCGTGGGCGTTGCTCGCGTTCAGGGAAACCGTGTAGGTTCCCGGAACAGTGTAGGTGTGGGTCTGGTTCTGCCCGGTCGAGTTTGTGCCGTCCCCGAAGTTCCATGACCACGAGGTCGGGTCGCCGACCGAGTTATCGGTGAAGTTCACCGTCAGAGGAGCGTTGCCGTCGGTCGGGGTTGCATTGAATGCCGCGGTCGGAGCGACCGGGACGGCGACTGTGATGTTTCCGGTCGCCCGTGTGGCCCCGCCGTCGTTGTACGCCTGGAGGGTGACGGTGTAGGTGCCCGCCGACTCATAGGTGTGCGTCGGGTTCTGCTCGTTCGACCCTTCCGGCTGGAAGCGCCAGACGTCGTTCAGATAGTTGTTCTTATCGCCATCATACCAGCACCCGCCCATGATGATGACGCTGCCGTCAGGGAGCGTGACCGCGGCATGGCTCTCGCGTTCCGTCCAGTTTGCGTCTGGTAACTGCTCCCAGGTTTCGCCCTCGTCTGTCGAGCGCCAGACGTCGTTCCGATCGTTACAGGAGTCATCATACCCGCCCATGACAAGGACGCTGCCGTCAGGGAGTGCGACCGCCGCCAGGTATTTTCGTGCCGACCATCCGGCGCTTGCATTCACCTCGGTCCAGGTTGTGCCCCCGTCTGTGGAGCGCCAGGTGTCGTTCAGATAGTTCCCGGAGTCACCGCCCATGACGAGGACGTGGCCGTCGGGGAGTGCGACCGCGGCAGAGCCGTAGCGTGCCGTCCAGTTGGCGTTGGGTACCTGCTCCCAGGTTTTGCCATTGTTTGTGGAGCGCCAGGTGTCGTTCAAACAGTTGTTGCCATCATACCCGCCCATGACGATGACGCTGCCGTCTGGGAGTGCGACCGCGGCATGGCCGTCGCGTGCCGGCCACCCGGCGCTTGCGTTCACCTCGGTCCAGGTTGTGCCCCCGTTTGTCGAGCGCCAGGTGTCGTTCAGATAGTTTCCGGAGCCATCACACCCCCCCATGATGATGACGCTGCCGTCGGGGAGTGCGACCGCAGCATGGCCGTCGCGTACCGTCCATCCGGCGCTTGCGTTCACCTTGGTCCAGGTTTCGCCCCCGTTTGTCGAGCGCCAGGTGTCGTTCAGATAGTTCGAGCCATCACACCCCCCCATGATGATGACGCTGCCGTCGGGGAGTGCGGCCGCCGCATGGCGGAACCGTTTCGACCATCCGGCGCTGTCGGTCACCTCGGTCCAGGCCTCGGTGTAGTTCTCGTCGCCGAAGAACCATGCCCGCCCGCTCGGGTCGCCTGCCGAGGTGTCGGTGAAGGAGACGGCGAGAGGTGCCGTGCCCGTGGTCGGGTCGGCGGTGAATGCTGCTGTGGGGGGCGGGGGCAGGACCGTGATCGCCTGCGAGGATGCGTTCGTGCCTGCTCCGTTCTCGACGGTCAGGGAGACGGTGTAGGTGCCTGCATCCTCGTAGGTGTGGGTCTGGTTCTGCCCGGTGGCGATGATGCCGTCGCCGAAGTTCCATGACCACCCGGTCGGTTTGCCTGCCGAGGTGTCGTTGAAGGTGACGGTGAGGGGAGCGGTACCCGAAATCGGGTCTGCGGTGAAGGACGCGGTCGGAGCGATCAGGACGGGGACCGTGATGTTTTCAGTCGCCCGCATGGCCCCGTCGTTGTTGTACGCCTGGAGGGTGACGGTGTAGGTCCCGGCGCTTGCGTAGGTGTGGTTCGGGTCCTGCTCATTCGACCCTTCCGGCTGGAAGCGCCAGACGTCGTTCATCAGATTGGTTGGGCTCCCCGCGCCGCCCATGACGATGACGCTGCCGTCAGGGAGTGCGGCCGCGGTAGAGCCGTACCGTGCCGTCCAGTTGGCGCTGGGTAACTGTTCCCAGGTTGTGCCCCTGTCTGTGGAGCGCCAGACGTCGTTCAGATTGATCGGGTCACCGGAGACAGAATACCCGTCATACCCGCCCATGACGATGACGCTGCCGTCAGGGAGTGCGGCCGCGGCAGAGCCGTACCGTGCCGTCCATCCGGCGCTGTCGGTCATTTCTGTCCAGGTTTCGCCCCCGTCTGTTGAGCGCCAGGTGTCGTTCAGACATGTCTCCGGGTATCCACCATATCCGCCGCCCATGACGATGACGCTGCCGTCAGGGAGTGCGACCGCCTTCATGCCTTCCCGTGCCGACCATCCGGCGTTGGGTAACTGCTCCCAGGTTGCGCCCTTGTCTGTGGAGCGCCAGGTGTCGTTCAGATAGATCTGCGGGTATCCATAATACCCGCCCATGACGAGGACGCTTCCGTCGGAGAGTGCGACCGCGGCAGAGCCCTCGCGTCCCGTCCAGGTGGCGTTGGGTAACTGCTCCCAGGTTGTGCCCTCGTCTGTCGAGCGCCAGGTGTCGTTCTGAGGATACCCGTGGACATCCATGCCGCCCATGATGATGACGCTGCCGTCAGGGAGTGCGACCGCCGCAGGGTTGTAGCGTCCCGTCCATCCAGAGCTTGCATTCACTTTTGTCCAGGTTTCGCCCCCGTTTGTGGAGCGCCAGGTGTCGTTCTGAGGATACCCGTTGTCATCCGTGCCGCCCATGACGAGGATGTGGCCGTTCGGGAGTGCGGCCGCCGCAGAGCTATCGCATGCCGGCCACCCGGCGCTGCCGGTCACCTCAGTCCAGGGTTCGGTGTAGTCCTCGTCGCCGAAGAACCAGGCCCACCCGGTCGGGTCGCCGGTGGAGTGATCGGTGAAGGAGACGGCGAGAGGTGCCGTGCCCGCGGTCGGGCCTGCGGTGAAGTCCGCGGTCGGGGCCGCCGCGCTTGCCATGCCCACAAGCAACAGGAATGTTGCAATGATCAGATAGAATGACTTGAATGGAATTTTATTCCGTTTATAACTCAATTTTATGAAATCAATGTAATAATATATAGTATTTTCCAGATTGGGGCGTCCCCATCAAATTTATTATCTGCGAAAATGTTACGGATCGTGTGTTGGATTTCCTGTATGCGTGCCGGCACGTGATTTGTTCTCCTGTCTTTGCGTCCGACTTTTCTCTGAACGAGTGAGAGCGGTTCCATGAGATCTGAGTCCGCAGTCGCCCCACTCCTCCGGGCAAACTATATCTGTGCGTGCGTCCACCGACGGGTGAACCTGGGGACGGTGTCATGGGTGTTGGAGAAGGTGCGACCGAAGAGGTCAGGCCTGCCCGCGAACTCGACTGCGTCGGCCTCTACTGCCCGGTGCCGATCGCCCGCACGAAGGAGGAGATCGAGAAGATCGGGGTGGGCGAGGTCCTGAAGGTGGAGGCCGACGACCCGGCCGCGGAGGAGGACATCACGCGGTGGGCGAAGCGGACCGGCCATGAGATCGTGAAGTTCGAAAAAGACGAGGGGATTCTGATGTTTTATATCAGGAGGACGAAGTGAGGCGGAAAAATGGCAAAGATACTCTATGTCCAGACAAGTGGGACAGACACGCCGGAGAGGTTGTACGCCCCCTTTATCCTGGGGGCGACAGCCGCCGCGATGGGAGTGGAGGCGGCGATCTTCTTCATGATCAAGGGGATCACCGCGGTCAGGAGAGGAGAGGCCGAAAAGATCCGGATCGGGGCCTTCCCGACGCTTGCGGAGGCGATGCGGCAGGCGCTCGACGCGGGGGTGAAGATCTACATCTGCGAGCAGAGCACGCAGCTCCTCGGGGTTCCGAGGGGAGACTTCATCCCTGAAGGGACCATCGCCGGCGGTGCGACTCTCAATGACCTGGCCCTGGACGCCGACGCGGTGATGACCTTCTGAGGGAGGGGAGGATGGTCTATCTGGATCATGCGTCGTCTGTTCCTGTCGACCCCCGTGCCCTTGCCTTTGCCGGACGGTACCTGAAGGAGGAGTACGCCAACCCGTCGTCCCTGTATGCGCTCGGCCTTTCTGCGAAGCAGGCGGTGGAAGAGGCCCGGGCGCGGGTGGCGGCCCTGGTCCATGCCGAAACGCCGTCCACGATCGTCTTTACCGGCAGCGCCACCGAGTCCAATAATCTGGCGGTCAGGGGGACGGCCCTCAGGAACCGGAAAAAAGGAAAAAGCATCCTTGTCAGTGCTATCGAGCACGTCTCCGTCCTGAACCCGGCCAGGGACCTCCAGAAGCAGGGGTTCGACCTGGGTTTCGTGCCCGTGGACCGGTACGGGGTCGTCGACCTCGTTTTCCTGGAGGAGAACCTCGCGCCTGAGACGACCGTCGTCTCGGTCCATTATGCGAACGACGAGATCGGGACGGTGGAGCCGATCCGGGAGGCGGCCGCGATCGTGCACGAGAAGGGGGCGTACCTCCACGTCAACGCCACGGCGGCCGCGGGCCGGATACCGATCGACGTGCAGGAGGACGGGATCGACCTCCTCACCCTCTCGGGCAACGACCTCGGCGGACCGCGCGGTGCGGGGGCCCTCTATATCGGGCCGGGCGTGAAGGTCCAGACCGTGATGCCCGGCGGCGGCCAGGAGAAGGGCCTGCGGTCGGGGACCGAGAACGTGTTTGCGATCGCCGGGATGGGGGAAGCGGCACGCATTGCCGCCATGGAGATGGAGGACGAGATGGCACGGGAAAAGGCGATCCGGGACCGCCTGATCGAGGAGGTCCTGACGATCGAGGAGTCCTATCTCACCGGCCACCCTGACTTCCGCCTCCCCAACCACGCCAGTTTCAGGTTTTCGAGGATCGAGGGGGAGAGCATCCTCCTGAACCTGGACACCTTCTTCGGCATCCAGGTGGCGACCGGTTCGGCCTGCACCTCGCGGACGCTGGAGCCGTCCCATGTGCTCATCGCCATCGGCCTCAAGCACGAGGAGGCCCACGGCTCGGTGGTGATGAGCCTTGGGCGGTCGAACTCGACGGAGGACGTGCCTCTCGTCGGCCGGGCGATGAAGGAGACGGTGATGAGGCTGCGATCGATCTCTCCCCTGTAATGTATGGAGGTGTAGGATATGGAGGACAGGCCGCAGATCGGCTATTCGAAAAAGGTGATGGAGCATTTCATGAACCCCCGCAATGTCGGCGATGTCGAGAATGCCGACGGCATCGGGACGGTGGGAAACCCTGTTTGCGGGGACCTGATGCAGGTCTCGATCAGGGTGGAGAACGATGTGATCACCGAGATCAAGTTCAAGACCTTCGGCTGCGGGTCGGCGATCGCCACCGCGAGCATGGTCACCGAGATGGCGAAAGGGAAGCATATCGACGAGGCGCTGAAGATCACGCGGCAGGACGTCGCCGACGAACTCGAAGGCCTGCCGCCGGTGAAGATGCACTGCTCGAACCTGGCGGCCGACGCCCTGCACGAGGCGATCAAGGACTACCGTGCGAAGAGAGAGGGCAAAAAGGAGGCGATCGAAGAACCGGCACGCTGATGTGGGGGGCGGTCGAAGGGATGGTGATGCCAGAGGGATGCTACAGTATCGCCGACCTCATGCTCCTCATGACCGACAGGATCGGCGAGACGGCGAGAGTTCTTGACGATACCGAGACGAGCGCGTTTGTCGACGCCATTCTTGCGGCACAGAGGATCTATGTGGTGGGTGCCGGGCGGTCCGGCCTTGTCGCCCGGGCATTTGCGATGCGGCTGATGCACCTCGGGATGGAGTCCTATGTGGTCGGGGAGACGATCACCCCGGCCCTGCAGGAGGGCGACCTCCTTGTCGCCTTCTCCGGGTCGGGGGAGACGCACTCGATCGTCGAGTTCTGCGCCACGGCGCAGGCCCTCGGCGGCCTGGTCTGCCTCCTTACTGCGACGCCCGACTCGACCCTCGGCCGGATCGCCGAGATCGTCGTGGACCTTGGCGTGGCAGCGCCGCCTGTTCCCGAGACTCCCGGACAATACGAGGTGCGGCAACTCACCGGACAGTACCGCTCCGTCTCTCCTGAATTCGCTCCCTTCGGGACGCTCTTCGAGATGACGTCCCTCATATTTTCTGATGCGGTCCTCTCGGCCCTGATGGAACTGAAGCACTGCAGTCTCGATGAGATCAAGGGAAGGATCTCGAATATCCAGTGATCATCGCCGTAAATATACCCTGCCTGTCAGGGCAATGCCGCTGAATGCTGCAATAAGGGCGGCGACGACGCAGAGGGAGGAGATGTACCTGGCCAGCACCTCGGCCTTCCCTGTCACGGCATAACTGCCGAGCCCGATAAGGAGGAGGCAGCCTGCCGCTGCCCATGCCGATCCGATCCCCAGTTTCAGGAGGTCCTGTCCCATCGTATCCCTGTGTCTCCCGATCGGTTGGACTGAAGATATACTTTTTGATTCGTGTTTTGTCTTATTTTATGTCTCTGATGGTGATTATTTCCTGTATGGTGCAGTATTTCTCGAAAAATATATCCTGTGCAGCAACAATCACCTGTTCTGATGATAGATCGTGTATTCTGCCCGGAGGTGGCCTGTGTCCTGGCGGTGGCGATCATCGGAATCCTGGTCATCCACTCCTGAGACCTGCCCCTGTTCCTGTCCCGGAACACCATGCATCCCTTTTTATTTCCCCCGCGGAAACCTATCCCTGAGAACCATGAGCGAACAGAAGGGACACTTTGAATCCGGTCGGTGGGTCGAGGACAGGGAACCCGAGGCCGTCCCGGAGACCCCGGAAACGCCGAAGGCTCCGCAGGTGGACGAAATGGTGCACGAGGCCTCGACGTCGGTGAAAAAAGCGATCGACGACGTCGTCCACCTCGGCAAACACCTCTTCGGGACAAAAGGGGGGCGCGACCACCTGGAGAAGAAGGCGCGGGCCGCCGGCGCCGAACTGGAGAAGGCGATCGGCGAGGTCGCCGAGGCGGCACGCCGGACCATTGAGAAAAAGGACTGATATAAACTCCTATTTTCTCCGGGCGAGGAGCCGCGCCTTCATCTTCTCCAGTACTGCCCTGATTTCCTCCTCGTCCATTCCCGGATCCTTATAGCGCGTGAAACGTTCGCAGGGGAGTTCGGGGCATTCGCCGCAATGAGGGAGGTGTCGCTCGCCCGTGCAGCAGGCATACACCGGACAGGTGTCGGTGTCGACAAAAGCCGTCCAGAAGGGCCGCCCCTGTACGTGGTCGCATCCGCCGCATTCTTCCCTGTGCTCGCACTCGTCGCAGATTATACCGCAGACCGCGGTGATGAGATCTGTCTCCATGGCAGGATATGGCACCTCAGGTCACATAATTCTGCTACCGGGCAGGGTGAAAATGTAACCTGGGGATGGTCACTCCTCCTCGAGTGCCGCCATCGCCCCTTCGATCATCGAACGTGCCGCCCGGATCTTTGACCTGGCCGCGCCGTACTCGCCGCCGTCGCACGCGTCTTCAGCCTCGGTATAGAGGCGCTCTGCCCGTTCGGTTCGTGCCCGCACCTTTTTCACCTTCCCTTTCTGCCCGTCCTCTTCGAGAAGATCGATCTCCTCCCTGAGCGTCAGCAGGTCGCCGGAGACCTCTTCGAGTTCGGCCCTGACCTCGTCCTCCTCGGCCTCGACTTCGGCCCTCTTCTCCCGTGTCCGCTCGCGGGCCGCCTCCTGTGCCTCTGCCTGGGCGTTTTTGATCTCCCAGATCTCGTCCTCCACCTCCTTCACCTTCTCTGCAAGGAGGGCGGCGAAGGCGGTTCTGTCCTCGCGTGAGTCCTCATATCCATGGTACGCCTCGTACGCCCCGCCGGCGGCGGCCCCGCCGAGGGCGTCGGTGATGCTCCCTTCCTCGCGCCGCATGATGCCGCCGAGGACGCTCCCGACCCCGGCACCGACGAGGGCCCCCATCAGACCCCGTGCGACCTCTTTTTTCTCCCTGACAACGGTGTAGGTGACCTTCACGTTCTTTTCCGAGGGCGCCACCAGCAGTGTCCCCTGTTCGCCTGTCCTTTTGACGTCCATCGTGGCATTCTGGCCATCTCTCCTCTCGCCGGTGATCTCGGTCCCTTCAAGGGCGAGATGGGATACCAGGCGTTCCAGAAAGTCGTCGTACCAGTCGGCCACACCCTGACCATAGTATATAAACGGCATTGTTATCGCATCTGCATTTTAAAAATTAGGATATATTCCTGCCGGTTTGTCGATCGGCACGTCGTCCCCTCTCTCTGCGCATCCGGGCCGCTCCCCGGGTGGCGTCACAGGGGAACGCCGATCAGATGGAGCACGACGACGATGATCACGCCGATAATGCCGCCGAGAGCGCTGATCAGGATCGTGATGATGTCTATCGGGATGTCGGGCTTGCCAAAGAGCCCCATCAGGTTGAAGAGGTTGATCAGGAAGAGGACGATAATGCCGAGGACTGCGTTGATGACCAGGGCGAAGACATTTTTGACGAAGTAGTACAGCAGCACCGCGACGATGACGGCGAGGATAATACCGAGGATCTGTCCGAGCATGCCCTACTGTCTGCTGCATGATATATATGCTGCGGGTCACCTCCCCCACACGACGAGGGCGGCGTGCCAGAACCCTGCGGCAAGGATCGCAGCCCATAGTGGTGCGAGTGCTGCGGGATCGGCTGTCACGGCTGATACCGCCGTTGCCAGGGCGAGGGCCTGCCCGGCCATCACCCTGCTCGGGTCGAGGGGTCGGCCCCCACTGTCTTCTCTTGAATGGACGGTCTTTGCGGCGGCGATGCCGATGCCTGCCGCGGGGGAGGGTATGTCGAGGTGTACGGGCGTTGCAAGGAGTGCGACCGTCGTGGCGAGGAGAGCGACGGCGGCAAAGGGGAGACGGTGCCGTGCGGGATCCTTCAATCGGCCGTCGAGGAAGAATGCCGCGGCGGCGATGGGGCCCGCAGGGAGAAAGCCCCGTGACAGGGGCCACAGGGTGAGGATGAGGACGAGGACACGGTCGGTCGTCGTGGCGGCACGACCCTGATGACGAGGAGGGCCCAGAGCAGGGTGAGGATGTCGGGGATGGGCAGGACGACGAGGGCTCCGGTCGTCATGACCGCCGCCAGCAGGGCGGAGAGGTCGTGGTCGGGGTCTGCTTCCCGGCAAAGGGCCCAGGCAAGGAAGACGGCGAGAGCGGCGCCAGAGCCGAGTATCAATGTCTCCACTATGCCCGTGCCGGCGAGGGTAGATGCTGCGGCTGAGACGAGGAAAGTGGCCAGGGCGAGGAGGACTATAATGCGGTTCGTCTGATAGGACAGGTCAAGGGGCCGGGCGATCCCGCTCTGAGGCTGCACGGGGAAGAGGGGTGGGGAGGGTGCTTATAAGACTTGCTGCCGCAGGCATGGCCCTACCTCCCCCTGACAGAGACCGTCGTCGTCTTCCCGAAGGGGACGTCGAAGGAGATGATGCCTGCATCGACGGTCATCGTACCCTCTGCCGTTACCTCCAGCTCCCCGGAGAGGGCCAGGGTTCCGGCAGCGGAGAGCATGGCCAGATTGTCCATGGTGACCGGTATGACGATCTCGGTCGTGTTGTACGCCGGGATAGATATCTCTTCACCTCTCCCTGACCCGAGGAACACTTCTCTTCCGTTCTTCGAGTAGGAGACATTCACGGACACGTCCTGGATCGTCGCCCCCACCGGGTTCGGGTTGTCCACGGCGAGGATGACCTCCAGGTCCATGCTCTCCAGGGTGAGGCCGGTGACGGCGATACCCGTCACCGTGACCTCGGGCGGCCTGAGGGGCGGCCCGCCGGCACACCCGGCGATGAAGGCTGTGATCACCAGGATGGCAAGGGCCGGTGCGAGTTTCATGGTCCTTCATACGGGGTGTTGCGGTATATATTTTCAGGGGTCAGAGAGAACACCACCATGGTCTCTCTTTCAACCGAACCTTTTTTCTGCCAGAGATACGATTGCCCTCCCATGCCTGTCTGCGGGCCAGGGGACATGCGTGAGGTTCTCGCGTATCTTGCGGCTGAAAGGGACATTGCGGCGAGGTTCGGCCTCCCTGCCGAGACGATCCTGCCCCTCCTCTTCTCCCTGCGCTTCGGCGGGGCATGGAGTTACGCGACAGAGGGAGGGCGGTCCGTCTCTGTCGTCCGGAAAAGAACGCTCTGGGACGAGAGAACAAAGACCGGCGTCACTCTTGAAGAGGTCACCCTCCTGCTGAACCCCACTGTCCTCTCGGAAGAGGGGGCCGTCTCCCGCCTGGAGAAGTGTGGGAACGAGGCCGAGAGACTCATCGTGACACGGCCATTCAGGATCAGGGTCCGGGCCGACAGGGCGGTGCGGGTGCGTGTCGACCCGGAGAGGAGTGAGATCGCGGCCGAAGAGGTGACCGGGTTGGAGTTCGCCTACGAAGGGTCGACTGCGTTCAATGTGGCGCACGAGTTGGAGCACCTCGAAAAAAAAGGGATATCCGGCCGGCGTCTCTGGGAGATGAAGGTGGTGTGAGGGGTGGTGGTCCGTGTGGGGTCTCATGTCGGGAAGATGGGGTGATCATCTGCGATGATCGATCATTCGAAAAAAGGCTGTGTAGAAATCCTTTTCTGAAGTGCCTGTACCGGGGGACTACCGCCCCCGGCCCCCCGGTACAGGATAGACAGGGGATGGCAGTTTCCCCTGCAGAATATCCGATTCACGCTTACCTGACCCAATCCTGAGCGGGGGTCCGGGGGCAACGAGCAACAGCGAGTTCAAGAAAATCTCTGATTTTCGGCGTAGTCCCCGGTCTCAATTGAGGGGGAGGGCGGTTGGTCCACTCGTCACCTCTGTGGATCAGGAGACTCATCGACTCGTGGATGGGTGTTTCTATAGAGTTCGAAAAAGGGAAAATATCATCTCCGTCTCCATCCTCATGGCCGGGGTCCGGCGGTGCGACCGAAGGGCGCATGAGAATATCTTTGATTTTCAAGAAACGAGCGATAGCACGGTCGAGAAGATGAAGTCTTTGAGGACCGAACGGAGTGAGGTCAAGAAGGTCAAGACCTTCGCCGAACGAGCGTCAGCGAGTTCGAGAACACAGAGAATCAAGGATTCTCTGAGCAGGCAAATGTTCCATTTGCCATGTATGGAAAATCGAAGATTTTCCTATTCGGGCACATCTTCGATGTGCCACGAACCGAAGGTTTTCGCTGAGGGGGGGGGGTAGTCCCCCGGCACAAGCATGCCAGAACAGGAATTCTCCTGAGTTAGTAAATCACAGGTTTTCAGGTTGCGAAAGATAGCGAACTCTGGATATCTGTAAATATTCCCCGAAAACGCCAACCCCAGCCGTTCCCGAGGAAAAACACTCCCGACCCAATGATTATATCCCCCGGCGCGTCATCCCCCTGCGGGGTCATGCAGATGACACACCAGATCATTACCGTCAAAAGGCTTGGCGTGGTCTCGGTCGGGATGTTCTTCGCCGTGCTGGGAGCGATCTACGGGCTTCTGTCCGGTCTTGCCACCGGCCTCGGGATCATCCCCGGGATGAGTATGGGGACGATCGCCTCGGTCGGTGCGGTGGCGCTGAGCGCCGTGGCCGGTGCGTTCGTCTTTGCGATCGTCTGGTTTATCGGCGGGTGTATCGCCGCCGTCATCTATAACCTTGTCTTTGCGGCGTCAGGGGGGATCGAGGTCGAGATCGACGTGCATGGTTAGCCCTGCCCGGCGATCTCCCTGATCCGCCGGAGGCAGAGCACTGCGTCCTCCCTTTTCCTGTCGACGCCGTCTGTACGGGCGAAGGCGAGGAATTGCCCTGCCTTTTCCTCACCGATCGCCGCTGTCGCGCCGTCGCAGACGGCCTCGTATGTCCGCTCGGGGAAATAGAGGGCCCGCGCTGATTCCAGGAGGGCCGTGCCCTCCGCCGCGTTGACCACGCCCTCCTCTTCAGCCTTCCTGATCGTCCACCTGATATTGACCAGGGGCTCTGAGAGGGGTGTCCCGCTCTCCGGGTCGAAGACGAGGGCGACCTCGTCGTCTGAGACCAGGGCCCCGTCCCTGTATGCCTGGTAGACCTCGCCCACTCCCTCCATGCCGAGGCTGTCGAGTTCCGCGGCCCTGAGGGCCCCCATGCTCGACGCGCCGAGAACCCTCGCTCCCTTGCGGAGGGCGTAGAGCACCTCTCTGTGGGCGACCGAGCACGCCTGGAAGAAGACCCCGTCGATGAGGCCGATGATACGTGCCCCCTCGTCGGCCGCCTTCCTGATGTCGCCGCGTGCGGCCGGGGGACGAAAGTCCGCGTCAAGGATGGCGCGGGCCTCCTCCCTGTCAAGACTCGGACCGAGAAAGACGATGATCTCCGGCATGCCGGCACCGCGCTCCTGCCCTCTCCCTGTCCATTGCAAAGACTTCGAGGCCGGGCACGACCACCCGTACCACAGGCATGCCTATCTCCGCCCGCGTCAGGTCGGTGACGATCACCCGGTCCAGCCCGACCTCCCTGAGGCGGCCGACGACGTGGCCGATGTCGGTGAGGAAATCGTCTGAGTCGAAGGACGGGACCGTGTCGATCTCCTCCTCGCCGTCGTCCGTGAACCAGTATTTGTTCAGCCTCTTCGTCCTCTCGTAGCCGATCTTCTTCCTGAAGTCGGCCTGGTCGGTGTCCTCCCGTGCGCCGTGGATCTGGGTGAGGCGGCTCTGGGCCACCTCGGTGAGAGCCCGCAGCACCGCGATGCCGGCGTTCGTGTGGGTACCCATCCCCATCGTCAGGAGGGCCGGGTCCCTGAGCACCACGTCGTCGGCGACTGCCGCCATTGTCGGGATGCCGATGTCGCTTGTGATGTCCTTGAGGTGGACCTCGACGCCGGCGGCGGCAAACTTTGCGAGGAGGTCGCCCGCCATCCCGTCCGTGATGCCGGTGACCGCGGGACCGGTGTTCCTGGTCACCTCGACCAGGGACCAGGCGTCCCTCTCGACGACCTCCATGAGGGCGTGGAAGATCGCCTCCTCGCGGGTGTTGCCTGAGGCGATGCCATTTGTGTTGGTCCGGAAGAGGTCGCCGTGCTCGCGCCCGACCGGGTGAAAGACGGCATGGGCCGGGAGGAGAACCTCCTCGTCGCCGGCGATGTCATAGCCCGCAACCCAGGGGATGCACCTCTCCGGGTCGGCGTACGGGGGGAGGATGAGGTCTGCCGGGTCGACGGGGTTGCCTTCCCTCTGCATCTCCCTGTATGTCCCGGTCAGGACCAGCATGCTGTTCATCTCGGCCGAGTAGCGCTCTATCCCCTCCATCATCGCGGAGACCTCGGCCTCGGTCGGCGTCGCCCCTTTACCGTTGTACACCGAGATGGCGCCGTCCCCGGCCGTCGGCCTGATGCTGGAGAAGACCGGGATGCCGATGCGGTCGAGGCTCGTGATGTCCGCGACCCGCGTGATCCCGGCGGCCGGGAGTTTTTCCCTGACCCTCTGAAGCGTCTCCTCGGGCGGAACCGTTCTCTGGGTCTCGTGCCTGTAGGCTTTTTTGCAGGAGTTCAGTCTCATCCTTCATCCTCCGGCGACCGGTGGGAAGAGGGCGACCTCGTCCCCCTCGCCGAGGGCGATGGCTCCTACCTCAGACCGCGGGACCCGTCTCCCATTCCTCATCAGGATCACGTGGCCTTTCAGGTCGCCGTTATCCTCGAAAAGTGCCTCTTTTGCCTGCACCGACTCTGCCCCGAGCAGGGCGAGCAAGGTATTCATCGTCGCCCCCGCCGGGACGTCCATCGTGCGGTCGGCCCCGAGGGCCTCACGCAACTGTGCAAATGCTCTGACCCGAACGTTCACGTTTCTTCGCTCCTCTCTGCCCTCCGCGGGCGGGTTCACAATTGTTACTGGATCGGTATGCCCTTATCCGATAAATAGTGTCATTCTGCACCGTGCCGGCCGACGGTTATCACCTCTCCCGCCACGCACCCCGCACCCTCTCCCTGACCGCCTGCACGATCTTCCAGGAGAGGAGGGCAAGAAAGAGGGCCAGGATCAGGATCAGGGTGAAGATGATGATCATGGCGTCGGTGACCAGGAAAAGGGAGACCGCGACCATCACCGACTCCGAGATGCCGAGAGAGACGAGGACCGGGAGGATGGCGGTGTTGATGAGGAACTCGAAGGAGATGACGAGGAGGACGATAGCGGCGGAGATGATGGCCACCTGGACGAATTCCTGCCGTATCGGGCTCCAGTGTCGCGAGATGATGTTGTCCCTGATCTCGAAGCAGACGAGGACCGTGGCGCTGCCGGCGAGGAAGTGGATGAAGTTGGTGATCGGGAGGGTGTACGTCAGGATGAGGAAGACGAGGAGGTTTGCCAGGAGATACGCGAAGGTGATGACGAAGATGATGATGGAGAAGTTGTGGTGGATGAGGGAGAGGTACCCGGAAAAGGTGTTTTCTTTCCTGTTTGCGTCGATGGTCTGGACCGCCTCCTTCAGGACCGCATAGGAGACGACGAAGAGGATGACATAGGCGCAGATCACTGAGAACTCCATGATCTGTCCGAGGTTGAGGTTCAGGAGGATGTTCAGGGAGTCCCCTCCCGCCTCCACGGTCCGGGCGATATATGTGACATTCCCGGCAAAGGAGACATTCGAGGGTACTGCCTCCCCGCCAAGGGCGACGTCGCCGGCGATCTGGACTGTGTTGATGGGGTCGGTCGTCTTCGAGAGGAGGCCGGTCAGGTAGAAGGCGAGGGCGCCGAAGACGCCGAGCACGACGAAAAGAGATGCGTTCTCCAGGAGGTACTCCCTCACCGTACGGAGCGGGCGTTTGTCGCTGATGTCGCACGCGCAGCGGGTGCAGACCTCCCTGTCGTCCGGGTTGGCATAACTGCATCGCGGGCAGATCTTCATGGCGGGGCGGACCTGTCTGCCCCTGGGTGCCGGCGCTATATAAAATCTACCGCTATGTCATCCTGTCCCGCTGCAGGAACCTGCCTGTGCAGCGTGCGATGGTCTCAGGCGCCCTGGGAAGGCCGGTGACCGCTACATACACGTCGGCATAGGTCTCTCCGAATGCCGCCGCCAGATCCCGCAGGAGTCCGGGGGCGTCGGAGAGGTCCAGGCTCCCGGCAAGGGTAAGGAACGCCTCTCTCTCTGCCGGCCCCATTCCCTCGACGAGGCCCCGTGGCAGGTCGATGTGGGCGGCAGACCCCTGCTTCAGGAGCAGGAGGGCCGCATATGCCGCGAGGGCCTCGTTGTACGTATGGTAGAACCGGTAGGCATCACACCTCCCCGCATACCGGGAGGCGAGTTCGAAGCCTTCGAGAAACTCCTCGACGGTCCGGGCGATCAGGAAGGAGAGGTCGGTCTCCCTGCCGTCGAAGCACCATCCGGCGACGGTGGCGCGGGCCGTGCCGTCCTTATCGACAGGCACCGACCGTGAGGAGTCCCTGACCCGCGACGCCCGGTACAGCCCCTCCATCTCCGCGAGTGCGGGGATGACCGTGACCTCGGCCTTCAGGTACTCGTCCCCCAGAAAAAAGACCCTCTTCTCCGGGATCGGGGCGAGGACGTCCTGTACCCCGGTGAGGGCGGCGGCCAGATCGGAAAAGACGGTCTCCCTCTCCTCCGCGGTGACCAGGAAGACGTCGACGTCGGACTGTTCTGTCGCCTCGCCCCGCGCCCAGGACCCGGTCAGGACCATGGCGCGGATGCCCTCTTTCGACTCTACAAATTTCCTAATCCCGTCCAGGACTTTTTCTCCGAACATGATTGTCCCTCTGATCTCTCTGGGGCAGGGTATATCGAGGTGATGGATCAGGGCGTCACAATCCTTATCCCTGGGAGCGTAAAACGCCTTAATAATGCGGAAGGCGTATGGCTCTGAGGAAAAAAGGGGCATATATGGGGGCAGCGGATGGTGATGGGGCAGTTCCTGGCACTTGACCCCGTCGTGCAGGCGCTCCTCGCCGGCCTCTTCACCTGGACGCTGACCGCGCTCGGTGCGGCGACCGTCTTCCTGACCCGTGAGGTCGACAGGAGGGTGCTGGACGGGATGCTGGGTTTTGCCGCGGGCGTGATGATCGCCGCCAGTTTCTGGTCTCTCCTCCTCCCGGCGATTGAGATGTCGGCCGGCACTGGTCTGCCCGAGTGGATGCCCGCAGCGGCAGGGTTTCTTGCCGGCGGGATCTTTCTCCGGGGTGTGGACATGCTCCTCCCCCACCTCCACCCCGGCCTCTCCCGTACCGAAGGGCCGGCGACGTCCTGGCGGAGGAGCACCCTCCTCGTCCTCGCCATCACCATCCACAACATCCCGGAAGGCCTTGCCGTGGGGGTGGCCTTCGGCGCCCTTGCGGCCGGTCACCCGACCGCGAGCCTTGCTGCCGCCCTTGCCCTTGCTCTCGGCATCGGCATCCAGAACTTTCCCGAGGGAATGGCGGTCTCCGTCCCCCTGCGGCGGGAGGGTCTCTCCCCCCTCCGCTGCTTCTGGTATGGGCAGGTGTCAGGTGTCGTCGAACCCGTCGCCGCACTGTTGGGGGCTGTTGCCGTCATCGTCGCGGCTCCTCTCCTCCCCTATGCCCTTGCCTTCGCCGCGGGTGCCATGATCTTCGTGGTCGTCGAGGACGTGATCCCTGAGTCCCAGATAAACGGCCATGCCGACCTCGCCACGATGGGCGCCCTGGTGGGGTTTGTGGTCATGATGGTGCTGGACGTGGGGTTGGGGTAAAAAAGGGTTATGCGGTCTCCGGGCATTTCCCTGCGGCGATGAGCCGCGCGATGTAGAACCGCGCCCAGAGGTACCCGGCGGTGCTGCCGAGAATGTTGCCCACGACGATACCCCACCAGACGCCCGTCTCTCCGAGGCCCACATGCACCGCGAGCACCCAGGCGAAGAGGGCGATGAAGACGAGGTTCCTGAGGAACTCGACGGCAAGGGCGAAGATGCCCCTCCCTGTCCCCTCGAAGACCCCGGCAGACATCATGCCCGGTGCGATGAAGGGATAGAAGAAGCACATCGTCATCAGGAAGGCGGTGATCCCTCCAGCAAGGTGCATGCTCCCTGCCGAGTACGTGAAGATCCAGGCGATGAAGGGCGCGAGGAACCAGGTAGCGAGGGAGAGGCCGAGGCCGATGAGAGTGCCCGACTGTACCGCGAAGGAGTGGGCGACCTTGAGTTTGTCGTACTTCCTCGCGCCGTAGGCCGCGCCCGACACCGAGACGACGGCGATGGACATGGCGATGAACGGGATCAGGACGAAGAAGACGATCCGCCACCCGCCGGTGTAGACGGCGACGGCATCGGTGCCGGAGACCTGCACCAGGAGGCCGTTGATGACGATCGCGGCAACCGACATCATCACGAATTCCAGGCTTGCAGGGATGCCGACGGTGAAGATGTCCATGGCCGTACGCCGGTCGGGGGAGAAGCGCCCCCAGTCGACGGCGATATACGTGTCCCTCCTGACCAGGAACCAGTACAGGAGGAGAACGCAGACGGCGGCTATTGAGATGAGAGTCGCCCATGCCGCACCGGCGATGCCCATACCGGCACCGTAGATGAGGATGGGGTCGAGGACGATGTTCAGGACCGCGGAGGCGGCAGCGGCGTACATCGACCTTTTTGTGTTCCCTTCTGCCGTGAACAGGGCATAGAGGATGTCGGCGAAGAGGATGAAGACGGTCCCGGCAAAGATGATGCGGCCGTATTCTATCGCGTATCTCGCCGTCTCCCCTGCCCCCAGGGCGAGGACGAGGGGTTCGGTGAAGAGGAAGAGGAGAGGAGTGATGACGGCCGAGAGGACCAAGATGACGGCGATGCCGTGCATCGCGGCGTTGTCTGCTCCGGCCCTGTCCCCCGCGCCGATGCGGCGTGAGACGGCCGAGGTGACGCCGGCCCCGAGGCCGCTCCCCAGGCCGATGAAGATCATGAAGATGGGGGTGATGAAGCCGACGGCGGCAAGGGCGTCGTCACCGAGTCCTGCAACCCATACGGCGTCGGCGAGGTTGTAGACTGCCTGGAAGAGCATGGCGACCATGATCGGGCCGGCTATCTTCAGGATCGCCCGCTTCGGGTCGCCGGTGAGGACGGCCACGCCTTCGGTGATCGCGTCCTCGCGTTCTGTCTTTTTTGCGTCCGGATAGGAGGTGATGGCGGTGGTTTCTGTCATAAGTATCCTTTCAATCAGGGGTTGTTCGTCCAGATGTCTCAGGAAAACAGGGTTATTATCTCTCCTGAGCGTCTTCGAGCCTTGCCGGGCAGGAGCGGATCATATCGCCGTCCGTGCGGATAAGGGTTCCGGCATAGGGTGTCGTCGATCGTCCCGACAGCAGACTGCCTGATACGATCCGTCGCACGGGGAGATAGCGTCCTGCAGTCTGCCTTGTGGGATGGTTCTGTCCGGTCGGGGAAAAAGAGTTATACGGTCTCCTGACCCTTCGCGGTGGCGATGAGGCGCGCGATATAGACCCGCGCCCAGAGGAAACTGACGATGCCTCCGAGGATGTCGCCCGTGACGATGCCCCACCAGACGCCGGTCTCCCCCATGCCCAGGGGGATCGCGAGCGCCCATGCCGCGACCGCGATGAAGAGGAGGTTTCTCAGGAAAGTGATCGCGAGGGATGTCAGGCCCTTCCCTGTCCCCTGGAAGACGGAACCGGACATGACGCCCGGTGGGACGAAGGGGTAGAAGAAGCACATCGTCATCAGGAAGGCGGTGATCGCGGGGGCGAGGTGGGCGCTCTCCGTGGAGTAGGTGAAGATGAGGGCGATCTGCGGGGCGAAGACCCATGTTATGACGCTCATTGCGAGGGCGATCGCCACCCCGAGGCCGACGGCGAAGGTGTGGGCGGTCCTGATCTTCTCGTATTTTCTGGCGCCGTATGCGGCCCCGCTGACCGAGGTCACCGACGTGCCGATGGCGACGAAGGGGATGATCCCGAACATCACGACCCGCCATCCGGTAGTATAGACGGCGACGGCGTCGGTGCCGGAGACCCGCACCAGGAGGCCGTTGACGATGATCGCGAGGGCCGACATCAGGAAGAATTCCAGGCTTGCCGGGAGGCCGACCCCCAGGATGTTCCCGACGACGCGGAGGTCGGGGGAGAACTTCTCCCGGGAAAGAGAGACATAGGTGTCCTTCCTGACCCGGAACCAGTAGACGAGCACCGCGGAGACGGCCGCAATGGAGATGACGGTGGCGAGGGCGGCTCCGGTGACGCCCATCCCCGCCCCGTAGATGAGGATAGGGTCGAGGACGATGTTCAGGACCGAGGAGACAGCCATCGCGTACATCGTCCTCTTCGTGTCGCCTTCGGCCCGGAGGATCGCGTAGGCGATGTTGGTGAAGAGGACAAAGACCGTGCCCGCAAAAAGGGTCTGGCCGTACGCCGCCGCCAGACCTGCCGTCTCCCCGGCGCCGAGGAGTGCGGCGACCGGTCCTGCAAGGAGAACCAGGGGTATGGTGAGGATGGCGGCAAGGCCGAGTGCAATGAGGATGGCGTGGGCTGCGGTATTGTCCGCCCCTACCCTGTCCCCCGCGCCGATCCGGCGGGCGATGGCGGAGGTGACGCCGGCCCCGAGGCCGACGGCGAGGCCGGTGAGGATCATGAAAACCGGGGTCATGAAACCGACGGCGGCGAGGGCATCCGAACCGAGGCCCGCGACCCAGATGGCATCGGCAAGGTTGTAGGTCGAGAGGAGAAACATCGCAGCGATCATCGGGATGGAGAGTTTGACGATCGCCTTCTTCGGGTCGCCGGTGATGAGGGAGACGCCTTCTGTTGTTTCTGTCAGTTCAGAGTTTTTCTTTCCAGTATCGTGCATAGTCGGTGTACCTGCCTGTCTCTGCGAGCTTGAGACTGTTCTGTGCGATTTTCAGAAGGATAACCTCTATTTCTCTGCGTCCTTCTGCGCTGAGCCCTGTACAGACCTCTTCTTCCCACTCCTGGTTGATCCTGATGATCTCGGGGACGATCTCCTCCCCTCTCTCTGTCAGGAAGATCCTGACGGCCCGACGGTCATCGGGGTCGACGGTACGGCTGATATACCCGGCGTCCTCCAGTTTCCGCACGGCCCGTGCGACGGTGCCCTTATCAACGCGGAAGCGGCGGACGAGCGTGTCCTGGGTGATGCCCTGCTCGTGGGCGAGGTGAAGGAGGGTGAAGAGTTGCCCTGACGAGAGGCCGAACCGCTTCATCTGCTCGTCGACGAAGATGTGGTGAGTCCGGTGGATGAGGGAGATGAGGGCCCCGATCGGGACCGTATCCTGGGGGAGCCGCATGGAGGATCAGATTGGTTCCGGAAGGTGATAATTGTTGTCTGTGCAACTGTTGTGTGAGCAACAATGCCGACCGGATCTTTTTTCTGTCTCCCGGCCTTTCTCCTGTCCGGGGTGGATCAATCATGCCCGATGGTCAGGGAGAGATGCCGGATCGGGGGTTCGGACGGCGCGGGGTGCCGCCTGAGACCTGCGTATGTGTGAAGTGCGGATACCAGGAACCGAAGACGCGGGGCGTACCCTGCCGGGAGATGAAATGCCCGAAGTGCGGTGCTGGTATGGTGGGGAAGTGACCGGAGCAGTTGAATCGTGAAAAAAAAGCGTGCTTCACGCAATCGTTCTTTTTTTCTCTGCGGGGTCAGCCCTTTTTTCCGGTGACGGCGCTCAAACGATGGCATTATATGTCCCCCGTACGAGAGACACTCCATGCCGTGTCGACTCCTGCCGATAAACTCCTGCGGAGTGGTCTGAATGGACTGGTCTTCTCTCCTCAGCATCATCTTCCTCTTCAACATCCTCTTTGCCATCGTTGTCATCTTCTTCGAGAGGAAGAACCCGACGGCCGCCCTGGCATGGCTGATGGTGCTCTTCTTCCTGCCCACGCTCGGGTTTTTCCTGTACCTGATCTTCGGGCAGAACTTCACGCGCCAGAAGATGTTCACCGTGAAGGAGAAAGAAGATCTTGCCCTCAGGGAAATCTTCGAGAAGCAGCACCGAGAACTTGCCGACCAGTCTGCCCGCTTCTCGAACCCTGCAGCAGAGCCGTACCGCGGTACGATCCTTGCCCTCCTCAGGAACAACAGTGCGTTCCTGGCCGAGAACAATTATGTCGAGGTCTATACGGACGGGAAGGAGAAGTTCGACGCCCTCTTCGCCGCGATCCGTGCGGCCCGCCACCATATCCACCTGGAATACTTCATCGTCAACAACGACGACCTCGGGCGTGCGGTCGTCCACGCCCTTGCGGAGAAGGCGAAGGAGGGCGTCGAGGTCCGCCTCCTCTTCGACGCCATGGGGACGCGGGCCGGGAAGGGGTCGAAGGAGGCCTTCCACGAACTGACCGATGCCGGCGGCAGGATCGGGGTCTTCTTCCCCTCTCTCTACCGGGTGAACTACCGCAACCACCGGAAGATCGCCGTCATCGACGGGACTGTCGGGTTCATCGGCGGGTTCAATATCGGGGACGAGTATCTGGGGACGGGCCCGCTCGGCTACTGGCGGGACACCGCCTTCAGGATCGCCGGCGACGCGGTGAAGCTGCTGCAACTCCGTTTCCTCCTCGACTGGAACTATGTCACCGGGGAGTATCTCGGCTATGAGCAGGCCTATTTCCCTGTCGCCGGCACGCCCGGGGCCACCCCGGTCCAGGTCGTCTCCTGTGGCCCCGACACCCGGTGGAGCCCGATCAAGGAGGGCTACATCAAGCTGATCTACGCGGCCAGGGAGTCGGTGTACATCCAGAGCCCGTACTTCATCCCGGACGACAGCGTCACCGACGCCCTCCGCCTTGCGGCCCTCTCGGGCGTCGACGTGCGGGTGATGATCCCCTGCAAGCCAGACCACCCCTTCGTCTACTGGGCGAGCCTCTCCTTCGTCGCCGACCTCCTCGACGCGGGGGTGCGGGCGTACACCTATGACAATGGTTTCATCCACGCAAAGACGATCGTCGTCGACGGGACGGCGGGGTCGGTCGGTAGCGCCAACTGGGACGTGCGGAGTTTCCGGCTGAACTTCGAGACGAACGCCTTCTTCTATGACCCGGCCGTCGGGGCCGAGTTGAAGAGGCGCTTTGTCGAGGACCTCGCCGTCTGCACCGAGATCACGGCCGAGAGCTATGCGAACCGTCCCCTCCTGGTCAGGGTCAAGGAATCGATCTCCCGTCTCTTCTCGCCCCTCGGGTAGGGGCCGGGGGCGGGGATAAGATTATATTTTCCCGGGGTACACAGTGCTATATAGAACGGTTCAATTAAGTACTGTGTGACCATCATGACAGGTATCTCGCATTTTCCATCGCATGGCGG
Organism: Methanofollis ethanolicus; assembly: GCF_001571385.1. Lineage (NCBI taxonomy): Archaea > Methanobacteriati > Methanobacteriota > Methanomicrobia > Methanomicrobiales > Methanomicrobiaceae > Methanofollis > Methanofollis ethanolicus. The sequence continues at coordinate 2,527,843 of NZ_BCNW01000001.1, read as the reverse complement.
ACGGGGGCGGGGCTTTCTCGCGCTCTACATCCTGCACTCTCTTTCCCAGAGCCCGAAGTCGGGCTACGACCTCCTCAAGGAGATCGAAGGGAAGACCGAAGGGGCATGGGTCCCGAGCAAGGGGGCCCTCTATCCCCTGCTGAAACACCTCGAAGAAGAAGGACTCATACGCGTCTTTGAGACCGAGAAGCGTTCGAAGCAGGTCTACGAACTGACCGGGAGCGGCGAGGAGGCGCTGCAGGTTCACCGACGGCACCGGCGAGAGTCGAGAGAGAAGATGCTGCAGATGAAAAATCTGATCCTCGAGATGTTTGGAGACGAAAAACCCGGGTTGAATTCCCTGGTCATCGATATCAGAAGCGTCATCGACGCACTCCCGCCTGAAAAAGATGAACGGGCGGCAGAAATTCTCAGGCAATGCCTCGAAGACCTGCGGAGGATAGCATGACCGCCCCTGCCGTCGACGTGCAGGCGCTCACCAGGAGCTTCGACGACTTCGTGGCTGTCGACCACATCTCGTTTGCGATCCGGAAAGGCGAGATCTTCGGCCTGCTCGGGCCGAACGGCGCCGGCAAGACCACCACCATCTCGATGCTGGCGACCATGCTCAGGCCGACGTCCGGCCGGGCGACCGTCGACGGCCACGACATCATGACCGACGAGGACGGGGTGCGCCGGTCCATCGGGATCGTCTTCCAGGACCAGACCCTGGACGAAGAACTCACCGCCGCCGAGAACATGGACTTCCACGGCCGCCTCTACCGGATCCCGAAAGAGGTGCGTGAACGGCGGACCGCCGAACTCCTCGACCTGGTCGGCCTGAGCGAGAAGAAAGACCTCCAGGTCAAGACCTTCTCGGGCGGGATGAAACGACGCCTTGAGATCGCGCGCGGCCTCCTGCACCGGCCGGCCGTGCTCTTCCTGGACGAACCCTCCATCGGCCTGGACCCGCAGACGAGAAACCATCTCTGGGGATATATCGAGCGCCTGAACGCCGAGGACGGGATCACGATCATTCTCACCACCCATTACATGGAGGAGGCCGACCGCCTCTGCGACCGGGTTGCGATCATCGATCATGGCAGGATCGTTGCCATGGACACGCCGAAAAATCTCAAGTCCGGGATCGGGGGAGACATCATCGCCATCGACTCACCTGACGCTGGGGAGGTCTATGCCAGCCTCGATGCGGTGTGGCCTGGCCTGGTGGAAAGGCAGGACGGGGCGGTGAGCGTGCGCCTCAAGCACGCCGGAGAGGAGATCGCCGGGATCGTGACCCTCCTCAGTTCGCAGGGCCTCGGCATCAGGTCGGTCTCCATGCACACTCCGACCCTTGAGGACGTCTTCCTGCACATGACCGGGCGGGCGATGCGGGACGAACACGCGTCAGGCACGGACCAGATGCGGATGCACCCGCGGATGAGGCGGTAACATGGACATCGTCTCTACCATCTGGCTGCGAAACCTCAAACTTTATCTGCGTTCGCGGAGCAGGATCGTCGGCAGCCTGGGGATGCCCCTCTTTTTCCTGGTGATCATGGGCTTCGGGCTGAACGGGGTGGTGCGGATCCCGGGAGCCGGGGAGGACTATGCCACATTCCTCATCCCAGGCATCGTCTCGATGAGCGTCCTGTTCACCTCCATCTTCTCAGGGATCCAGGTGATCTGGGACAAGCAGTTCGGGTTCCTCAAAGAGACCCTGGTCGCCCCGGTCTCCAGGATCGAGATCATGCTGGGCCAGACGATGGGGGGCGCCACGACGGCGTTCATCCAGGGCGTGATCATGCTGGTGCTCTCGCTCTTCATCGGGCTGCACCTTGCGAATCCGGCCGGGTTCGTGATCGCATTCTTCTTCATGCTCCTCATCGGTGTGACCTTCACTGCATTTGGCATCGCCATCGCATCCCGCATGGAGGACATGCACGGGTTCCAGCTCGTCATGAACTTTGTCGTCTTCCCGGTTTTCGGCCTCTCCGGTGCGCTGTTCCCGATCAGCAGTCTGCCGTCCTGGATCCAGCCGCTCACGCTCCTGGACCCCCTCACCTACGGGGTGGAGGGGATACGCTATGGGCTGACAGGATCGGCCCAGATCGACCCGGTCCTCTGCGGTATCGTGCTGAGCGGGTGTGCCGTCGCGACGGCGGTTGTCGGGGCCTATCTCTTCAGAAAGATCACAGTATGAGAGGGCCCCCTCAGGAGTGCAGCCTGTACCGGGCGTGCTTCAGCAGGCGTTCTCCCCGGTCCCGCAGGATGGGCAGGGCGTACGGGAGGTGGCGGGGGAGGACGGCCGCCCCCATCGCCGCCTTCCGGAGGACGCTCGTCTCCTCCCCGATAACCAGCGTTTCGCGGCGCACAATCGCGTCCAGGAACTCCTCCACCGTTCCGGCCCGGGCACAGGTGACGACGCCCCCGATATCGCGGAGGAGGTGGGCGTCTGTCCCGCCTGTCTGCCCGAGGCCGTGCCGCCTGGCCAGGGCCGCGGCCTTCAGGTTGTGGGTGCGGGCCATGCCGCCAGAGATCACTTCGAGGGCGTCGAGGCGGGAGAAGGTTCCGGTACTGTCCCGGCCTCGCTGGATGCCCCGGTTCAGGAAGGCATAACCGCAGGGGTGCGCCTCGACGGCGACGGAGTGGTAGCCCTCCCGTGCGTCCAGGACCTCCTCGGTGCTCATCCTGATGGCGATGAAGGGTCCGTCTCTCTTCTTCGTCTCGATGTGTCTGGTGTAGAAGTCCCTGAGGTCGGAGGGTGCGGCGAAGTACAGGAGGAGGTGGGGGCCGTCGTCCGCGCTCACCTCGATGCCCGGGATGACAGGGACGGCGGTACCGGCCTGGCACGCCTCCCGGGCGCCGCTGACCTGGTTGTGGTCGGTGATCGCAAGCCCGATGCCCTGCCGTGCGGCGAATTTCAGGGCGTCCCTCACCCTCGTCGGGGCGTCCGAGTGGTTGGTGTGGACATGGAGGTCGGCCGCGAAGAGGCCGGGGCCTGAGAGGTCCTCTCTTGTCGGGGGTCTGAAGAGGATCTCGCCGGGTTCGGGCCTGAGGGGGGGTAGGGGGGTGTCTCCGAAGTGCATGGGCTGGTACTCTGTGTCTCTGTCATGGGGAGAAAAAGGGTCGGGTTGGGGCGGTGTGGGTCCTGAAGGATCCGGTGGACTCTCTCGTCGCCGGGCGACACCGTCACCGCGACTCTCATGGAGGTCATCCCAAAACTCTTCAGTCCTCTCCCTCTCAGAAAATAGCAGTGGATGTGGAGAAAATATCTTCCCCTTTTTGTTGCGCACCCATGCATTCATGCCTTCCCACACCACCGCGCCGGGGTCGCTGCCCCCGGACCCCCGGGATTGCGATTGGAGCGGGAAGGCAGAGCGATGATTGTGAAGACGGGATGCGATCCCCCGTCAATCTTCATCGGCGGGGGGTCCGGGGGGCGGCCAGCCCCCCGGTGGAGGAGAGGGTTCAAAATTTCAGGAAGGAAGTGCTTCGGTTCGAGGAGATGGCCATCCCGGGTGAGTTTTGGGATATGCTCATGGTCAATGTCTATGCCATCCCCGACAACTTTGTGGAGATCCAGTGGACGACGCTGAAGGTGATGCTGCTGTAACCCCAAGCAAGGGAACGGTCCGCTGCTCCTTCTCGGTATGATGAAATAATATCCGAAAATGTTGACATCGGTCAGGACAGATAAATCATCAGAAAATCGGATGCTGCTATGGGGATTCGAACCCCAGTCGCAGGAGTGAGAGTCCTGCATGATTGGCCGGTCTACACTATAGCAGCAATCGTTGGCACCTAAGTGCTCTACAATGTAGGATATGTCGGTATTTAACCATTCCTGTCTGCGCCTCCCGATCCGGCGGTGTCCGTATCTCTGCGGTAGGGGCCGCGCGAGGGAGCGCCGGCGTTCCCTATCCATGATCCTTATGTAGTCAGCTAACAGATCTATGAGGAATGAGTGGTCTTGAAGATGAGATCAAGGAGATCGAAGACGAACTCCAGCGCACGGTATACAACAAGGCCACATCCAAACACATCGGCCGCCTGAAGGCGAAGCTCGCCAAGATCAAGGAAGAAGCCGTCCAGCGGGCGATGAAGTCCTCGGGCACCGGCGAGGGCTATTCGGTCAAGAAATCCGGGGACGGGACGGTCGTGCTCGTCGGTTTCCCGTCTGTCGGTAAGTCCACGCTCCTGAACCAGCTCACCGGCCAGGAGAGCGAGGTCGCGGCCTATGCCTTCACGACCCTCACGGTCGTGCCCGGCATCCTGGAGCACCGGGGCGCGAAGATCCAGGTCCTCGATATCCCGGGCCTCATCGCGGGTGCGGCGATGGGCAAGGGGCGCGGCAAGGAGGTCATCGGCGTGGTGCGGAGCGCCGACCTGATCCTCATCCTCGGCGACGTCTATAATGGCCGGCATATCGATGTCCTGATGCGGGAACTGTACGACGCAGGCATCAGGATCAACAAGCCGAAGCCCGACATCACCATCAAGAAGAGCGGGAACGGAGGTATCAGGCTCAACTATGTCGGTGACGAGGCCCTCGACATCGAGGAAGTGCGGTCCATCCTCGCCGAGAACAAGGTCATGAACGCCGACGTCCTCATCCGCGGCAACGTCAACCAGGACGATTTCATCGACGCCATGATCGGAAACCGTATCTATGTCCCGGCCTTCATCGCGATCAACAAGGTCGACCTGGTCGACGAGAAGACGAGAAAGGAGATCGAGACCGACCTTGTCGAGCGCTTCGGCGAGGAACCTCACATGATCTCGGCCCACTCCGGTTACAATGTCGAGGAGCTGAAGGACGCGATCTACGAGCACCTCGGCTTCATGCGCCTGTACATGAAGCCCCTCGGCGGTGCGGCCGACATGGACGAACCGATGATCGTCAGGTCAGGCTCGACTGTCGAGGACGTCTGCCGCCGCCTCCACCGCGACTTCGTGGACAAGTTCAGGTATGCGAAGGTCTGGGGCAAGTCTGTGAAGCACGACGCCCAGCGTGTCGGCCTCCAGCACACCCTCGCCGACAGCGACATCATCACCATCGTCACCAGGTTCTGAGGGATCATCCCGGTCGGGCCCTCTGCCCGGCCGTCATGCACTTTTTTTGCGTTCTGTACAATCCGGTTCCGAAGTGGCTTGTCCGGGGACTGCCGCTTGAAAAATCTAAATTTGCCGGAACAGGAAAATCTTCGATTTTCCCGTATTTCTCATGCTCACTTCGTTCGCACCCTGCCAGTAGGATAGGGGTGAGATGGTAATCTCCCTGCAAGATCTCGTATTCGCACTTCCCCTGTCCTATCTTATGTGGGACGACCAAAAAAGTCAAAAAACGTAGGTTCTCAGGTCCGGGGTATTTCCCCTGATCTAATCTCACCTGCGCCGCGTGATAGCCTCTTCGAGCACGGAGAGCGGTGCGTCCGTCCTGATCCCGGTCCCCTCGTAGTGGGTCCGCGTCGCCTGGTATCCCGCGTCCCGCAGGCGGTTGATCACGACGTCGATCGCGGGCGGCGAGGCCCGCAGCCTCTGGGCGACCTTGTGGTAGTCGTAGAAACTCGCGGTCGGGAGTTCCTCCGCGAGGAGGGGGAGGAGGCGGGAGAGGTAGGTCTCTGTCCCGAGGCCCATCGTGGGGAGGCGCTCGATCATCGCCCCGATGGTCCCGGGGTCGTTCACCGCCCCGAGCCAGAGCGGGCCGACCGGCCGCAGGGCCGCCCCGCACACCGGGCAGGTCGCCGTCTCCGGGAGCAGGCCCGCCTGCTCCTCGCGGTAGAAACAGTGCGGACACTGCATCACGTAGCCGATCCTGGCCATGGTCTGGTCGGCGTTCTTGACCCGCCCCCAGACCCGCAGGTGGAGGCGGACGAAGTGCTCGTGCGCGAAGCAGAAGATCGGGGTGATGCCCCGGTCGTACTTCACCATCTCCCTTGCCACAAAGCCGAGAAGAATGCGCAGCCCCACCTCGCGGTGGTACTCGGTGTTCATCGGCCGTGCGAAGTACCGGCGCATCCCGGCCTTCAGGTGGGCCCCGCAGAGGGGGGCGGTGTCGGTCGCGGTCACGCAGAGGAAACGTTTTGCGCTCCGGCAGGCGGCGTCGGTGAAGGGGGCGGGCGTGCCGAAGGGGTCGAGGTCCACGGCGTCGAACCTCCTCGTGCTCATCAGGGCGTTGGCGTCCATGCAGGTCACCTCGATCTCCCCGCCGACCCTGTCGGCATTCTCCCGGATCTCGGCCGCGGCCGCGGGGCTGATGTCGTTGACCGTCACCGGGATGCCGACCTCGTGGGCGACACGCAGGCCACGCGCGCCCATTGCGCCCATGGCGTCGAGGTAGTCTGAGGGCTGCATCACCGAGAGATAGAGCACCGTGGCGTCCCTGTTCGCCTCCATCCTCCGGTTATAAAAGATCGGAGCCGAACCCGGTGGGAAAGCGGCATTTTCATCCTGAACCGGCGCAAAAAACGTGGTCCTCCCCTCGGTGACCGGAACCTTCTCCATTGCGGGAGAAAAGTGGGCCTTCAAAACCTTAATACCTTCCCGGCACCCACACTAGAGAGTATCATTGGGCTTGTGGCCTAGCCAGGACATGGCGTCAGCCTCCTAAGCTGAATGCCGGGGGTTCAAATCCCCCCAAGCCCGCTCCTTTTTCGCGCCGTGTTGAAGCATACTTTTTTTGGCCCTGCCGCCCTTTGATCGTCCATGGACCGGACTGCCCTTCTTGCCCTGCTCCTCTGTGCGGTCGCTCTTCTTGCCGGGTGCGTGACCTCCCCGGAAGCGCCCCAACCGGAGACGAATTTTTCCGCGTACCCGACCCCCGCACCTCTGGCGGTGAACCTCTCCGCGCCGCAGTACCCCCTCCCCCTTGAGACGGTGAATGTCACCAACTGGCAGGAGGTCGACGCCGCCCTCTCCCTCGGCCCCGGGGCCGAGGCCCTCCTGGCGGCACATGGTTTCGTCGTCGTCGAAAATCCCCTCGGTCCCGGCGGCGCCGACATGGTCAGGCCCTATGCCGCCCTGAAAGAAGAGGGCGTCCCGGTCTTTGTGAGCACCGACTCTCTCCTGCACCTCTACCATATCCAGTTCGACGAGACGATGCGGGCGGTCGAGGAGGAGAGGCTGTACGACGACCTGTATGTCCTCGACTCCGCCCTTCTCAATATCTCGATGGAGACCTACGAGCAGTCGAGCGGCGAGGCGAAGGAGGCGGCCCGGCGCAATGCGGTGTACTTCGGCGTGGCAACCAGTCTTCTCGCCCCTGAGGCACAGCAGGTCGGTGCCGGCACCGGGTTTGAAGCCGGAGACGTGCAGCGCTACGGTGTTGCTGTCCCTGAGGAGATCAGGCCCGACGTGGAGGCCGAACTCCTCCTGATCCGCGGCCATGCCGGCACCGACGCCTCGCCCCTCTTCAGGTACGAGGAGGACTACTCGCAGTACCTTCCTCGCGGCCACTACACCCGGTCGGAGAGACTGGAGAACTACTTCCTGGCGATGATGTGGCACGGCCGGATGGCCTTCCTCCTCAACGGTACCCTCGTGACCCCTGAGGACGCGAGGGTCCAGACGATCGGCGCCGCCCAGGTCTCGACGGCCCTCGCCGACGACCCGGCCCTGATGGAGAGGTGGGACCGGATCTATGAGGTCACCGCCTTCTATACAGGCTACGCTGACGATCTCGGCCCCCGCGACTATCTCGCGGCGATGTCCGCCCTCTTCGGCGGCCCGAAAACCGACCTCTCTCAGGACCAGGTGGCGGCCCTGCAGCGGGAACTCGGCACGTACCGCGCCCCCGCGATCTACGGCGGTACCGCCGACTGCATCGCCTTTACCCCTGAAGAGGCACGCACCTGCCTCAATGCGACGCAGGGGTTCCGTTTCATGGGTCAGCGCTTCCTCCTTGACTCGTACATCTTCTCAGAACTCGTGTACCCGTACACCGGTGATTTCACCAGCACGGGCACGCCCTTTACCCTCCATGACGGCGAGCGCTCCATTCCGACAGCCCTCGACGTGATGGCCCTCCTCGGCTCCGAGAGGGCCGACGCGATCCTGGACGAGAATGGCGACAGTCGGTACGAGCACTATGACGCCATCGCCGGCCGTCTTGCCGGGGAACTCCCGCAGAACGAGAGTGCGTGGAACAGGAACCTTGCCATCGGCTGGCTCTACACTCTCCAACCCCTCCTTGCCGGTTTCGGGGAGGGCTACCCGACCTTCATGCAGACGACGGCCTGGCAGGAGAAGGAACTCGCCACCTCCCTCGCCTCCTGGACAGAACTCCGCCACGACACCATTCTGTACGCCAAGCAGAGTTACACGATGGGCAAGGGGATGGCCTACCGCCCGCCCGAACAGGAGGTCGCCGGCTACGTCGAGCCTGTGCCTGCCCTCTACCACCGCCTCCTCACCCTCACCGCGATGACCCGCGAGGGCCTTGACGACCTCGGCGCCCTGGACGAGACCTCCGGATCCCGCCTCCGCTCCCTCGAAGACGTCCTCGCACGCCTGGAGGCGATCTCGGTGAAGGAACTCGAAGGCGAGGCCCTCACCCCTGACGACGAGGCCTTCATCAGGGGTGTTGCCGCCTCCCTCGACCAGCTCGTTGCCGGTGTCGACGAGGACGGGATGACGACCGCGGTCGTCGCCGACGTGCACACTGACCCGGGCAACAACATCGTTCTCGAAGAGGGGGTCGGGTATGTGGACCTGATCGTCGTCGCCTGTCCCGACCCTGACGGCCGGCCTTTCCTCGCGGCCGGTCCGGTCTTCTCGTACTATGAGTTCACCGTCCCCCTCTCCGGGAGGCTCACCGACGAGGCCTGGCAGGAGATGCTCGAGACCGACCCGCCCGCGAGGCCGGGGTGGACGGCGGGCTACGCGGCGGTGAGGAGATGAAGCACCCCTTGCTGGGGGAACGATCGGAGGGAGTCGAGAAAATCTGTGATTGTCGAGTTCAGGGAGCTGTGAACGTCATCAAGCTTGAGAACACAGGGAATCGAAGATTTTCCTGTTCGGGCACATCTTCGATGTGCCACGAACCGTAAGTTTTCGATGAAACCCCCCAGATCAGAGCGAGGGAAGGACGGTGGATCGGTGTCTCGCACCGGGGGACTACGCCCCCGGACCCCCGCCATTAAGATAGGACGGGGATGGCAGTCCCGCTCATCAGATCTCCTGCTCTTTTTCCCCTGGTCCAATCCTGATTTCGGGGGTCCGGGGGCAACGAGAAAGCCAGAGGCTTTCGAGTAGTCCCCCGGGGATCAGTAGAGGGAAGGCGGTGGATCCCCGTCACCGTGGTGTGAGTATTGAAATACCTCCCCCTCACACCTCTTTTCCGAATGCACGGTTATGTCTCGATCACCCGCCCGGCCAACTCGGTCGTCGCCGGGCTTGCCGGGGTGCTCGGCTACCTCATCGCCACCGGAACGGTCACTCCCGAGTCCGCGGCCCTCATCGGGATCGTCGCCCTGGTCACCGCCGCCGGGAATGTCATCAACGACTACTGCGACGCGGAGATCGACGCCGTCAACAGGCCTGACAGGCCGATACCCGCAGGGAAAGTCTCGCGCCGGGGCGCCCTCATCTATGCCGCCCTCCTCTTTGCGGCCGGCAACCTCCTCGCCCTGACGACAAACCTCTCTTGCCTTGCGATCGCCCTCTTCAACTCGGCCCTCCTGGTGCTGTACGCCACACGCCTGAAGGGCATGCCCTTTGTCGGCAACCTCGCGGTCGCCTATCTCTCGGCCTCGATCTTCCTCTTCGGCGGCGCCCTTGCCGGGCCGGACGGCCTTGCGGCGAACCTCCCTGTCGCGGGGGTCACCTTCCTTGCGATGGTGGCGCGGGAAGTGCTCAAGGACGCCGAGGACGTGGAGGGCGACGCCGCCGGCGGGGCGCGGACCCTGCCGATGGTCCTTGGCATCCCCCGGACGATCGCCCTCGCCTTTGCGTTCGCCGCGGCCGCCATGGTCCTCTCCATGCTCCCGGTCTTCCGGTGGTGGGGCCTCCCGTACCTCCTTGCCATCGGCCTCCTCAATGCCGCCGTCCTCCTCGGCGCCGCGGGTGTGCGGGGGTGCACGACGCCGGCCTGCATCAGGTCGTCACGTGTCACCTCCACCCTGAAGAAAGGGATGTTCCTCTCCCTCCTCATCTTTACGGCCGCTGCCGTCCTCCTCTGAGGGACGCAGACGGGTTCTCGGGTTTGCCCGGTGAATCGAGGGGTTATGGGCTGGTCGATGGGGGGAGACCATTTATACGAATGCCTGATTTCATCATCCCTCATATAAACAAACCGAAAACTATTCTTCCCATGCACGGCATGATCGTGTTTACAGCATGAAGGTCTATCAGCGCGGGAACACCTACATCGCACCGAAGGGATCGTATTTCGACGGGAACGTCCACATCCCCGGAGACTTCATCGTCCCGCCAGAGACCCATTTCTGGGGCCGCCTCGACGTCGACGGCTGTCTGGAACTCGGCCCCTCTTCGACCGTCGGCGGGGACGTCACCTGCCGGTCGGGTGTGATCGGTCATGGGGTCAGGATCGGGGGGTCGCTCACGGTCGGGGAGGACGTGACCATCTCCGACGACGTCGTCCTGGGGTCTGTCTCGGCAGTGGGCGACATCATCCTGCGGCCGGGCGTGAAGGTCGGCGGTGTGAGGAGCGAGGCCACGGTCTATGTCTACGGAAGCATCTCAAGCGAGGGCCTTGTCGGCAGGAACATAAAGGTCATTGCGAATCAGGCGCAGTGACCCCGATCGCAGCGATCTCATGGAGGTCATCCCAGTTGAGGGCCGTCTCGATGCACCCGTCCTTCATCGTGACGACACCCATCCCGATGACCCCGGCCCTGTCACAGAGTTCGAGCCCCTCTTTTATTTCCATCAGGCAACCGACGCCGACGATCGCCTCAGGCTGATATTTTTTCATCATCCTCTTGATGAGGGTGGAGCCCGGGGCGATAAAGACCCGGTACCCCATCGCTTCATATCTATCGATCTCCCTGCCGATTTCGCACTGCCCACACCGCTGGCAGATCAGTCCCTCGGGCGTGAGATGCGCCGGGCATCGGGATGACCGCAGGCACTGGGGAAGGTAGATCACCCTTTTTTCCGGGGGGGTCTCGGCGAACCTCTTCGTATTCATCATATTGTTCAGTCGGATCGAGAACTGGATGAGTTCCTTGTCGTCGAAACCGAAAAACTTGCATATACCCTTGATCACACCTTCAAGGAGGACCATCCCGCTCTTCATCAGCCGCGGGAAGTAGAACTGCCCGCTCTGGATGGAGAGGCCGGCGACGATCATCACAAGGACGGAGCCGATGAGCATCCCGACGATCAGGAAGACCGTGATCTCTCCGATGAGCATCATCAGGTCGTTCCAGAGCGAGGCCGTGAAAAACATGGTAGGAGAATATGGGGGGATTATTTAAATATTCCCTGTATCCGGCATCCTGTCATATGGCGGGCGGAGGACGCCGCGTTCGGTGACGATCGCCGAGACGAGGTCGAGGGGTGTTCTGTCGAAGGCGAAGTTCGTGCAGGGCACGCCTGCCGGGACGGTCTGTCTCCCATTGAATGTGGCGATTTCGTCGCCATTTCTCTCCTCGATCGTGACGTCTTTGGCCCTGCGCCCGGTATCGAAGGTGGACGCCGGTGCGGCGACATAGAAGGGGATGCCGTGGTGGCGGGCACAGACCGCGTGCATGTACGTGCCGATCTTGTTGAAGACGGCGTCTGTTGTGATCCTGTCCGCGCCGACGACGACGCAGTCGATCTCGCCCCTCTGCATCAGGAAGGCGGCGGTACTGTCTGTGATCACCCGCACAGGGATGCGGTCCTCATGGAGTTCGAAGGCGGTGAGGCGGGCCCCCTGGAGGAGGGGCCGCGTCTCGCAGGCGGTGACGGAGATTTTTTTTCCGCTCTCCACGGTCGACCTGACGACGCCGAGGGCCGTCCCCCAGGTGGAGCAGGCGAGGGCGCCCGCGTTGCAGTGGGTGAGGATACGGGCGCCGTCTGGGATGAGGTCCGCACCGTTCTTCCCGAGGGCCCGGCAGACCCCCTCGTCCTCGCGGGCGATGGTGTCGGCCTCTCTCACCGCGGCCTCAACGGCCTCGTGCACCGTCCCGGTGGCCTGAAGTGCTGCCATTGTCCTGTCGATGCCCCAGCCCAGGTTCACCGCGGTCGGGCGGGTGGCCCGAAGGGAAGCGGCGGCCTTCGCCACCTCTGCGACGAAGGGGCCGTACTCTGTCTCTGTGCTCGTTATCGCCGCGAGGGCGACGCCGTACGCCCCGGCGATGCCGAGGGCCGGGGCGCCCCGCACTTCCAGGCGGCGGATCGCGATGGCGAGGCGCTCGACGTCGGTGCAGGCGACGACCTCCAGCCTCTCCGGCAGGAGGGTCTGGTCGATGAAGACGATGGCCTGCCCGTCCCTCTCGATGGTCCGCGGGATCATGGGCCGGCCTTCAGGACGTCGGTGTACGCCCGCATCGCGGCCGCACCGGCCATCGCTACACTGTCAGGGATGTCTTTGGGGGCGGCGGCCGTCCCTGCCACATAGATGCCCGGCCTGATCGTCGCCACGCTGTTCATCTTCTCGTCCCTGGTATGGACAAAGCCCGTCTCTTCCAGGGTGATGCCGAGGTTCTCCGCAATCTCCTCCATCCCTTTCGGGGGCTCCATCCCGACGGAGAGGACGACGAGGTCTGGCTTCAGGAGTTCGACCGCGCCGGTCTCTGTGTTCTCGACCTGCATCTCCAGGCCGCCGTCTGTCTGTGCGATCTCGCCGGGCAGGCCGCGGAGGAAGCGGACGCCCATCGCTTCGGCACGGTTGAAGTACTCCTCGTAACCCTTGCCATAGGCCCGCACGTCCATGTACAGGATGGTGACCTCGACCTCGGGGTGGTGCTCCTTGATCAGCATGGCGTTCTTCATCGCGGCCATGCAGCAGACGCAGGAGCAGTACGGGCGGTCGGCCTGCATGTCGCGGGAGCCGACGCACTGGAGGAAGGCAACACTTCGGGGGACTGCGCCGTTCGAGAGCCTCCGCACCTCACCGCCTGTCGGGCCGCTGGCATTGATCATCCTCTCGAACTGGAGGCTGGTGACGACGTCGGGGACCTGGAGGTACCTGAGGTTTCTCTTCCCGGCCGGGTCGAAGGTAGCGTAGCCTGTGGTGACGACGACGCTCGCGGCAGGGAGTTCGAAGTCCTCCTCTCTGTCTTCGTCGTCGTGGAGGACGGCGTCCCGGCCGCAGGCCTCGTAGCAGAGGCCGCAGTCGATGCAGTGGTCGGCATCCCTGATCGTAACATTGGGGACAGCCTGCGGCATCGGGCGGTAGATCGCTTTCCGCACACCGATCCCGGCGTCGAAACGGTTGTAGACCTCGACAGGGCAGACCGCGGTGCAGTCGCCGCAGCCATTGCACCGCTCTTCGTCGACGTACCGCGGGTGGCGCCTGAGGTGGACGGTGAAGGTGCCGACCTCCCCTTCGATCCCTGTCACCTCTGTGCAGGTGTGGAGGACGATGCCGGGGTGGCGCTCCACCTCGACCATCTTCGGGGAGAGGATGCACATGGAGCAGTCGTTTGTCGGGAAGGTCTTGTCGAGCTGGGCCATGTGGCCGCCGATCGCGGGTTCTTTCTCGACGAGGTGGACGCGGACCCCGTGGTTGGCCAGGTCGAGGGCGGCCTGAATACCGGCGATCCCGCCGCCGATGACGACAACCTCAGCCACGCCTGTACCTCCCGGCCATTTCGACGTAGACTTTCGCGTTCTCCCTGATGTGCTCGCGCTGCGCTTCGTCGACCTCCTTGACGATCTTGCCCGGGACGCCGAGCACGACCGAGCCCGGCGGGATGACCTTCCCCTCGGTGACCACGGCACCTGCGCCGATGATCGAGCCCTCGCCGACGACCGCACCGTTCATCACGATCGCGCCCATGCCCACGAGCACCTCGTCGGAGATGGTGCAGCCATGGACGATCGCGCCGTGGCCGATGGAGACCCGGTCGCCGATGAGGGTTGGGTGGCCGGTGCTGCCATGGACAGTGGCGTTGTCCTGGACATTGGAGTCGGCGCCGACGACGATCCGGTCGCGGTCGCCGCGCAGTACGGCGCCGAACCAGACGCCGGAACGGTCGCCGATGGTGACGTCGCCGAGCAGGGTGGCGTTTTCCGCAATGAAGACCTCATCGCCGATGCGCAGAGTGTGGTTCATATTATACTATGGATTCCCCATTACTATCAATGAAGATTATGGTCGGGGGCACCTTCTCCCCCCTGCACGCGGGACACAAGAAACTGATATCGCGCTCTTTTGAACTTGCAGGCCCGGACGGGACCGTGATCATTGGTCTCTCCTCCCCTACCTTCGCGGGGAGGAAGACCCACCCCGTGCTGTCGTACGAGGAGAGGAGGGCGGCGCTGGAGAAGTACGTGCGGAGCCTGGGGACAACGACCCGGTGGGAGGTCGAGGAGCTGAACGATCGGTACGGCTCTGCCCTGGACGCCGACTTCGATATCCTGGTGGTCTCCGAGGAGACGCTGCCGGTGGCCCTGGAGATCAACAAGCTCCGCCGGGCGAAGGGGAAGAGGATGGTCGAGATCCACCAGATCGCCTGCGTGCTCGCGGAGGACAACCGCTGGATCTCCTCGACGCGGATCATCAGGGGCGAGATCGACGAGGCCGGGCACCTGATGCGGTGAGGGGGGGGTCTCTCTGATCTCTTCTGGTTCGTGGGGGTCAATGCAGAGGGAGTCGCCGACTCCCCGCTCCTGCATGATAGGATGCTCCGACCCCATCTTTATATATGATATTGATAAAAAAATAGACATATGTCTAAAAAATTAGACATCACCGAGACCGACCTCATGATACTCGCCCTGTTTTCCCATGGATACGACCGTGAGTATTACATCAGGGAGGTCTGCACCTATCTCCCGATCAGTCCCGGGACGGCGCAGACGGTCCTCGTGCGTCTTGAAGATAAACGCGTGCTTGCATCATCACAACGCGGGAAAATCCGGCTCTTCCGGATAAAACCCAGCGAAATTTCCATCCAATATTTTATTCTCGCCGAGATTTACAAGAAGATCCGGTTCATGGAAGAAAACCCCTATATCTCGGAAGTACTGGACAGGGTCTCCTCCTGTACGCAAGGTACCACTCTTCTCTTCGGGAGTTACGCGAAAGGTACGGAGACAGAAACCTCAGACCTCGATATCTTCGTTGCAGGACGATATGATGAGAGGGAAGTCGCAAAAATCGGGGAGATGTACGGTGTCGAGGTCACTATCAAATCGTACCCGGATACCGCGTTCGGCCCGAAATATCTGTCAGATCCTCTTGTCCTCGAGGTGAGAAAGAATCATATCGTCTGGAAAAACACAGACTCTTTTGTCCGAGAGGTGGTGGCATGAAAGACAGACTCGCCTGGTGCGCCGGGATAAAAAACGGCATCATGCCTGTCGAACCAAATGACACCCTTGCAGGTGCATACCTGAAAAAAGCGGAGGATGCCATGGACGCCATGCATTCTGTGGCTTCGAATGACTGGAAGATCTCGACCGGGTATTATTCTCTCTATTTCTCTCTGTATGCCGTGCTCACGAAGATCGGGATCAAGTCCGAGAACCATACCTGCACGATTGCGCTTATGCAGCACCTCCTCAGGGATTTCTTCACGCCCGACGAGTGCGAGATGCTGGAGAAGGCGCGGCAGGCACGCGTGGAAACGCAATATTATATCGCCAGCGACGTTTCAGAGGCCTATGTCGGTACGCTTGCACGACAGGTCCCCCGTTTTCTCGTGAAGTGCAGGGGGATCGTGGATGGTTTGAAAGAGAAAGATGTGCAGGCACTGCGAAAATTGTTCGCCGTCTTGATCGAGGAGAGCGGGCACTGCCGGTGAGAGGTCTCGTACCGAAAGACCGTCTGCAGCCGGGAGACGCCCCCCCCTCAGAGTTTGACGCCCCCGGCGATGACCTGGTATTCTGCAGGTACCTGGACAAACCCTGACGCGTTTCCTGCGACCGTCGCATGGACGGTCGTCGTCCAGGTGTCCTCGGTCACCAGGTGCTTCATGCCCGCGCCGCCCTTATACTCGAGGGTGAACGAGATCGGGGTGACGTCTTCCGACACAGGGACGAAGCCGTCGATGAACACGACGGTGGTGTAGGTGCCGCCGGACTATTGGCAGAACTCGGCGACGCTCGCGTTGCCGGGCGTCGCGAGCACGGGTGCCAGCAGTCGCGGCTCTTCTTTCTTTTCCATCTCTCCTGTGGGCCTGAAGATGTCCAATGCGTAACTCTCCATCGTCGTGAACGCCAGCATCTTCCCGTAGGGCGTCTCCTGAACCGAGGTCTGCCACCCGAAGGCCTGGTCCCCGGCGGTGAACGCCTCCTCTGGCATCACCGGTTCGCCGTCCGCGTTCGCGGGGATCGGGACCATGAGCGTGGCGGTGCCGTTCACGGCAAGACTGCCGGGGCCGTCGATCTCGATCACGTAGGAGTCGACCGGCATCGTGGTCTCGACGAAGGCAGGTGCCAGGAGAATCAGGAAGGCCGCCGCGATGACGATGCAGATGGCGATCAATGCAAGCACTATGGTTTTTCCGGTTTTTCGATATTTTTCGTCCATAGTGTCACCAGAGGTGGTTTCGAGAATGTGGTGCGTCCTCGACAGGACTCATGGATATGTGTGGGAGTGTGTATCCAGATATCCTGCTCTGGGAATGTCTTTTGGCAGATCCGGCCTCAATCTCGCCATCTTGCCGGACTTTCATAATTCTGACGATCTATCACAAGTTGTTCTCTATGGGCCTGGACAAAATCCATAATTTGATCCGGGGTAAGACCCAGAACAGGGCCCATTTCTTCGCCAAATGTATTGAGATCTTTTATATGATAGTAATCATCGTCCGCGTCATAATGCCTGACCAATACTTTTTCTTCAAGGATCCGGGAATCTTTCTCTATCTCCTCCTCAGATAACTCCCATTTCATCTTTTCATTCCAGTAGGTGAGGTACGTTGTCGTATTGTCGATGATCGCTCCCTCGTCTTTCTCCCCGAGAGACGGTAATTTTTCATCTGATGGCACAACCGTTGGCTCCGGTGCAGGCACATCGATGCCGACGACGTTTGTGCCTGCACATTCTTCGTCGCCTGCGCTCATCGCCGGCAACATTGCGACGCATATCAGCAGTATTGCCAGGAAGACGAAAAATGCCCGGATGCCGGTTCTTCTTTTCATGTGTTTTGCCTCCCGTTCTCTCCGGAGGCATGTGAAACACACGGACGCGTATTATCCTTTCGCCTCTGGATAGTGGTGGGTCCTGTCAAGCACGGGGACAATTGCAAAGAACCCCGCCGGAGAATCAAACTGATCTCCACATCTCTGAATATCCTCCCTGCTGTATATGTTGTTTGTGATACAACCGTTCAACTATCGGGCTGATCTCTCTCACCCTGAAAGACGCACCTGGCCTGAAAAATGTGCACGTCCTGTTTCTGAGTGTCGCATCCGCCTGTCGGCGTGATAGCACTCTCCTGTACGCCCCGCGCTCGACTGCGTGGCCGGCCACCTGTTCTGGGGAGAGTTCGCCGGACGGCACATCCGTGTCTCTGTGGAAGAGTTGCGAGGAAAAATCAAATTTCGGAGAGGCAGAGTCCGCCGTCGCTCCAGAAGAAGGACAGACTTCAAAAAAAGAAAAAAAATTCAGATAATATGCCCGGCGATGTCCTCGGTGAGGTACCAGTCGCAGTACAGGCAGTGGAGACCCTTCTCCGTCACCTCGAACCTGCTCTGGATAGGTTCGTTCGTGTTCGAGATGCAGCCAGGGTTCGGGCACCTGACGACACCGTGGAGGAGTTTCGGGATCTGGACGCCCTTCTTGTCGAAGACCAGGTAGTTCCTGATGATATTGATCGTCGCCTGCGGGGCGATGAGGGCGATCCTGTCCACCTCCTCCTTTTTGAGCTCGCGGTTCTCGATCTTGACGATGTCCTTCCGGCCGGCCTTGCCGCTCGCCACATTCGTGGCGATGGAGAGGGTGTCTGTCGTCGCCCTCGTGATCCCGAGGATGCGCAGCACGTTGAAGGCCTCGCCCGCCGGGATGTGGTCGATCACCGTGCCGTTCCTGATCGGGCTGATCTGGAGGCTCTTCGGGGTTTCGTTCATCCCATCACCTCCAGGAGGAGGGCCATCCTGATCGGGATGCCGTTCCTCGCCTGCTGGAAGTAGCGGGCATGGGGCAGGGCGTCCACCCGGGGGTCGATCTCGTCCACCCGCGGCAGGGGGTGGAGGATGATCATCCGGGTCCGGGCACCTGCCAGGAGGTCGGGGGTCACCCGGTAACTCGACGCCACCGCGTAGTACGAGGCCGTGTCAGGGAAGCGCTCGCGCTGGATCCTGGTCACGTACATCACGTCCAGGCCGCGGGCGAACTCCGCGATGTCGGTGTGCTCCACCACCTCGACCCCACGGTCGCGGAGGTTCCCGATCACATTCGGCGGCATCTCCAGCCCCTCGGGGGCGAGGGTGTGGATGGTGACGTCGTAGTTCGTCAGGGCGTACGCGAGAGAGTGGGCCGTCCGCCCGTACCGCAGGTCGCCGAGGAGGCCGACATCGATCCCGTCCAGGGGCATCGCCTGCCTGATCGTGTACAGGTCGATGAGGGTCTGGGAGGGGTGCTGGCCCGCGCCGTCCCCGGCATTGATCACCGGGACCGACGAGAACTCGGTGGCGAGCCTGGCCGCCCCCTCCTTCGGGTGGCGGAGCACGATCGCGTCCGCGTACCCGCTCACCACCCGCACCGTGTCTGCCAGGGTCTCGCCCTTGACGACAGAACTCACCTCCACGCCTCCCATGTCGATGGAACTCCCGCCGAGGCGGGCCATCGCCGCCTCGAAAGACATCCTGGTCCGCGTCGACGGCTCGAAGAAGAGCACCCCGAGGATTTTGTCCTCCAGGGCGTGCCGGTCATAGTCCCCGGCATCGATCGCCCGGGCTCGATCGAGAAGGGCGTCGATCTCCCCCTTTTCAAACTCCTTGATCGAGATGATATGCCGCATGATTTACCCCCGTGCAATGGTGATGTACCCGGAGTGCCCGACCCGCGTCGACGGCCGGGTGCCGCGGGCGCTCCGCGTCATCTCCCTTTCCATGCACTCATAGGTATGCACCTCGGAAAAAAGGCGCGATGCCTCGTCGTAGGCCTGCATCATCTGCTCGATGAAGGGGGTGTAGCAGGCCAGGTAGCCGCCCGACCGCAGCAGGGTCCGCGCATGGGCGATATGCTCGGGCGTGATCCCGAGGTCAAGGTGGACGACGTCGAACTCCCCCTCCACAGAAAGGACGTCGCAGGCCCGCACTTCGACATTGTCGAGGCCCGCGTCCCTGATATTTTTCTCGGCCTTCTTTGCGAACTCGGGCCGCACCTCGCAGCTGACGACATGCCCCGCGACGCCGCCGAAATAGATCGCGGCGATGCCGCTCCCTGTGCCGGCGTCGAGGACGGTGTCCCTGCTGTTCATGCCCGTGTAGGCGATGACCATACCGATGTCCTTCGGGAGCATCGGGGCGCCTGTCCTCGCGGCGTGGGTGAAGAAGTCGGTCGCCCGCGGCCGCCTGATCACGAACTCGGTGCCGAGATGGGTGGCGACGACGTCGCCGTACGCCGCCCCGACGAGAGTGTCGAGCTTCAGGATGCCGAGGTCTGTGGAGAGGGTGCCCTCCCCTGCAGAGACATAGTATTCCCTCGTCGCGGAGACGAGGATGAGACGCTCCCCTTCCTGGATCATGCGCCTGTCAGACGCAGGATCGCCCCGGCGATGTCTCCGTCGGTGGCGGCGAGCGCCTCCCGGGCGGCGGCGGCCGTGGTGCCGGTCTGCTCCATCACCAGTTTCACGTCGTCTTCCGGAATATCAAGGGCGGCGGGCTCGAACCTCGCCTCGCCATTGATCTGGTAGGTGGTGGCACCCTGCATGATCGTGGCGACGACTTCGGCCTCGTCGAAGACATAGTTCCCCTTGCCGGTCTCGATGACGACTCTCTTCACGTCTTCAAGCTGCTCGATCTCCATGCCGAGCTGCTTCATCATCTGCTTCATCTTTTTCGGATTGATCTTACCGCCTGGAAACACGCTTACTTTCCTCCTTTCCTAACTTTTACCGCTACTCCATAATCAAATGCCACCATTTCTCTGCCCGAGAGGAGTGCCTGGCCGGTGGCGATCACCTTGTCCTCTCCGGACACGACGATCACCTCGTCGCCGGCCCTGATGCCGGTATCCGCTGTGACGATGTGTTTGGCAAAGGCGTTCTTCCCGTCGGCGACGAAATCGGCGACTTCGTCTGCGATCACGACGCGGTACGCGGGCGCCGCAAGCGCCTGCGCAAGCAGGCGAGCGCCCATGATGCCGAGGGTGAACCGCCCGTCCTGGGCGCGGACGGTGACGATACGCTCGTCGCCGAGCATCACCTGTCTGACGCGCCGCGTTTTCGACCTGACGATGCGGCAGCCTGACGGGAAGAGTGCTTCTCCTGCTCCTTTCCCGAACTGGAAGTCAGCAATCGCCCTGACCTGCCGCTCCGCGCTGTCTCTTGATGCACTGGTTGACACGGTGTACAAACTCCTGTTCTGCTGTTTTCGGGATATATGCCCCCGCGGCGATGGCGTGCCCCCCTGCCGCCCCGCCGAAGGGCCCGGCGGCCTCGATGAGGGCCGCCTGAAGGTCGATGCCGGCGCCGACCATCCTGTCGTCGGCCCGCATGGAGACCTTGGTGAGGGCGGGATCGTCGGGGAGAGTGCACATGATGAGGATCGGTTTCTCACGGCCGAGTTTCGAGAGGGCCATACCCGCGCCGATCCCGACGATGGTGTCGGGGAACCTGTCCCCGACATGGAGGTACTGGATGGCGTCGAGTTCCCGGACGCCGGTGGTGAGGATGTAGGTGAGGATCTCCCGGATCGTCGCCCGATGCTGGGTGAGCATCTGCCCGGCCTCCCTGAGGGCTTCGGCCCGGTCGCCGGCGCAGATCGCGCTCCCGACCGCAGGGCGGGCCCACCTGCCGCAGGCATTGAGGAGGGTCGAGAACTCGGAGGCATTGTGCAGGGCCGTCCCCCCGGCCTCGTCGGGGAAGAGGTAGACCTCGGCGCAGAGTCTCCCGGCGTCGCCGCCGTGGGCGACGATCTGTTCTGCAAGGGCCGAGCAGACCGCCTGCTTTTCGGCGGCGTCCAGGTCCTCCCAGACCCGCCACCGCCCTTCCCGCGTCCTCTCCGGTATGCCGAGGGACGCAAGGAGCCTTCTCGCCCCTGCCGGGTTGTTGGTGATCCCCTCGATGAAGGGGTCGTCGGTGTAGGCGAGGCAGAGGTTCAGGGGGCGGGTGGAGATGCCGTAGCAGTTGAGGTCGCGCTGCGCCTCGACATTCCCGTACTCGATTCCGTCGTCGGCGATCGCCCGTGCCGGCCCGATGAGCCCGCAGTCTTCCCTGGCCATCATGTCGCCGACATTCCCGATCACGGCAAGCTTTGCGAGGTCGTGGGTGTCGTCGTCGATGGCCCGGGCGACGAGGTACGCCGCCCCCGCGGCTGAGAACTTCGTGTGGCCGTACGGCAGGGCATTCACCTGCATGTAGGGCGTCTTCACGTCCTGCGAGACGTGGTGATCGATGATCACGACCCTGTCCTCGGCAAGGCCGTGCTCCTCCAGGAGGTTCTGCTGCCCGGCCCCGAGGTCGGAGAAGACCTTCAGTGTGTCGTCCTGCGGGACGTGGTGCATCATCAGCGGCTCGAGCTGCCGCACGAAGACGGGCACCGCCTCGATCCCGGCGCGAGTGATCGCCTGCATCAGGATCGAGAGGCTGGTGATCCCGTCGGCGTCGATGTGCGAGATGACCGTCACCCGGTCGGCCTCGCGGATCCGCCCGGCGGCCGCTGATACATCCCTCTCAAGACTCATCCAACTACTATACTATCATGTCCCTCTGATATAACCCATTGGTCGGGCGAATTTGCCGCCCTCTCTGGTTGATTGTACGGATTATTCCTGCCTTACCTCTCCATGATGAGGACGACACCGAGGGTGACGAGGTAGACGGCGGCCAGGCCAAGGAGACTTCCCAGGGGGCCGGCGCCGAGGGTGAGGAGGCCGAAGCCTGCTGCCACCGAGAGAAAGAGAAGAGTGTACTCCCCTGCCCAGAGGGTGCGGGTCGTCGGCTGCCGCTGACTGAGCAGGCCGGCGGCGACCGGGATGAGGGGTGCCGCGGCGGCGAGGAGGATGCCGGGCGGCTGCACGCAGCAGAGAACCCTGTAGTCAATGGGGAGCGCGGCAACGAGGAGGAGGAATATGCCGGCGGCGGCCGCCACCTTCAGCACTCTGGAGGGCTCGTGCCGCAGCCTGACCATGCCCCCGATGAGGAGCATGAGGAGGAGGGCTTCGAGCAGGGGGATCCTGTCCTCTGGTGCCGTCTCGCCGGTGATTGTTGTCGGTATCGTCCGGGTCTCCTCCGGGAGGGTTGTGGGTGTGGAGTGCTGCCCGCTCTGGCTCCCGGAGGAGGCCTGGACATGCCTGTGTCCTCCCCCTCCTCCTCCCCCGCCGCCGGTGTCGTCCGGGGGAAGGGTGGTGAGGGTGTAGTGGACGGTGAAAGCGAGTGTGTCGCCCTGGGCGTCGTCCTGTGGGGTCCCGGTCTCCCTGAAATCCCAGTGCCAGACGAGTGCGGTGGTCGCGCCGGCCTCCAGATGCGTCACGGTGACGGCGGGACTGCCGCCCGGTCCCTGCGGGAAGGAGGTGATGGGTGCGGGCAGGTCGAGGGTGGATGCAAGCCTCTCGTTCGAGAGGGAGAAGAGGAGGTAGGTGTCGAGCCTGGCGCCGTCAGCCCTCGCGTCCGTCTCCGTGATGTCGGAGATCCAGACGGCGACGCTGCCGCCTTCGCTACCGGCATTATGGAGGAGTACGGTCGTGGTGCCGGTGTCGCCGGGCTTGAGGCCGGGGAAGGCCATGCCCCCCGCCCCGGGGCCGTCGAGGGTGAGGTCGACGGCCGCTCCCAGGGCCGCGGCGACGAGGAGGGGGCAGAGCATGGCCACCATCACCAGTCTGTTCCTGTCTGTTGCAGTCGTCTCCATCTTTCATCCCTCAGTAGTAATACACCCGCACCGCGTGGAGGACCGGGGTCTGTGTGCTGTCCGTCGTGGTCAGCGTTGCCCTCCACTGCATGTAACGCCCTTTCGGGAGGCCGTCGGTCGGGTCAGTCCAACCGGCGTCGCTCTCTTCGAAGGGGGCGTCGGACGCCCTGACCGCCATCTCGATCCCTGTCACTCCGTCCTCTGTCGTCTCGTCCCAGAAAAAGGCGTTCCAGGTGGCGCCTGCGATCCCGGTATCGAAGACCGGGCTTTCGAGGGTGCCCGATGAGACATATTCTGCCCGTGCAAAGATGGTGTCTCTGTACGGGGGGAGGGAGGTCGCATTGTCGAAGGAGAGGTCGAGAGTGTGGGTGTGAGTTGTGTCCGCGACCTCTGTCCTTTCATCCCATTCTGCAGCGATCTCTTCGACGCCAATCGGGGCCGGGCCACCGGTTCTGACTGTCATATCGGTATGGGTGTGGGTTTCGTCCCCACCTGTCTCCCCGAACTCCCCGGTATCCCTGAGAAGTCGCTCTTCGAAGTCGGAGACGACGCTCCACCCTTCCCCCGGATCACTGTCATGCATGGCAATGAGGCCGGCAGGGACCGGGGTGTCATTTTCTGCCCGCCCCAACCGCACCGTGATGAAGGGAGGTTTGTTTTCTGCCGCAGTCATCGTTGCCGTGACATTGTGGATGTGGTCCGGCCCTGTGATCTTGATATCCTTTCCGCCGAGCAACAACTGGACACGGGCCTCGACCCACTCCGAAAACCCCCCGGCCGTGACTGTGACCTCGTGGGTGTGGTCCTGCGATCCCCCCGTACCCGTCACGGCCCCGCCCCTGAGGTAGCGATCATCCCCGTACGCCTGCCCCCAGTCCCTCGTCGGCAGGCCCTCGAAGATCCCGATCGCCCCGGCAGGGATGATGCAGGGGGCGCCGCCGTCGTACCTGATGATCTTGAAGTCGCGATACGGGGGGAGGTGGGAGGCATTGGCGACGGTCGCGGTGACAGTGTGTTCGTGGTCAGGGGAGGCACAGGATATTATGGACCAGGCAAGGAACCACCACCATCGGATCATTGTTTCTGACGGCCCGGAGCATGCCGCATCTCCGGTGTGGGTGTGGTTCTCCGTACCTCCCTCACCGCCATATTCTGCCGCACCGCGGGGGAAGCGGTGGTAGTACTCCCCTCCTTCGTTGGAGACAGAGGTCCAGTTCTCCGGGACCGTCTCGTCCTCCCAGAAGAGCATGAAACTCCCGCCGCCGGCGGCAAGGGCGACGTCGCCGGTGGGCGAGACCGCAACCCCGTCGGCGGTGCCGTCCTCGAAGTCTGCCCTGGCGGTCTGCTCCCAGAGTCCGGGCACGTACGCGGCGAAGGTGGACGTTCCTGTGTCCTCCTGGTCGAAGAAGAGTCCTTCAACTGTCCAGCACCCCCCGGCAAGGAGGAGGAGAAGGACCGTGGCCGTCAGCACCCCCCGCCACTCTCCCATGACTTATCCCTCCCTCTCGCTGTGTTTTCCCCTGAGGGTCTGCACCTCCAGGGCGACAAGGACGAGGCCGGGGACGAGGAGAGTGAGGAAGAACCCGGCCGGCGTCCTGACGAAGACGGCAAGGTAACCAAGGAAGGGGAGGGAGAAGAGGGCCCTGCCGACGACGTCCCCGGCCGCTACCGGCACGGGGTCTGCGTCCTCGTTGGCGTCGCCGCGGGTGATGAAACCGGCCGTCGGCCCCTCCACCACCGCGGTCACCCGGTGGGTGACATGGTGCCCGCCCGAGCTGAAGGTGATGATGTCGCCTGCCCGCACATCCTCTGGGGAGACAGGGGCGGTCACCACCACCCCGCCGACCGGGATTGCCGGTTCCATGCTCCCGGAGAGCACGACCTCGACCTGCCAGCCCGCAAGGACTGCGGCGACGACGACGAGGGCGGCTACGACAAGGAGGGCCGTGCAGGCCCTTCCGGCAAGGGGGTGCATTTTATTCTTCCTCTGGCCCTGAAATGGGGTTCGGATTACGTGCGTGCCTGTTCAAGCTTGAAGATGAGGTCGAAGGTGCAGGTGTCGCTCTGGACGTCGTTCCCGGTCGTCGGGCCGGGGAGGTCATACTCCACATGGAATGTGCCTGCCGACGCCCCTCCGGCGATGGTCGCCAGGTTGGCCCAGCTCTTTTCGCTGTACTCGTTCAGGGGTGCGAAGGCATCGTCGGGAAGCGCGTTTTCCTCGTTGTTGAACTCTATCCTGTCACCATCTACACGGAGGTAATAGTCCCCTGTATCCAGGGTGTTGTTGGCGTTGCTGTCGATCCAGAACGCCACCGTGAGGTTTGCGCCGAGCTCGCCTTCAAGCACGCCGCCAGTGAAGTCCACACTCTCTTCGGGCTCTGTCAGCCCGTTCTCGTTGTTGATGATCTCCCCGCACGTGATTGTGAGGTTCCCGGCGATGGTGCCGGTGTTGTTGATCCGCCAGGGGTCTGCCAGGACTCCTGTATCCCCTGGTTTCAGGTTGTCGAAGGCGAACGGCAGGGTGCTGTCGCTCCCGACGCTCAGGTTCAGCGTCCCGGCGCTGAAGGTGTTCCCTGTGCTCGTTTCCGTGTCGCTAAAGTACGCATAGGTGCCGCCACCGATGAAGAGCGCTACCAGGGCTATGCCCATGACTCCGTACAATACTCTTGATTTCATAGATTCTTGATCCTCCTGATCTGCACATTCCGGGTGCAGTCTATATGACGGCCGATTATTAACGTGATATGATATTTATATGTTATTATTTGTATCTCTTAAAAAAGTTTAATTTTTTTATTTGTATTTATTTTTAGATATCTGTCTCATTATCGAGTTCTTCAGGAGTGTTTTTTTGTATTGCTGGTCATTCCTGCATGTGGTAATGGTCATTTTTCCCTGACAGATACTGCACATTGCCTGCAGTCCCTGAATGTCTCCTATTGTCATGATCTTCTCCCGGCACTCCCCCTCTCATTGGATTGTTGCTGTACCGTTCCCGACCCTGTCTCTTCCTTTTTTCCAGCGGAACCTGCATGGATTCCCTGCATCTCCCTGTTGTGGGTCATGTCCCGCCCCGGAGGTTTCCGCATATCGATCATCCCTCTCTGCCCGCGCACCCCTTCGCAACCTTTCTATCTTCCCGCCGCCCACCGGGCATCTGATGTTTGAGGATCTCAGGGAGTTCTGCGAGACGGGCGTGATCACGCCCGAGCGGATGCGTGCCGTGGACAGGAACAGCATGGCCCTCGGCGTCTCCGGCCTCCAGTTGATGGAGGCGGCCGGCCTCGCGGTCGTTTGTGCGGTGCGGGAGTCCTCGCCGTCGCGGGTGCTCGTCCTCTGCGGGCGGGGGAACAATGGCGGCGACGGCCTCGTCGTCGCCCGCCACCTCCAGGACTCTGAGGTGGACGTGGTCTGTCCGGCATACGGCTCCGCGACCCCCGACTTCCTCGCCCAGCTCGCCGCCCTCCGGGCCTGCCCTGCCGCCGTCCACGAGGTGCGCGTGCCTGCCGACGTCGAGGCCCTGGCCCCCCTCTTCGCGAGGGCCGACGTCGTCGTCGACGCCATGCTCGGCACCGGCGCTGTCGGGTCGCCGCGGGAGCCCCTGCTCTCGATGGTCGGGCTCATGAACGCGAGCCCTGCCCGCGTGGTGGCGGTCGACGTGCCGACGCCGGGTGCGCGGGCCGATCTCGTCGTCACCTTCCACCGTCCGAAGGAGGCGGGCGGTCGGGTGGCGGAGATCGGCATTCCCCTCGCCGCGGAGATCTGCACAGGCCCCGGCGACCTCCTCTGCCTGCGGCCGAAGGGGCCGTCCGCCCACAAGGGGGCCGGCGGCGAGGTGCTCGTCGTCGGCGGCGGGCCGTACCAGGGCGCCCCTTTCCTCGCCGGCATGGCCGCGCTCAGGGCCGGGGCCGACATCGTGCGTGTCGCCTCGCCCGTGTACGTCCCTGACCCCGACCTCATCCACGTCCCCCTCTCCGGCCGGGTGATCGGCGAGGAGCACCTCGCCGCTCTCGTCCCCCTCGTGGAGAGGGCCGACGTCGTCCTCTGCGGGAACGGCCTCGGCACGGAGAGCCACGAGGTGGTGGCGGCCCTCGCACCCTGTGCGAAAAGACTCGTCCTCGACGCCGACGCCCTCCGCACCCCCCTTCCCGCGGGCCCGGAAACGGTCTACACCCCCCATGCCGCGGAGTTTGTCAGGGCCTTCGACCGCCCCCTCCCGTCACCTTTGCGCGACCGCGCCCGCACCGTGCGCGATGCCGTGCCCGGGGGCGCCGCCGTCCTCCTGAAAGGGGCCGTCGACATCATCTCGGACGGCAGGCGGGTCCGCTTCAACAGGACGGGCTGCCCCGCGATGACCGTCGGCGGCACAGGCGATGTCCTCGCCGGGTGTGCGGCCGGCCTCTTCTGCCGCCTCTCTGCCTTCGACGCCGCGTGCGTCGCGGCATACGCGAACGGCCTCGCCGGGGAGACGGCGGCCGCCGGGCGGGACGCCGGCATGACCGCAACAGAAATGCTCGCCCGCATTCCAGAGGTACTGTATGGTTGAGTTCACTCATATCGCGGACGACCGCGCCCGCATGGTCGACGTCTCCGACAAGCCCGACGTCGTGCGGCTGGCAGTCGCCGAGGGCCGGATCTACCTGCGGGAGGAGACTCTTGCGGCGATCCGCGACGGCACCGTCATCAAGGGCAATGTCCTGGCCACAGCGCGGGTCGCCGCCACCATGGCGGTGAAGGACACCTCCCGCATCATTCCGATGTGCCACCCCCTCGCCCTCGGCGGCGTGGAGGTCGACTTCGAGGAAGGGGAGGGCTGCATCGTCGCACAGGTCAGGGTCCGCTCGTACGGCAAGACCGGCGTCGAGATGGACGCCCTCACCGGCGTCTCTGTCGCCCTCCTCACCGTCTGGGACATGGTGAAATCCGCGGAGAAGGACGAGAACGGGCAGTATCCGGTCACACGGATCGAGGGGATCTGGGTCGTCGAGAAGAGGAAAGGGAAGGCGTGAGGCACTGATCCGCTGTCTTCCCATAATCAGGACCGGGGGTTTCACCCCCAGACCTGCCTCAGGACTGGACCGGGGAAGAACGAGCCAGAGATCTGATGAGCGGGACTGCCATTCCCGTCCTATCCTGATGGCGGGGGGCCGGGGGCGTAGTCCCCCGGCGCGAGACGCCGATCCGCCGCCTTCCCCATATCTGGGCTGGGGGTTTCACCCCCAGAAACTCGAAAATCAGAGATTTTCTCGACTCCCTCCGGTCGTCCCCCCTCAGGATAGGCACAGGGAAGAGCGAGCCGCGATCCTGAAGAGAAAGTGTGTCCTCTCTCCTCCCTCTTCCGACCAGGAGGTGCTGTATACCTGGTTCGTGTCGGAGGGGCGCCGGCCTCCCCCACCGTACGAATATTAATAATCCTCCGAAACCCACCAGTACAGGTATCCCATCAAGGAATGTGGCGCAACATTTGCGCTGAACCTGAGGTGAATTGCAATGGCAAAGTCAATGTATGCCTACGTTCGTGAGGCATGGAGAAACCCCGACGCCACCGAGGTCAAGGCGCTCCTCTGGGAGCGGATGCAGACCTGGAGGCGCGAGGGTGCAGTCGTGCGGCTCGCTCGCCCGACCAGGATCGACCGTGCACACTCCCTCGGCTACAAGGCCAAGCAGGGTGTCATCGTCGTGCGGGCACGCGTCCGCAGGGGCGGCAGGAGGAAGTCGAGGTACATCCGCGGTCGCAGGACCGCCAGGATGGGCATGCGCCGGATCACCGCCGGCAAGAGCATCCAGCGGATCGCCGAGGAGCGCGCCTCCCGGAAGTATCCGAACATGGAAGTCCTCAACTCGTACTGGGTCGGCGAAGACGGCCGCAACAAGTGGTACGAGATCATCCTCGTCGACGGTAGCCACCCGTCCGTGATGAGCGACCCGCAGCTCGCGTGGATCGGTCAGGCGAACCAGCGCGGCCGTGCCGAGCGCGGCAAGACGATGGCCGGACGGAAGGGCCGTGGCCAGAGGCACAAGGGCACGGGCACCGAGAAGACCCGCCCGAGCATCCGGTCCAACGCGAACAAAGGAAAGTAACCATCCCCTTATTTTTTGGAGTGCACCAATGGCGTACACCGATGCCTGCGTGCATCCCTATCCTGACGGCGACACGACCCTTCCTCGCATGGCCCTCGAAGCACGGGACTGCGGTTTTGACCGGATCGTTTCGACCAGCGGGAACGGCGAGTTCTTTGGCGTGCAGGTGATCCCGGGCATCGTGATCGCGGCTGCACATGTCAGGGACCTGACGCGGGGAGTGCGCCGCGCCCCTGCCGGGGCTCTTGTGATGGTCGAGGCAGGCGAAGAAGGCTTCAACAGGTCGGCCGTTTCCCATGGCGGGGTCCATGTGCTGAAGGGACTTAGCCATGCCGGAAAACACGCTTTCGACCACGTTGCCGCACGGACCGCTGCTGAAAACGGCGTCGCCATCGAGATCGACCTTGCGCCGGTCATATCTCTGCGGGGCCGGGAGAGACAGAGGGTGTTCCAGCGTTACGCGGACGTCCTCGTCCTCCAGCGCCACTACGGCTTTCCCCTCACCGTCGCAAGCAATGCCAGGTCTGCCCTCGACCTGCGGACGGTGCGGGAGGTCGTCGGCCTCTGCTCACTCTTCGGGATGGAGGAGGCTGAGACCCTTTCCGCCCTCTCCTCCCTCGACAGGCTGATGGAGCGCCCCGAACCGGTGCAGGTGGTCGAATGAAGGTGCGGCCGCCGACTCTCAGGACGAAGAGGAGGTACCTGCTCGTGCGGGTCTTCCCGCCCTGGCAGGAGACCGGGGAAAAGGCGCTGTACCTGGCTATCGCCGATGCAGTGACCTCGCTCTTCGGTGACGTCCGTGCCGCCGTGGTCCAGCCCGCCGTCCTCTCCCGCGAGGGGGAGCACGCCATCCTCCGCTGTCAGCGGGGGACAGAGGGCGACCTCGCCGTCGCGTGCTCGACCGTCACCGCGGTCGGGGACGCGAAAATCGCCCTCAGGACAGTGGCGGTTTCCGGGACGATCGCCGCGCTCAAGAGGCGACTTCTGGAGGGGGGTCCCCGGAAGGGACCGGAATCGGTCGCCTACGGGGAAAAGGAGTCACCCGCCTTCAGGTACGGACGGCACAAGGTTGATGTACTACAAGAGGGTATTAAAAAGCAGAGCAGAGTCTTTTTGACAGATCATGAAAGAGAGGAGATCTAATGCAACCACAATATCAGATGGGATATGACCGGGCGATCACGGTCTTCAGCCCGGACGGCCGTCTCTACCAGGTAGAGTACGCACGCGAGGCAGTGAAGCGGGGGACCACTGCAGTCGGGATCAAGTGCAGGGAAGGTGTGATCCTTCTTGTCGACAAGAGGGTCTCGTCCCGCCTCCTTGAATCCTCGTCGATCGAGAAGATCTACCTGATCGACGATCACATCGGTGTCGCGTCCTCGGGCCTTGTCGGCGACGCCCGCCTCCTTGTGGAAAGGGCGCGGGTCGAGGCACAGATCAACAGGGTGACCTACGACGAGTCGATCGATGTCGAGACCCTGGCAAAGAAGATCTGCGATCACATGCAGGTGTACACCCAGTTCGGCGGCGCCCGCCCGTATGGCACGGCCCTGCTGATCGCGGGTATCTTCGAGGGCGAGGTCCGCCTCTTCGAGACCGACCCGTCGGGCACGCTCCTCGAGTACAAGGCGACAGGCATCGGCATCGGCCGGCCTGCGGCCATGAAGATCTTCGAGGAGGAGTACAACCCCGAGATGACGATCCCCGACGCGATCCGTCTCGGTCTCAAGGCCCTCCATGCGGCGACCGAAGGGAAGTTCGATGTCCAGACCGTCGAGATCGGTGTCATCGAAGTCGCAAACCCGTTCTTCCGCAAGATGGAAGCCGCGGAAGTGAAGTCCTTTGTCGACCAGATGGACTTCGAGAGTGTCGCGGAACCTTCAGGGGAGTGAGTAAGGTATGATCCCCCTGGACCGGGCGATTGTGGCACGGCTTGAGAGTCACGGCGAGCGGTTCGAGATCGGGGTCGACCCCGACCTTGCGATGAAGGTCAAAAAGGGCGAGGACGTCCCGATCGAGGACCTTGTCGCTGCCGATTTCGTCTTTGAGAACTTCGCGCATGGGGAACGTGCCTCTGACGAGTCCCTGGTGAAGGCCTTCGGGACGACGGACTTCGAGCCGATCGCACGAAAGATCCTTACCAAGGGCGAGATCCATCTCACCTCAGAGCAGCGCCGGCAGCTGATCGAGGATAAGCGCCGGCAGGTCATCACGTACATCGCACGCAACGCTGTCAACCCGCAGACCAAACTCCCGCACCCGCCCCAGAGGATCGAGATGGCGATGGAGGAGGCGAGGGTGAGCATCGACCCCTTCAAGCACCTGGACGAACTGGTGAAGGAGACGATGAAGGCCCTCCGCCCTCTCATCCCCATCCGTTTCGAGGAACTCCGCGTCGCGGTGCGGATCCCGGCCGACCACGCGCCCCGCGCCTATGGCGAGATGCAGACGGCGACGACGGTCGAGAGAGAGGAGTGGCAGAACGACGGGTCATGGGTCTGCGTATGCAGGATCCCTGCCGGCACACAGAGTGAATTCTACTCTCTGGTCAACCGTCTCTCCAAGGGAGACGGGCAGGTCAAGGTGCTTGAACAACTATATTAACCAAAACATCTAACCTAAATAAGCATATTAGGGGTAATCCAGAATGGCGAGGCGTAACCAGAAAGCAAAAGGCAAAGTCACCGGGAGTTCCGGGCGGTTCGGATGCAGGTACGGCAGGTTCATCCGCAAGCGTGTGGTCGAGGTCGAGAGGGTCGAGAAGGCCGCCCACACCTGCCCCCGCTGTGACCACGAGTCTGTCCACCGTGTCGGCACCGGGATCTGGGAATGCCGCAAGTGCGGGTTTAAGTTTGCAGGCGGTGCGTACGCTCCGCAGACGCCGTCCCTCCGCGTGGCCCTGCGGACGATCGAGCGTGCAATCGAGACCCAGGAGTAAGCTCCGTGGCCAGCTCGTACAAGTGTGCGCGGTGTAAGCAGAAGGTCGAGATCGACCAGAATGTCAGGTGCCCCTACTGCGGACACCGTATCCTGTTCAAGGAGAGAGGCGCCGCGACCAAAGACCTGAAGGCTCGATGACTGTCGTCACGACCTCCAGAAAAGCGGCAAACGACCTGCGGGCGCTCGCACGGCACCTCGCCTTTGCGACGGGCGCCCGATACCTGGCCCGCGGGAAGACCGGCCTTGCGGCCCTTTCCGACGAGTCGGTCATACTCTTTCTCCGGGAACGCGGCGCCCTCAGGCTCCAGGTGGTGGAGGAAGGGGTTGTCGCCCATGAGTTTGCTCTCAGGAAGGTCACGATCTCTGAGCGGAGCGAACCGATCAGTCACACGGTCAGGATCGCGGACCCATCGGTTTATGATGTCCTGAAAAGATACTGTGTAACTGAACAGATCGAGGCCGACGTGCCGTCAGTCATCTTTGACGGCCAGCAGAAGAAGAGGATCGTCCTTGAGGTGGCACCCGATGCATGAGGCGGTCTTTACGTTCCACTCGCCGGCTGCGCCCCTGCTGTACCGCGCCCTCGCCCCGGAGGCCGGGGAGGTGGCCGGTTCCCGTTCCCACGAGGGGGTCGCCCTCGCCGGCCCCGACAGCCTTGTCCTCACGGTGTGGGCGGCGGACGTGCACGCCCTGCGGGCGGCGCTGAACATGTGGCTTCGGCTGGTCAATGTGGCTGACGAAATCCAGGAGATGATCAGGCATGAGTAGTACTATTTCACCCAGGGTTCAGCAGCAGCTTGCGATGCTGCAGCAGATCCAGCAGCAGCTCCAGACGATCGTCGGGCAGAAGGCCCAGTACGAGATGGCGGTGAAGGAGACAAACCGCGCGGCGGAGGAGTTGAAGGAGGTCGCCGACGATGCGCCGGTGTACGTGAATGTCGGCACCGTGATGATGCAGAAGGGGAAGGAGAAGGTGCTCGCCGAATTGCAGGAGAAGGCCGAGACCCTCGGGCTGCGGATTGCGTCCCTTGAAAAACAGGAAAAAGTGATGCAGACGAAGTTCGAGCAGCTCCAGTCCCAGGTGAAGCAGGCCCTCGGCGGCGGCTCTTCCCCGGCCTCGTAATCTTTTTTTCTGGTTTCTCTTTGTCCGGGTCGATCGCTGTGGTGACTACCCGATGGGATGCACAGGTCCACCGCCTTCCCCATAGTGTTCGCCGGGGGACTGCCTCGAAAACCTGCGGTTTTCTCATGCTCACTTCGTTCGCACAGCGAAACCTTCAGTTTCTTGACCTCATTGCGTTCGGCCCTCGAAGACCTACGGTTTTCTCAACCTCCTTTTTTCTCCCTCAGAACTGATCCCGGGAAGAGCGAACAGAGGATCCTGAAGGGGAGATTGCCCTATCCCTGCCTATCCTGAGCGGGGGTTCGGGGGCGTAGTCCCCCGGTGGAAAGTGCCAATCGCCCGCCTTCCCCTAGATACGAGCCGGGGGACTACTCGAAAGCCTGGCGGCTTTCTCGTTGCCCCCGGACCCCCGATCTCAGGATAGGGCCGGGGAAGACAGAGCATGGATCCTGAAGGGGATGATTGCCGTACTCCTACTATTCTGTGCCGGGGGAAACGAGCGTCAGAGAGTTCAAGAACCCGAAAAAAAGTGTCGTTCCGGGGAGGTCACTCCCCGGTCTTCGCGCCCTGCACCCTCTGCAGGAGGTTGATCGCGTTGATCATGGCGTCGACGGAGGCGATGACGATGTCGTCTGATGAGGCAGAGGCGTCGAAGATGTGGCCTGCCCGGTCCTCGACGGTGATCGTGACATGGCCGATGGCGTCTGTGCCGCCGCTGATCGACTCGACCGCGAACTCCTTCAGGTGGACGGGCTCGTCCAGGCAGCGGAGGATCGCCTTCATGGCGGCGTCCACCGGGCCGTTGCCTGTGCTGCACCCGACCTTCTCGGCCCCGTCGACGATGAGGCTGACCGAGGCGGTCGGCATCGAGTGGGTGCCGGTGAAGACGGCGATGTCCCGCAGCCCGACTGCGGGGGTGACGCCTGCCATGCCCATCACTTCCTCGGCGATCGCATACAGGTCGGCGTCGGTGATCCGGCGGCCGCGGCTGGCGATCGCCTTCATCTTCGCCAGGATCTGGTCGAGTGCGGCGTCGTCAGGCTGCATGTGGACGTCGGCGAGCATCTGGCGGACGGCGTGCCTGCCCGCATGCTTGCCGAGCTTCAGGCGCCGTCGATGACCGACCATTTCCGGGGTCATGATGCCCGGCTCGAAGGTGTCCGGGTGCTCGATGATGCCGTGGGCATGGATGCCGCTCTCATGGGAGAAGGCGTTCTCGCCGACGACGGGCTGTCCCGGCGGGATGCTGATCCCGGCGTACCGGGAGACCAGGCGCGAGGTCTCCAGGAGGCGGTTGGAGACGACGCCTGTCTCGATGCCGTAGATCGCCTCCAGGGCCATCGCGGTCTGGGCGAGGTCGGCGTTGCCGGCCCGCTCGCCCATGCCGTTGACGGTGACCTGGACCTGCGCGGCCCCGGCCTCGACCGCGGCCAGGGTGTTTGCGACCGCGAGGCCGAAGTCGTTGTGGCAGTGGACGTCGATCGGCGCCTTCACCTCCTTCACGGCCCAGGCGATCAACTCCTTCATCGCGGTCGGCGTCATCACGCCGACGGTGTCGGGGATGTTCACGGTCGTCGCCCCCGCGTCCACGGCCGCCCGGCAGACTTCGGCCAGGTAGTCCCTGTCAGTCCTGGTGGCGTCCATTGCGGAGAAGAGGACGTGCGGCACCTGCTCCCTGGCATAGGCGACGACCTCCGCGGTGGCGTCGAGCACCTCCTGCCTGCTCTTTTTGATCGTGTACTCCCGCTGGATGTCAGAGGTCGGGACGAAGACATGGATCATGCCGACGCCGCACGCGGTGCAGGCATCCACGTCGTCCCTGCGCATCCGGGCGAGGCCGCAGATCCGGGCAGAGTCGACGGCCCTGGCGACCGCCTGCACGGCCTCCCTCTCCTCCGCGGAGGATGCAGGGAACCCGGCCTCGATGGTGCCGATGCCTGTTGCGGCGAGCTGGCGTGCAATCTCGACCTTCTGGTCAACGGTAAAGGACACGCCCGGCGTTTGTTCGCCGTCCCTCAGCGTGGTGTCGAAAAGAGTGATGGTCTTACGTGCATTCCCAGGGGTAAAGAAAACGATACCCCCTTGTCATCTGTGTGTCTGCGTTGATGCGAGACATACACAGAAAAGGACACCGGGATATATATAGATGTCTCCCGGGGCGTCAGGGGACACCGATATCTTTAATAACCGGCTAGGCCCACCTATATAACGCAATACCCGCCTTAACTCAGACTGGTAGAGTGCGCGGCTGTAGTTTGGTTTACCGACGCTCGGTAACCGCGCGGCTACCGCGATGTCCCCGGTTCGACTCCGGGAGGCGGGATATCGCAATGTGCCCAGGTAGTGTAGAGGCCTATCATGATGCCCTGTCACGGCATCGACACGGATTCGAATTCCGTCCTGGGCGTTTTCCCTTTTTGCATCGTCACTCCCCGACTCCGGGGTGTATTTTTTACTTCCGGAGGTGAAGTGTCTCTCCATGGAGCATGAGTACACGGCAGACCGTGCGCGGGAAGGACTCTGCCTTGCCCTTTCCGGAGCCGAAGAGGCCCGCATCAGGAGTATGGCCGCGATCTTCCTCGGGAAGGATGGGGAGGACCCGACCGCGCTCGTCCTGGCCCTCGGCGATGCCGACAAAGGGGTGCGGGCGCGGGCGATGGAGGGTCTGGTGGCACAGGATGCCGTCCTCCCCCTTGTCCGCGCCCTCCAGGACCCTGCGTGGCGGCCCCGGTACCGCGCTGCGGAGGGGCTCGGCCGCATCGGCGACCGCCGGGCCGTCGGGCCCCTCGTGCGGGCCCTCGCAGATGAAAAGGACCATGTGCGTTACATGGCGGCGAAGGCCCTCGGCCAGATCGCAGACCCGGCGGCGCGGGAGGCCCTCCTCCCCCTCCTCTCCGATACAAACCCGCCGGCCAGGAAGGCGGCGGCCTTTGCCCTGGGGCGTGTGGGGGGCGCGGAATCTGCCCTGGAGGCGGCCCTCGTCGCCGAACCCTCGGGTGCGGTGCGCCGGGCGATCAGGGATGCCCTCGGTCGGCCGTGATATGGAGACCCCTCCCCTCCCCCTGGTGGTCCGTGTCGGGGTGGTAGGAGAGGGCGACCCCGCGCCTGTGCTCGTGTACCTGGACCGCATCCTTGCCAGCACACCTCACACCTATCTGGCCGTGACCACCAGCGCAACTGTTCCCGGCATCGCCGACCTCCAGACCGTCGGCTCGGCCGCGAAGGTGGCCGAGGCCTGCGACATCCTCGTTGCTTTCACCGAAGACGCCGCCGCCGCGGCCCGCGCCGCGGGCAGGACATTCTTTTTCGTTACCCCGGAGGGTGCGGTCACCGCGGAGCACCATGCCGACCGCATCCTCGAGACCCTCCGCTTCTTCGACGCCTATAATGGCGAGAGTGTGGACACGGCGCGGGTCAGGGTAAAGGTGGCCGGCCGGGAGAGTGCTTACAGGGCGGCCCTGCTCGGTGCGGGCCTGGACCCGGCCCTCCTTGACGAGGTGGCAGGGTCCCTCCTCCCGTACTATGCCCGCACCCGCATCCTCGCCGACCGCTATGGCCGCCGCCACCGGCTGGCCGGCAGTGCGGTGTACG
This sequence comes from Methanofollis ethanolicus, assembly GCF_001571385.1. Lineage (NCBI taxonomy): Archaea > Methanobacteriati > Methanobacteriota > Methanomicrobia > Methanomicrobiales > Methanomicrobiaceae > Methanofollis > Methanofollis ethanolicus. The sequence goes on along the minus strand of NZ_BCNW01000001.1, from coordinate 2,490,996 downwards.
CCCTCTCCTCCGCCGCGATCGCCATCGCCGCAGTCCAGGCCCTCCTCCTCCCTGTCTGGCCTGCCCTGGTCTGGCTGGAGGTGGCGGCGATCGCCTGCGTCCTCCTCCTCCTCATTGCTGGCCGGACCCTGGACTGGCACCGCAGGTGGCTCGACTACCGCTTCCTTGCAGAGAGGATCAGATCGGCGATCTTCCTCTGTTTTGTCTGCATCACCTGCGAGCTCCCCGACCGCCCGCCCCTCACCCTCTCTCCCCATGCCGACGACTGGCTCTCTCTGGCCTTTGAGAGTCTGGTCGAGTCGAGGCCGCAGGAATACTGCTCCCTTGCGATGCCCTTCGAGCCCCTGAAGACCTTCCTCCTGGAGGCCTGGCTCGCCCGGCAGATCGACTGGTACGCGGAGAAGGCGCAGAAAAACCGGCGGCGGCACGAGGACCTCCTCTATGCCGGGGAGATCTTCTTCATCGCCACCCTGATCGCGGCCGCGGCCCATGCCTCGGGCGTCGGCCACCCCTACACCACCACCCTGACCATCGTCCTCCCCGCTGTTGCGGCCGGCCTCGCCGCGATCCGGACCCAGCAGGAGTACCGCCCGACGGCCGAGAGGGCGTCCCGCATGCTCCGCCACCTCTCGGCACTCTCCCTGCGGATCAGGCGGGCCGAGGACATGCCGACCCTCTGTGACCTCCTTGCCGAGGCGAACGAGATGATGCTGCGGGAGCAGCAGGAGTGGCGGGTCTCCTTCCGGTTCAGGGAACTCGAAGGGGTATAAGAAGAGAGATGTTTTCAGCCGCTCTTCCCCTCTGCCTGGTCGAGCAACGCACGGATGAGAGGTTTCTGTGCCGGTATCTCATGGGTCAGGACATCCCAGACGATCTCCCAGTCCACACTGAAGTACACATGGAGGTCATCCCAAAACTAATCATACCCTCTGTCCTGTCGATGGAATGATCGGTATGTGGTTCTGAAAAATCCTGTTCTGGTGTCCTGTCCGGGGGGTTTCACCCCCCGGTCCCCCCATCATTGCGATAGGGGGTGGAGGGCAATCTTCTTCGATATGCAGGGGTTATTCTTCCCCCGTCCTATCCTATTTTCGGGGGTCCGGGGGCGTCAGTCCCCCGGTGGAGAGCGAAGGGAAGGCGGTGGTTTCGCACGATTCTTCAGGGAATTCAGGGAGATATCGACCCGATCCTGTAATTTCTCCCGGTCCCTGCATGCAGAGATCGGGAAATGAACGAGAGTTTTGGGATATGCTCATGGATAAGCCTGTCCCGCATGCCTGCCATCGCTCTCCAGGGGACCTCGGGATGGGCCTCCCTGAAGGAGGGCGGGAGGTTCTTCGCCGCCTCACCGATCGCCTCGATGCTCCGGAGGACAGATCGTTTCAGCACTTCGTCCTTCACGAGGTCGTCATAGGTGATGGCGCCGCACTGCTCCTCCAGGAAGGTCATCTCATCCATGATATGGTGGAGGAAGACTCCTTCACGCTTCACACCAGACCACCTCGTCTTCGATGTACGGACGGAGATAGGGGTCGATCCCGCCGGTGGTGACCAGGTCCACCCGCCTGCCGAAGAGGTCTTCGAGGTATGCGATGAGGGCCATGAAGTTCTGGAATGTGGCCTGTCCAGGTGCGAATTCGACGAGGATATCGATGTCGCTCGTCGGGGTCTCGTCTCCCCTCGCGACGGACCCGAAGATGCCGATCCGTACGACTCCGAAACGCCCCCGGATCCAGGCCGATCGCTCCTGCAGTTGCCTGAGTTCGTTGGTCTGGAGGTGAGCGGTCACGCCTATCGAGAGGATCCCGGGGATTGCGGTATATCTGGGTGCCCGCACCGCGGCACTCTCCGGGGAATCGCTTGAAACTTCGTTTCATGAGTGATTCTCCACAACGCCGGTCTCTGAAGCGGATCGCCCCCACCCACCTGCGGGGTGATCGGTATTATATCGCAGGAGGTGGCACAGTGTAGCAGGAAACAACGATGTCTGAAATCAAGCGCCAGTATGTGATCTCCGAAGACAACAGACCAATCGGCGTTATCCTCGACATCTCGACTTTTGAACGGATCGAGTCCATCCTCGAAGATTACGGCCTTGCACAGTACATCACTGAAGCCGACGACGAAGAACCCCTCGAACGTGCAGAGGCACTGAAATATTACAAAAAATTACAGGGCTCCGTCTGACATGGTCACGTGCCTCTACAAAAAGACGTTCTTAAAGGATCTTGCGAAAATCCCGTCTCCTATGAGAGGGTCTATTGAAGACCTGGTATTCACCGACCTTCCTGCCTCCACAGATCTCCATGCCGATTTTGATTTCAAAAAAATGAGGGGATATCAGGACTTCTACCGGATACGAGTGGGAAAATACCGGATCGGGTGCAGACTCACCGCCACGGGAACCCTGATCCTCTACCGCGTCAAATCCAGAGAAGAGATCTACTCCGTATTCCCGTGATCCTTATTCTACCAGTCAGCCACCCATACGAGAACTATCGACACGATAGAGTCTCAAGCCCCGCCCTTCAGGCCGGGGTAGTTGACAAGTCCCCGGCGTGCGATGTTCGGTACGGCCTCTCCCCGTGCCGCCGGTCATATTTATGTCCGCAGACATCCCATGCACTATCGGGAGGTACGGTGGATGCTGGTAAAATTCGATATCTACTCTGACGGTGAGTTCTGGTGTGGCCGTGGCATGGGGGTGGACATCTTCACCCAGGGTGCAACGCTTGACGAACTCATGAACAATATCAAAGATGCAGTGGAGCTGCATTTTGAAGAGGATATCGATGCCGGAGAACAGATCACGGTTGTCTCCCTGACAGAACTTCAGGTTGGTTCAATTGCCAAAATCTCCGGTTGTTAGCGGCAATCTTCTGGTGAAGGTGCTCGGTTCGCCTGGAGATACCGTCCTGTGGCAGTCATGTTCAGTTGAGCAAGAACACACCTGCCGGAGAACACCGGATCACGATCCCTCTCCATGACGAGATCGCAAAGGGCACCCTGAACGATATCGTCGCAAAGGTATCTCAGTGGAATTGTATCTCGAAAGAAGACCTTTTTGATCTGTTGCGATAAGGGATATCCCCTGCCGTGAGATCTCTCATTATCCCGCTATTTGACGTGTGAGGCGGTCGATATATCCCTCTAACAGATGGGAGAGGCGTCCCCCCCTCTCTCCTGCAGGGAGTGTCGAGACAAACCTTCCTGCTCTTCTATCCTCCAGGCTCCCTGACGGCGTGGTACAGGGCCTCCAGGTGTGCGACCTCGTTTTCTCCGCAGGGGAGGCCGGCGTACCGGATCGCCTCGTACAGCATCGCGAAGGCGGCCGCCGCCTCCTGTGCCGGCGTCTCTGTGAGTGCGGCGGCGATCTCCCGCGGGGTCAGGGAGCGGGCGTTTTTCACGCCGTACTGCCTCTCCGCCGCGTCCGCGAGGCCCTGCCAGAGGGCGACTGCGGCCTCCTCAGGGGGGAGGCCGGCGACGGTGACAGGGACATCTTCCTCTTCTTCAGGTGGAGGTGGTACCAGCCTCTCCGCAAGCACCGGCGTCACGTCCTCCTCTTTCCGCCTGCGGCGGTACAGGACGACGCCTATGCCGCCAAGGAGGATCAGGAAGGCGGCCGCGGCGACGGGGAGGCCTCCCCTCTCCACGACGACCTCGGGACTCTCTGCCGGGTCGAGGGGGAAGCCCTCGCCCGAGAAGACGGCCTGGAGGGTGTGGCGCCCCGCGGCGAGGTTGATGGTATCCTCATACCTCCCCCCCTCCCCTGTCGTCAGTCTCGTGGCCTCTGTCCCGTCGATGAGGAGGGCGATCCTCGCGCCCGCGACCCCGCGGCCCTGTGCGGTGAGTGTGCCGGAGACCATGCTCTCATTCGCCGCGAGAGTGAGGTCCGCGGGCGAGGCGAGCACCGTGAACTCGACGAGGCCCGAGACGGCGTCGCCCGATTGGACATACGCCAGGTGCGGGCCTGCCCGGCCTCTCTCGATCCTGTGCTCGATTGCGTAGACCCCTGTCGAGTGTGCACTCCCTGCCTGCCTGCTGTCGACGAAGGCCTCGACAGTCTTTCCTGCCGGCGCCGTGCCCCGCAGGGTGATGAGGTCCCCGAACCGCGCCTCCCCCGGCTCTATCGCGAGGCCGAGCGCGGGCGGCGGCAGGGCGATTCCCCCTTTCGTCTCCTCCCCGACGATCCCCCGGAAGGTTTTGACGCTCTCCTCGTGGGCCGCGGTGTCGGCCTCGTACTTCTCCCCGATGGCGACCGTCTTCGCCGCCGCCCTCTCATAGGTCGTCGCCGCCCCCTGCAGCTCCTTCTTCAGTGCCTCGCCCTCGTAGACGAGGGAGTAGACCTTCCCCGGATCTTTTTCGTCCCTGTACTCGACCCTGATCTCCTCCAGGCGCTCCGTGCCATTGACGAGAGTCGTGAGGCTCTCCAGGTTCTCCCGGCTCTTCTGCCTGAACTCGTCGATGTCTGTGCCGGTGAGGTCGAGGTTCACGACCAGGTTGTCCACCGAGTGCGTCATCTCTGCGTATTCTTTCAGGTCCTTCTCTGCACTCTCAAAGTCCTTCACCTGCACGGAGAGGACGACCGTGCTCCCCTGCCCGAGTATGTCCTGCATCAGGGGGACGAGGGATGCGGCCCCCTTCGCGTTTATTTTTTCTGCTGCCGAGAGGTCGGCCTCGGCCGGGTTCTCCGTATCTTTCGCGGTCCAGAGGAGGGGCTCCCCTGCCTGGAGGGCGAGGAGGCCGATGCAGGCCAGCACCAGGAGGGCGGCCAGGACCTGTGCACCCTTCATTTCGCCAGGATCTCCAGCACCTTCATCACGACGATATAGCCGAAGACGATCACGCCCGCGGCGATGATCACCTTGATCCCCTTCAGGTACCGCGGCTGGACAAAAGGCGTGTCGATGAGCACCGTGACCGCGAGGAGGCCGATGAGCCAGAGCACAAAAGAGACCTCCAGGTCGAGGGCCCTGTTCAGGAGCATGAAAAAGGCGACGACCCCTGTCCACAGGGCGATCGCCCCTGCCCCGATGTAGCCGGCACCGCGCATATCCCTGATCTCTTCACCCCTGCGCCGGATTAAGGTTGCGAAGGGGTTTTCCTGCCCCTCGCCCCTGTCCTGCGCGCGTCCCTGCTCCTCTGTCCATGTTCTGCCTGCCTTTTCCCTGGCCCTGTCATTAGAAGTTAAATATACTTCTTCATCATCGGGACAGAATAAACAATCCTTATATATTGCCACAGATAATTGATATCCCGTAAACCTCCCCTCCCCGGCCCCCCCTAACCTGGCCGGAGAGGGCCTCCCTGTCCGTAGGGGGCGGGGAGAGAGGGGATCTGGATGTGGGTGCGCGTGAATCAGAGCAGTATACATGAAGTACATCGGGTGCAGGCCGGACCCTGCCCTGCTGGAAGTGGGGTGGCGTCTGCCCGTTCTTTCCCTCCTGATGGGACAGGGCAGACAGTGGGAGGGTTCCCTGTCACCTCTCTCGACCAGGTCCCCCCCGGCCAGACGATCGCCGCGATGCCTGCCTACAATGAGGAGCGCTTCATCGCGAAGACGGTCCTCGGCGCCAGGAAGTACGTCGACGTCGTCCTCGTCGTCGACGACGGCTCCTCCGACGCCACCGTCGAGATCGCCCGCGCCCTCGGCGCCCTCGTCATCCAGCATAAGACCAACCAGGGCTATGGCGGGGCCCTGCGCACGATCTTCGAGACCGCCCGCGCCGTCCGGGCCGACGCCCTCGTCATCCTCGACGCCGACGGCCAGCATGATCCGCGTGATATCCCGGCCCTCCTCACCAGACTCGACGGCGGCGCCGACGTCGTCATCGGCTCCCGCTTCCTCGACGGCTCGAAGGGCGACATCCCTGCCTACCGCAAGGTCGGCATGAAGGTCCTCGACGAGATGACCGAGTTCGCCGGCGGCGACCTCCAGGTCTCCGACTCCCAGTCAGGCTTCCGGGCGTACGGCCAGCGGGCCATCGAGGCCGTGCACATCGCCGGCGAGGGCATGTCTGCCGGCTCCGAGATCCTGATCCAGGCCGCCGACGCCGGTCTTCGGATCGCCGAGGTGCCGATCACGGTGCGGTACGACATCGAGGGGACGTCAAGTGAGAACCCTGTTTCGCATGGGGTCGGTGTGCTGATGAACATCGTCCGGCTGATCAGCCTCCGCCGGCCGCTGGTGTTCTTCGGGATTCCCGGCACTGTCTTCACGGTTGTCGGCCTCGCTGCCGAACTCTACACGTTTTCGGAGTTCTACGAGACCGCCCAGTTCCACTATATCGTCTTCACGGGGGGGTTGTTCGCCCTGCTCCTGGGGTTGCTGCTCGCCACCGCGGGGATGATTTTGTACTCGCTTGTGCAGATTATGCAGGGGCAGTGCGGGGTGAGAGTTAGGTGCACGCACACTTCTGAAAACGCTGAACAGATCACCATACACTGAGGCCAGAGTTACATACATGATAGCAATAATCCTTGGCACACGTCCCGAGACCGTCACGGCATCTCTGATCATCACACAGGTAGAGATACCATGAATTCTTCTCGTCTGCACCCTCAGAAAATCTCTGTCGTCGTCCCGGTCAGAAATGGGGTGCCAAAAATTGAGCGCTGCCTTCAGGCCCTCCTCAATCAAACACTACAACCCTATGAGATCATCGTCGTCGACGGCCACTCCACGGATGCAACCGTTGAGATCGCAAGAAAATTCCAGACCCGGGTGGTCTTCGAGGACTACGGGACAGTCGGCGGTGCCCGCCAGGTTGGTGTTGAGGAGGCAGGGGGAGACTATGTCGCCTTTACCGACGCCGACTGCATCCCCCAGAAGGACTGGCTTGAAAACCTCGTCCGAGAATTCGAGGACGGCATAGCAGGTGTGGGAGGCGGGATCAAAAATATCGGTACCGGCCTCTGGGAGGAGTCCATCGCCCTCGCCCTCGACACTTTTCTCGGGAGTGCAAACTCGGTCCAGGACCGCGTCCTCCCGGGTAAGAGGGTTGTCAGGAGTATCAGCGGCTGCAGCAGTATGTACCGGAAGAAGGATCTCGTGACGGTAGGGGGGTTCGATGTCAAGCTTTCCATCAATGAAGACACCGAACTGAACACGCGGATGCAACGCCTCGGCACACTCGTCTACACTCCCGATGCCCTCGTCCATCATAACCAGGAGAGAACGATCGTAGAGTTTGTCAGGCGGATGCACTTCTTCGGCTATGGTCGAGGCATCAACCGCCTCTGGGACCTTCAGGTCGTCCCGCCTCTGGCAGCCATCGGGATCCTGCTGCTTGCATTTATTGCCCCACTTGCATCCGCTGCCCTAGTTGTGATCTATGCAGGAATAGTAGGGGCATATACCATCGCCATTTTTGGAAAAGTCAGAAAAGCGGATTATCTCCTCTCAGTTCCGATCGTCTATCTCCTTGAACACATTGCCTATATGTTCGGATTCTGGACAGGCACCGTCGCAAGCATCACGAAAAGGAGTTCTCCATGAAGATCTATCTTCTCAACCCCCCGTACTTCCCTCATTTCGGGAGGAGTGCGCGATGGCAGGACACGGGAAGGGCAGGCACATTGTATTATCCTATCTGGCTGTCCTACGCAACTGCACTCCTTGAACAGGAGCATGAAACGCGGCTTGTCGATGCACCTGCATGGAACTGGAAGATAGAGGATGTCATAGATGATATAGGCAAATTTGATCCAGATATTCTGGTCATCGATTCCAGTTTCCCCAGCCTCAATAATGATATCAGCGTTGCAGAGGCCGTGAAGGATAGCTATCCTGCGATAACGACGGTTCTTGTCGGCCCCCCGGCGTCCCAGTATGCGGCACAGATCCTGAAGCATGCCGCAATTGATATTGTTGTTCGGTGGGAGTACGACTTTACGCTCCGGGAACTAGCGAGGGTTCTTGAAGACGCTGGTGACCTCTCCTCTGTCAAAGGCATCTCCTACAGAGTCAACGGCCAGGTCGTTCACAACCCTGATCGTGAATTCTCCACCTCGGCAGACCTCGATACAATCCCCTTTGTCTCGAAAGTCTACAAAAAATATCTCCATATCGAGGACTATTTTCTCGGGCAATCTCTTTACCCTGAGGTCCAGATATTCACCGGAAGGGGGTGTCCAAACCAGTGCACCTTCTGCGCCTGGCCACAGACTCTCACCGGACGGAAGTATCGCGTGAGAAGCATCGCCAGCGTACTGGATGAGCTTGCCTGGATCGAGGCCAACCTGAAGGTCAAGGAAGTCTTCTTCGAGGACGACACCTTCACCATCAGCAAAGAACGGGTCATGGAGTTCTGTAAGGGTTATCAGGAACGCGGCCTCTCGGTCACCTGGTCCTGCAATGCCCGCGCAAACACCCTAGACCTTGAGACGATGCAGGCGATGAAGAAGGCGAACTGCCGTCTGCTCATTGCGGGGTATGAATCCGGTGTTGATTCCATCCTGCAGGCGATCAAGAAGGGGATCACCACCGATCAGATCAGAACATTTGCAGAGAATGCCCGGAAGGCAGGGCTGCTTGTTCATGGGGACTTCATCATCGGGCTGCCGGGGGAAACCAAAGAGACGATCGAGCAGACGAAGAAACTCATCCGTGAGGTGAGGCCCGACATCCTGCAGGTTGCCGTGGCATCTCCCTTCCCGGGAACGGAGTTTTATGTCTGGTGTAAGGGTAACGGATATCTTCTCACTGATGATCCCAACGAGTACCTCGATGATGAAGGTCACCAGAAGGCGATCCTCTCCTACCCTGCCCTGAGCAACGAAGAGATGGTACGCGAGGCGAATGAGATCTTGCGGGGATACTATCTCTCGCCGGGATATGTGCCGCTGGCGATGAGGCAGGTCTGCAGGAAAAACGCTGTCGCTGAAGTGAAAAGACTCTGGTTTTCCACGAAGATGTTTTTGGGGTATGTATCTAAGTGAGTGTTAACATGATAGAAAGACACTATTCACTCCATAATTCATTGAATATCACCTTAAAAGATAAGAGAGATTATCTTTCACGACAGGTTAGTTTGTTCGAAAAAGATTATGATTATTTCTCTACATCTAAGACGTTTGATACACCGGATTTAGTCATAGAACTTGGAAAATTTACCCCTCAAATCGATTGCAATCTTGTTGAAAATGACATATATAAAGTCAAAGATGATTACCTGTTTGGGAGTTTTAAATATAAAATCGCAAAATATCAGTTTGAGTTATCCAATTTCAACAAGTCAGATAAAGAGAAGCCAATCTTACTTCGGATTCAACCCAATTTTTTTGGAAATCGGGTTATTCATGAGCAGGTCATCGATTACATTGTTTATTTTATGTTAAATCAACGAGGGATCTGTTCGTTACATGCCTCTGGCGTATGCAAGAACGATCATTCAATACTGTTTACCGGGCCTGGCGGTGCGGGAAAAACATCTTTTTCGCTGTCGTGCCTGAAAGAGGGATTCAAATTCTTAGGGGACGATCGAATACTCATTCATAATGGTTACACCTTCGAATTTCCCGAGTGCCCAGGATTTAAACAGGGGAACATACAATATATATCAGATATAATCAGCAGAAAAAACCGGATGGGGCTTTCTCTCAATCGGTTCCTTGAAACTGTGACTCTCGGATATATTGGAGGTTTTGTCTATCTTAAGTCCAGAGATGTATTCCCACAATATATCGGGAGAAAATCTCGACTGAAAACCATTATATGTATTCAACCGAGTTACAAATATGAAATAACCCCGATTGACACAGAAAAGGTCATTGATCACTTTTATACAAACCAGCTTTTTGAAAACAGGCGGTTCCTCAGGCATGTATATAATTATTCCACGATCTATCCTTCCAATGAACTGGAAAAGGATCTTGATCGGTATGCCCAGAACTTACAGGCAAACATTCCAAAGGACATTGAAGCCTATGAGATCAGGTTACGCCCGGAAGACTATCAGAGGGTTCACAAGTGGCTGAAAGAGACGATTCTGGATACGCTTTAGAGGTGATCGCATGAGAAAGAGAATTGTCAAAAATTACAATATCCATGATATCCTGACATTCCAGATAGTATGTGACGACGGGAACGACTATCTCCCAGATTTCAACTTCCCTTTTTCATATTTTGAGGTTGAATCAGTGCAAGATCCCGATATTATTTTGAATGTTGGTCCTTTCAAGCCGAATAATAGTGAATGTGATATTGTCTTCAGAAAATATCATATTAAAAAAGACTACATCTACTGCAGAGAGCAGGAAGGCCTGGCAAAATGGCAGGTTGAAATCAACGGTATTGAAACTGAAGAAATAATCATCAATTTTTGTTGGATACATAAGTCCCTACGAGGAGTTGTAGCTCCCAACAACTTCTCTCAGGTTGTTTATCTTGAATCTCTCATAGATTATATATTGGCAAAAAAAGGCTACTGCCTTCTGCATGTAGCAGCTGTCTGTAATGATGAAAACGAAGCGCTTTTATTTTCTGGAAGAAGTGGATCATCAAAAACATCTGCTATCGCATATAGCATCAACAACTTGGAATATTCATATCTTGGGGACGATAAGATCATAATAAAAAATGGAATCGCGTATAGTTTTCTGAGATATTTTGGTTTATTTAATCACCTACTTGTTAGTGATTATTCAAAAGAGCACGGTACATTTATCGAGAAAATAAAGGCTGCAGTATTCATTATGAAAAGATCTCATAAACTAATGAGTAAATTTAATATTGCGGAACAAGGAGAAATAAGATCGATTAGTTTGGTAGATAAAGTTCAGGGCTCGATTTCTGATCTAACTAAAGTCTCAGATCATTATGATGCTACAACATGCTCATTAATAAATAACAACCTTGCCGAAAGCTTATGCAATCTAAACAATACCTCCGATTTGGATATACCAAATTATTTTTTTGATATGATGTGTGCCTATTCATATATATTCCACAACAGAAGTAGTTTTAATTTCCCAGAAACTAATGATATTATAAAAGAATCTATCCCAAAAATCGTTGAAATATTTAAAATAGTCAATCTAAAAGCTAACTTTAGAACGTATTTCAGTGAGCTCCAAAAAGAGCATTGCTACTCAAGGCGATAGGCACTGGAAATGACTAACGTATGAGAGGACAATAGGGTTAAGTGGGTAGGATGCGGATATTGTATATTCTCCCCTACGATTGGGGAGGCATGCCCCAGTATACAGCGGAGATAGCGAATGCAGTCGCTGAGAATGCTGATGTAACAGTTGTTGGCAGCAACAACATCCCTGCAGACTATTTCTCAAAAAAGATAACGATAATAAAACTATTTGATCATCTGGACTTCTCCATGAACCATTTAAGAAAAGTAATCTCTTTTCAGAACCTATTTGCTCTCATTTCATTCAGGAGAATCAAAACTATCGGAAAAATAGATCCAGATATTATTCATATCACAACACCTCTTATACCGCCACTTGCCTTCTTTCTTTTCATCAATAGAATTGATAGAAAATACCCTATAGTATATACAAAACATGGGCTCTATTCGAATTCTGGACTCTTTAAGAAAATATTTGAAGAGTATGTCCTGAACTTTTCTGAACAGTTCCTATCGTTCAAAAAAATTATTGTGCACACCCTAAATGACAGGGAAGAACTACTGGCAGCACGACATCTGGAGAAAAAAAATGTTGTAGTAATCCCCCATGGCACGTACGATTTCTTTACCCATTACAAAAAAGAAATTCCTGAAGAAAAGGATACAGTTCTTTTTTTTGGGAATATCCGAGAATACAAGGGATTAGACATACTTCTCAGTGCAGTTCCAACAATTGTCAAACAGATTCCAAGTCTTAAAGTGATCATCGCCGGAGAGGGAGATCTTTCACCGTATCACTCCTTAATGGAGGTCTGCGACAGATCAACACTTGAGGTCCACAATGAGTTCATACCTGACGACCTTGTCGCCTCCCTCTTCCAGCGCTCAGCTCTTGTGGTACTGCCCTATACAGAGATGAGTGGGATGAGTGGGGTACTCAATGTTGCCTATGCATTTGGAAAACCCGTTATTGTAAGCGATGTCGGCGGGCTTGACGAAGCAGTTGAACATGGCAAGACAGGGCTGCTTGTGCCTCCAGGTGATCCTCTGGCATTAGCAGATGCGATCATCCGGTTGTTGGCAGATCCTAATTTGAGAACTATGATGGAAACGAACGTGAGAAAGAAAGCGGAGGAGTTATCCTGGGAAAGTGTTGCAAAGAAGACGATGAGAATTTATCGGGAAGTCTCAATAAGGATTACTTAATTGTCAATTTATGCTTTGAGTGGAGGTTGTGAGAGATTCACAATCTTTAGAGCAAATATGGGTTTATCTTTATTGAGGGAAAAAGATGGACGATCCAATTAATTCTGTATCTAGGATATCATTTCTAGGAGATAATCAATTCTCTGAATTCATTAGAGAAGTACTTCCAGGAGATCCATCTCAACATGCAATTGTTATCTTGATATCATATTTCTTAAAATCTGAAGGGGCCAGTAGAGTTGCCGAATTTCAGGCCCGAGAATTGTCAAAACGTGGTTACTCCGTCATCGTCTATACGTTTGAATCGGATATCGATCCGATAGGATATAATGTTAGAATTATTGATTCCTGGGTCCAGAAATATGCTTCGAGGTTAAACGTTCTCTACCGCGCATTATTTCCGTTTAACCTTTGGAAAGCATTGAAAATAAGTTTAGATCTCAAAAAAAGCAGTTTGATCATTGTTCACCAAGAAACTTTAGTGATTGTAGCGTACTTTGCTAAATTATTCTATCACACTCAGGTAATTTACTGGCATCACCACATTGCCGAATCTCGTTTCTTACCTTTGAAGGTACGGCTCTATAAAGTGGCCATCTCACCTTTTAATTGGAAAAAAATTAAAAAATTCGATCAGGTAGTTTCTATAAGCAATCATTCGAAGGCTATACTCCAGCATGAAAAGGGTATCGAAAGCATAGTAATATATGATGAAATTGATTCCAGTCGGTTTAATAGAAACAATGTAGATGAAGAACCTATCCGGACAAAATATCATATCGGATCAGACGATCCTGTGATCCTCTTTGTTGGGAGGATCGTTCCTACAAAAAATATTCATTCTTTGATAGTGGCCTTCAAAATTGTAAAAATCTGTCTTCCCAATGTTAAACTCATTGTCGTTGGCAAAAGTTACGATAATCAATATTCAGAAGACTTAGCAAGGGCATGTGATCTTAGTGTCATTTTTGCTGGCTTTGTGTCTGATGAAGAATTACCATACTACTACGCTGCCTGCGATGTCTATGCAACATGTTCTTTGGTGGAGGGTTTTAACATGCCTTTAGTTGAAGCTCAAGCCTGTGGGAAACCTGTTGTTGCATTTGATATTGGGCCACATAGAGAAGTGATTAAAAACGGTTTTTTAGTTGACGAGGGAGATATTGTTGAATTTGGCAATGCCATAATAAAAATATTCTCTACAAATATGATCCCATGAAACCTGTGTAGAATATAATCTATTTATGACATCAGTTAATATGCGGTCATTTCTATCTCTTCGTTGGAGTATAACTTATTTGTTACATCCATAATCCTTTTTTTCCCCGAACTAAAATTTCTTCGATTAGAGAGGGTAAATATTGGTTCATTCAAATCCTTTGGAAGGTATGCCCGATTTTTTACGTGGTTCTCATAACTCACGTGCCCCCAGAAAAAAATGGCAGAGTAAATGAAATAATCTGAACTATCTATTGAAACGAAATAAGAATTTTCTGGAGCATAATTATGGACCCATGTCCCTGCGTATTTATATTCCTGCATCTCAGGCAAATCATTGTTACACCAATAATAATTATTTTGATCCAAACTTTTAAAATAATAATCTGGGATATAATGTCCACCAAAAAAAGTCAATGTTACAATACCAGCTGTAACAATGCATAGTATTGCGGTTATTAATTTTTGATTTTTCAATGCTCTGAGCCAAAGATTTCGTAGTCGGAATAAGGTTAAAGCCGCAAAAATACCTATTAAAACTTCGTAAAAAGCAACTATTCGACCTACTTCAAGATAAACTAATGTATTCCCCAAAATACCCAAAAATACTAATGTTGCACATATGATCCCTAATATTATCTCATCCGTTTTATTTTTTCGTATTGCATAAAGAATGGAGGTAAATCCCAGAAGGAGTAAGACATACCGGATACCATGGATGATATTCGTTGGAAAAGGGACGATTTTTCCTCCTTTCCCACTGGTAATTAGAGAAGCGTGATATGGGTCTGCACTAAGAATCATATCTATATACTGTTCGATATTCTTGGGATAAACAAACAGATGATAACTTATAACGAGAATAAACGATATAAAAAAAAAGAGATTAGTGGGATTATTTATTTTTATTATGTTTAACCGAGAATTTGAAAATGTTTGATTAAACACTGAAATGAGATTTACAAAACAAAAAAACACTCCTAGAATGAATAAAATAAAGAGAGACGAAAAATAATGGGAAAATGCGCAGGCAAAAGTGAATATAATTGCAAGTATTTTGTACCTGGACTGATTTTTACATCTGCAAGTTGCCAGCAATGAAATGAGTAAAAATACAAACATTATATATGCATAGCCTTGGTAGTGATATTCGGACTGATAAAAGATCACATGTGAAGCAAGAGATGAAATTAACCCTGATAATAGAGCCACTCCATAATTTTTAGAGAGATAATATGCCAACACAAATATCGCTAAAAAAAAGATCATACCAAGGAGAGGCTCCTGATATTCAAAAAGCCACAGATAATTAATTCCAGCAACTCTGGATAGTGACTCGGTAATAATTAACATTGAGGGCCACTTAATTAAGCCCGCAATTACAGTTCCCCAGTAACTATACATAGGTTCCAGAGTTCCAAATGTGTGGATGTTAAGGAATGCCGCTAAAAAGGCATACGGATCCCACAATGGAGGATACGAAGATCGCAGAGATCGGACGCTCCTCGCAAAAAAACAAATCAAGAGGCACTGGGGTAGAAAAAAGAATAATTGATTAGAATATTTTATCATAAATGAACCGATGACCAGAGAGAGAAGTAAAGAGAATATCAGTGTTACAATAAATAAATCACTAAAGAGAGGATTTATTAGAGTGGGAAAAAATTTAAAATAGAATGCAATAACTGCAATTAAAATCCAAGATAAAATTGACAGGCAAAAGAAAAATCTTCTTTGTGAAATATTATCTCTGTTGGACATGGTAATACTTCTTCAATTTTAGTTCACAAACACAAGGAACAAGTTCCTCTTTTCATTTTGATGTGATCTATCTCGCTGTATCATAAATACTTCCATGTTATCGGAATCCGTCTAATAATCCTTTTAGGACAAATCGACACCTTTCAAGATCTCGGTAGAACAGAAGTGACGCAAAAATCTTGGATATCGACAAATATCCAAATAGATACATGCTATACATTGTTTTATCTAATGTTGATCCATTTTTCATTATAAATCGAGATCTATTTCTCGTGCAATAGTATTCTATTACTGGATTTGATTTAGGTTTGCTAGATGCGGCGACTTTATGCCATATCTCTGCTTTTGGGGCATACACTAATCTTAATCCTGCCTTATGAACCCGCATACACCAGTCTGTTTCTTCCCAATATAAAAAATAAGTTGGATCAAGGAGACCTATGGATTCTAAAATTTCCCGTCGTGTAAGAAGGCAAGATCCTTCAACATAGTCAACATCAGCGATACCATCGTGTTGTCCTCGATCAATTTCATTCAAACCGATATGGATGGACTTTCCTTTCCACATTACAAGCCTTCCGCCTGCAAAGTTGATCACGTCGGTTCGCCCATGATGATCGTAATAGTATGTTTTTGGTCCGACAAATCCTATTCTTCTATCGGACTCTGCAACATTTACCAATTCGTTAAGAAATCTCTTATCAACAACAGTATCATTGTTTAATAGAAGAACGTATTTGGGATTTAGCGTTTTTAGGGCATATCTAATAGCAATATTGTTTCCTTCAGCAAAGCCGTAATTTTTCCCATTTTTTATTATTATGAGTTTTTTCCAGGATGGGAGATCGTTAATCTCCCCCTCTTTCCCACTACCCGCCTCAGTTTCTTCACGCGTGTATTCAATATAACAGAATGGCTTGTTCTCTCCCGAGTATTTAAAAAATTTTGATGTTACTTCTAACTTCCCCTCAGCGTACTCCTTGATTTTCTCTATTGATTCATTCTCAGAACCGTTGTCTGCAACAATAACATCGTAATTTGGATACGTAATCTGATAGACTGACTCCAGACACTCTATCGTATCCTTCCATCCATTCCAGTTCAGAATGATGATCGAGACGCGGGGGGCTGTTTCCATACCATTCTTTCTATTGCACACCATCAGACATCTTCCTTCCGTTTTATTATCTCTCTGAACATGCTCCACAGTTGCTCCGTCTCCCTGCGGAGGCAAACGGCGGTGATCCCGGCAAAGAGTACAGCATAGATACAAAACCCAATGACCCATGTTTCAGACACTGCATAGGCACCAAGGAAGGCGCCGATATACGCACTGATCACGAGCGCCCACCTGACAATCTCTTTCAGCGGCACTTCGACGAGGTGCCGGAGCGCTGCTTCATTGAGGAGGTACCAGAGGCTGAAACTGACAACCGCTGTGGCAGCCACTGCCGTGAGCGTACCGAAGAGGAACACGGCAAGGAGGTTGAGGACAATCGCCCCGATGAGGGAGACTCCCGCAAGAACAAAGTATGCACGTTGTTTCCGGTAGACTTTGAAGAAGTTGGCATGGAGGATATTGATCTGCCCGCTGAACCCGACCGTGCAGAGGAGGATCGCCATCAGGGAAAGGCTATCAGCATAGTGAGGGAGGTAGTACCTGATCCAGACGGAGAAGGGGAAATAGACCGCGAGCACCGCCGCCCAGAAGATCACAAGAACAGGCCTGAGGAGAGTGTACGCCTTTGTCCTGGTTTCGCCGCTCGAACCTGCGAGATAGGGGAAAAAGACCTGCGCCACCGCCTGAAGAAAGACTGTGGCGAGGCCGCACATGGTCATGGCAAAGGCGTAGATGGCAAACTGGGTGATGGGGAAGAACGATCCGACGGTCACGCGGTCGATTGTCGTGAAGATAAGTGCGATAAAGTCACCCAGCAGAATAAAAATTCCGATCCCGATGTTTTCTTTACCATACTGGAAAAGAGAGACTCTGCAGATATTATGGTGAAAAAGGCTGCCCCGCAGGTAGAAGACAAACACTATTGCTACAATAAGTCCGGCGGCCATGGTCGCAAGGATCAATAGAAGATAACTGAAATAACCACCAAGGAAGAGTAGCAGAATGAGTATAAGAAATAATAACCCCTTTCCAATATTGGCATTGGTAATAAGTTTGAAGTTTCTTGTTGTCTGAGCAATAATAATAAAAAATGTGATCAGATTAACAATGATGGCATTAGCCAGCACAGTGAAAGCGATCTCTTTTGATGGTATATCGATCAATCCTGCAATCAACATGAGGATGCCGACAATGACTCCCTGTTCCAGAAGGATGAACCTGAAGGCCATGGGGATTTCGTCTTTGAGATCTTCAAAGTTTTTTCCTGCCCATCGAATAAGAATGCCATTGAGGAATCCGAGATGGAGGATACCCACATAAGTCGCGCAGAGGAGGAAGAGTTGCCAGTAGCCATAGTCTACTGTGGAGAGATATTTCGGGATGATCAGGCTCTGGAAAAATCCAAAGATCAGGAGAACGGCCTGTCCAAAGGAATAGATCAGGACATCACTACTGAAAGATTTGAGGTTAAAATTGCTACTGTCCTTGGCGTGAAGATCCACGTGCTTACTCCTTTGGTTCTTTGAAAGTATGAATTATATAACGATAAAAAGCACTACTGAAAAATTATGTCATCCTCTTTGCACAGACAATATATTGGATCGTGAAAAATGAAGAACTAGGCAGTCTGTGACGACTTATAAAATGGCCCAGCATTTTGTCTACAATATTCATTGGAAAACTAAGATTTGATCTTATTTTCGATATATCCAGGTTAGACCTCTCGAACATGTTGATTATTTCTCTCTTTGTAAAAAATCTCAAGTGAGTCCGGTCTAAGATGCCTGAATCTTTGTATTCAAATTTATCTCGGACTAATAAATCGAACAGTACAGTATAATTTTTTATGTTGGGGATGCTTGCAACAATCATTCCATTCTTTTTAAGATACCGCGTGTATTTTTTCAAAATCTTTTCTGGTTCAATTAAATGTTCTAAGACATCCCCGAATATGATATAATCAAAAAATTCTTCTGGAAATGATGGATCTATCTGTTCGATATCTCCAACAATCACTTTGTTGATATCTTTGATATGTCCTTGTACGATCTCTTCATTCATTTCCAAACCATATATCTCCTGGGCTTTATGGATCTCTTTTAATTTTATCAGGGTATTCCCTGCGCCACACCCAACTTCCAGTACTTTATGATTCCCTTCTGGTATTAGGTCGATTATATCCCATCGAATATTCGAATAGTAAATATTACTCTTTTCATTGTACATATCCTCTTTTGTCATCTCTTTTCTCCTTCATTTTTAAATTTCAGTAATTTTTATCCTCGAATAACCTAATTTACTTTTTCATCTCTCATATGTTTTTTAACCATTTGACTCGCCCTCAACAAACTATCAAACGTCCCGGCATCGCTCCAGAACCCGCGGAGCACCGAGAAACCCATCTCACCCTGCCCGATATAGGCGTTGTTCACGTCGGTGATCTCAAGCTCGCCCCGGCCCGAGGGCTTGAGCGTCTTGATGACGTCGAAGACCCGGTGGTCGTAGAGGTACAACCCCGTGACAGCGAGGTTCGACTTCGGCTTCTCCGGCTTCTCCTCGATAGAGACGATCCTGTCGCCCGCTACCTCGGCGACCCCGAAGCGGTGGGCGTCCAGCACCTCCTTCAGGAAGACCCGCGCCCCACCCTCGAAGGATTCGACGGCATCCCTCACCGAGTCCTCGAAGATGTTGTCGCCGAGGATGACGGCGAGGTCGTCGCCGTTGGACCAGCGCTTCGCAAGCCCGAGGGCCTGGGCGATGCCGCCGGCCCCTTCCTGGATCTCGTAGGAGAGTCTCACACCCATATCTGAACCGGAGCCCAGCAGTTCGAGGAAGTGGCCGACATGCCCCCGTCCGGAGACGATGAGGATGTCGTCGATCCCGGCGTCCATCAGGGTCTGGAGGGGGTAGCAGATCATCGGCTTGTCATAGACGGGCAGCAGGTGCTTGTTTGTCACCTTGGTGAGGGGGTAGAGGCGGGAACCCGTCCCGCCGGCAAGAATGACTCCTTTCATGATCGATCACGTCTCTCTATAAGATAGTCGGCAAGAGCCTCCCTCCAGTGCCTGAGAGGGGGGGTCTTCGTGTTCACGAGCACGGAGTACGCGGGCCGCTTTGCCTTGCGGGGGAACTCTGCGCTCGAACAGGGGACGGCGTTGTCGATGAAGGCGCTGGCAAACTCGTACCAGGAGCAGACGCCGTCGTTGGTGATATGGTAGATGCCGGGGGGGCACCCGACGATCTCCGCCGTCTTCTCTGCGAGGTCTCGCGTGTACGTGGGCTTGCCCACCTGGTCGTCCACCACCCGCACCTGATCCATCCTCTGCGAGAGGCCGAGGATCGTGTCGACGAAGTTCTTCCCGTGGAGGCCGAAGAGCCAGGAGGTGCGGATGATCCGGTAGTCGTCCATGCACCGCGCGATCTCCTCCTCGCCACGGAGCTTCGACGCCCCGTAGACATTGATAGGGTTCGTTTTGTCTGATTCTACATACGACGTCTTCGCGCCGTCGAAGACATAGTCGGTACTGTAGTGGACGAGAATCGCACCGACCTCCTGGCAGGCGGCGGCGATGTGGCCAGGCGCCTCGCCGTTGACGGCAAAGGCGAGGTCCCGTTTCTCCTCGCAGCCGTCCACGTCGGTGTAGGCGGCGGCGTTGATGACGAGGGCGGGCCTCACCCTCCGGATGTACCTCTCCACCGCGGCCTCGTCGGTGATGTCGAGGTCCTGGTGGCCGCAGAGCGTGGCCGCAGGGAAGGCCGCCTGCAGGTCGTGCCCGAGCATCCCGTAGGCCCCGATGATCAGGACCTTCAGTGGAGTAATGGCCGCCACCACCATTCATTCTCCACGTACCACCTGACCGTCGCCTTCAGCGCCGTCTCGAAGTCATACTCCGGCTCCCAGCCGAGGGCCCTGAGTTTTGTGTAGTCCAGCGAGTACCTGAGGTCGTGCCCTTTCCGGTCCGGAACATGCTCGATGTACGACTCGTCCTTCCCGAGGAGGTCGAGGATCCTGTGGGTGATCTCAAGGTTCGTCTTCTCCTCGCCGCCGCCGATGTTGTAGACCTCGCCGGGTTCGCCGTGCTCCAGAACGAAGTCGATCGCGCGGCAGTGGTCGAGGACATAGAGCCAGTCGCGGATGTTTTTGCCGGTGCCGTAGACAGGCACCTTCTTCCCCTGCAGGAGGTTGGTCACGAAGAGGGGGATCAGTTTCTCAGGGAACTGGTACGGCCCGTAGTTGTTGGTGCACCGGGTGACGATCACCGGAAGGCCGTGGGTGATGAAATAGGAGCGTGCCAGGAGGTCTGACCCGGCCTTGCTGGAGGAGTACGGGCTTGAAGGGTTCAGGTTGTCTGTCTCCCTGAAGGAGCCGTCGACCGTGCTCCCGTACACCTCGTCGGTGGAGATGTGGACGAACCGCTCGACCCCGTGCATATGCGCCGCGTGGAGGAGGGTGTGCGTGCCGAGCACATTGGTCCTGACAAAAGCCGAGCCGTCCGCGATCGAGCGGTCGACATGGCTCTCCGCGGCAAAGTGGACGACGGTGTCGATGGCGTGCTCCCGCATCACCGCAGAGACGAGGGAGGCGTCGCAGATGTCGCCCTTCACAAAGGTGTACCTGGGATCGTCCTGGATGTCCTGCAGGTTCGCCTGGTTCCCGGCATAGGTCAGGACATCCAGGTTGACGATATCGAGGTCCGGGTGCCGGGCGAGCATATGGCGGATGAAGTTGCTGCCGATGAACCCGGAGCCGCCGGTGACGAGGAGGTGCTGCATGGTGTACTCCCCCTTATCCGTGCTTGAGGCCGGGGGTCAGGCCCCAGTCGTACGGGATATCGGGAGTGTCAGGGGGCAGACGGAACTCGTCCGGCTCCTTGTAGTTGTACGGGAGGGTCGGGATGCTGACGAAGAATGCCGTCTCGGTGCCGATCCCCTTGAAGCCGTGGTAGACGCCAGGCGGGACGCTGATCAGGACCGGGTTCTTCTCCCCGACAAAGAGTTCCATGAGCGCCCCAGAGGTGGGCGAGTCCTTGCGGGCGTCAAAGAGCGCCACCTTCATCATGCCGTGGACGCAGGTGAAGTTGTCGGTCTGTTTCTTGTGATAGTGCCAGGCCTTGACGACGCCGGGGTACGCCGTCGTGCAGTAGACCTGCCCGAACTGCTCGAAGATCTCGTCGTCGCAGCGGAGGATCTCCATCAACCAGCCGCGCTCATCGGGAATGACCTTGAGCATCTTGATCCGTACGCCTTCGATCTGTGCCGGTTTCATCGGCATATGATTATTCTTCATGTGTATCAATCCTTCCTATTTTTTCCCATCGCAAATCAGTAGAAATCATTTTATTCAGTTTCTTTTGGAAGTGCAGTCGCCATAGATCTGGATTTCAGGTTCATTCAGAAAGATCAAATTTTTCCTCTCCGTCACCAGGTCATAGATCGGCTGTTCTGGGTGGATGACAGGAGTTTGCGGTACATCCCCGGCTGAAACCGACCTGAGCGCCGGCAGCGTTCCGTACCGCGCATTCCTCACCCATCCCTCTCCCTCCATCTCATAGTACGCCGCCCCATGCCTCTCCTCATAGAACCCGTACTCACTTTCAAACCGCGTCGAGACGAGGTTTGCCATCACCACGGTCTCCAAGCCACCCTGCGTGGCGCTCTGACTTTCAAACCGCGTCGAGACGAGGTTTGCCATCACCAGCACCTCCTCCCCCGCGTTGATCGTCACGTGCCCATACCCCGGCGGCACCAGCACGACGTCCCCCGCGCGCGCCGTCACTGCCACCACGTCGGAGAGGTCCTTTATCTGGAGGAGGTAGTGCGCCTCGCCGGCGAGCACCTGGTAGACCTCGGGGTAGCCGACACCGGCCTCATTCTCAGGATGATAGTGGCCCTTCGTCTTGACGTACTCGCCGCCGAGGGTCGCTGGCGGGATCACGGTGAGGTCGAACCTGATGCCCTGCTCATAGAGCCAGGTGCGGTCCTCCGGGGTGAGGGCGAGGTCGCGGTACATGAAGTACAGGGGGCCGTCGCAGGGGGCCGCGGGGTCGGCGAGCACACAGCGCATCTCGTCGGCGGTCCGCACCGCGGGGACGGGGAGGGGGCCGGGCCAGAGGTCTGCCAGGGGGGTGGTCATGGACCTGCCCTCGCTGATCGGTCTTCCCGGTGGTGTGGTGCCCGAACCGCCTGCAAGGATGATCGTCTTCATGGTGGGGGTGCTCCGGATGAATGTGCGAAAATTCACGTTTTATTTTGCGGCAATGGTTTAAGTGGATTTCTCTTTGCCCCTCCTGCCGATCTCCATGAAGGGTGGTTATTTCCGGGCACACCCGCTGAAAAAGCCCTGAATCTCTGGTAACCCCGGAATGGGGCGCACGGACCCCCTCCCCCACCGACAAAATACGCCCGTATCATCCCCGGGTCCGGGAGTCGCCCCTCCAATCCCGGCCCGTACCGCCGGGATCCGCCGATCCCGGCCCTGCAGGCAGCGTTCGAGAAACCCACGAAATACCGGGCGCTCTCCCGCCCCCCTGGCGGCCAGTATGATTGGGAGTAATTCGAACGCCTTCAACCCCTCGCATGCGGCCGGGGAGGGGAAGGGAGTGCAGGCGGAGATCGGGTCATTACGGTGAGCGTTTCCGGGTTTGAGTGGAGATATGCGCCGGTATCTCTCCACGTGGAAAAAGGCACGCTCGGGGCTGATGGGATCAGGTGGGTTTTCCCCATGTGAACCATGTGCCGGGCAACAATGCATTTACGCGAAAAACAGGCAAAACCCCGGCAACTACCTGCCGTCCTGCACCTCCCGTCAGATTTATGATTGCATACATACTATGCACTACAAGGAGGCACCGGTCATGCTGGTTACATTTGATAGCTATTTTGACGGTGCGTTCTGGTGTGCCCGGGGCATGGGTGTGGACATCTTCACGCAGGGCACGACACTTGACGAACTCATGCATAATGTCAAAGATGCCGTAGAACTCCACTTTGAAGAGACTATCGATGCCGGAGAGCAGATCACGGTTGTATCCCTGACAGAACTTCAGGTCGGTCCAGAGAGCACTGGCAAAGGATCGTCAGGCGTTACTGTTCATCCTTATGATACAGATCCAGAAAGACCAGCAGATCCCTCTGCTGATCATAGCAGTATGATAACCGGAATGGGGGGATATATACCTCCCTCGTCTGCTTTCTGCCGTACCTCATCGGCTTTCCGATCGCCGGATCATTGACGATCCTGATGATCTGCTGCTTCACCCGGTTCTTCGTCGTGCGATCACGGATCTTTTTGATCGTTTTCTTGAAGGACGCATCGTAGGCAACGGTCACCATGATTCAAGATCGTTGATAAAATCGACATCGCTCTTTCTGGTGAATGTACCTTTTTTAAACTCCTTAAATGCCTTTTCTGTTCTCTCTGCAAAGATAATGTCTTCTTTTAGCTCCGGCTCCAGTTCATCAAGGGGTTTTACGATAAAACGGCCGCCCTCCCTGATGATGAGCAGGTGTGTCCCCTCGACAAGATCTTTCCTCATAGATGCCGGAATGACGATCTGCCCCTTCGAACTCAGTCTGGTGATGCCAATGTCCATGGGTGTCCCGTAAGATGTATCTTACCTGATCCCATATGGCTCTTTGCATGGTGCCGACCGAACGCCCCCGCCCCTCGGCCCTTCCCTCAGGCATCGCAGATGTCGAGCAACGCATGGATCAGGGGTTTTTGTGCCGGGATCTCGTGGGTGATGACGTCCCAGACGCTTCTCCCACCCAGATAGGCATGGATCAGGCGGTCCCTCATCCCTGCCATTGCTTTCCAGGGAACCTCGGGGTGCGCCTCCCTGAAAGGCGGGGGGAGGTTCTTTGCCGCCTCGCCGATCAACTCCGGAGAACCGATCGTTTGAGCACCTCGTCGTGGACGAGGTCATCGAAGGTGATAGCGCCGCATTGCTCCTCCAGGAAAGCCATCTCCTCTGCACTATGGCGGAGGAAGACCTCTTCACGCCTCACACCAGATCACAAGCGCCTTCGATTGTCGGGCGGAGGTAGGGATCGATCCCGCCTGTGGTGACCAGGTCGACCCTCCGGCCGAAGAGGTCTTCCAGGTACGCGATCAGGGCCATGAAGTTCTGGAATGTCGCCTTCCCAATCGCGAATTCGACGAGGATGTCGATATCGCTCGCCGGGGTATTCTCCCCCCGGGCGACGGAGCCGAAGATCCCGATCCGCTCCACGCCGAAGTGCTTCCTGATCCAGGCCGTTCGCTCCTGCAATCGCCTGAGGTCATCGGTCTGGAGGTGAGCGGTCATATTGAATCGAGTGGATCTGGGGTATTATAGGGGCCCGTGCTTTGTGTACCTCCGGTCCGGGGGCGGTGCGCAAAACCCGTCACCAGGCCTGGATGAACCAGCATCCCTGCCAGGGCGGTTGCCGCCGGCAGACCGCAGGCGGAATGTTGGAGGGGGCTCAGGCGACCAATCGCCGAGAGGTGGATCAGTGGGGAGGAGTTACTGGCCGCCCGCGGCATAAGCTTTTGTCCTGATCGAGGTCCTCATCGGCATAGTGCCGCGGGATCTTCCATGCGCCAGGCAATTGTCTCCCCCTCCCACCGTTTCACCCCTGCAAGAGCACATGCCTTCCCCGACGAAAGAATGTCGCGCGGGTAGAGCGCCAGGGGCAGGCCCCTGCAGCCTGGATGGCATCGGGAGGAAGGCGGAGCGCCCGGACGATATCGTGAGGCACCATGATCGTGACGTCTGACATACCGTACGATAGGGATGGGACGGAGATCATAGAATAGTGGTGCTGGTGCTGAATGCCCCTCTCTGGTGAGGGGGATGGATTGGGTTGAATACGCCCGTATCGTCCCCGGATCCGGGGGTCGCCCGGCCAATCCCTGCCCATTCCGCCGAGATCCGCCGGTCCCGGCCCGGCAGGCGGCGTTCGAGAAACCCACGAAATACCGCCCCCTCTCCTGCCCTGCCGGCGGCCCGTATGCGTGAGGGTAATGCCCTCCCGTCCCCGTCCCGGGAGAGGGCGGTGACGGGAAGGGTATGCGGGCGGATATCTGCTCCAATCTGGCCTGTATGTGTGCTTTCACGCCTATCTGGGGTGTTTCCGGCCGGACCGGAGGGGTCGCTCCCTTCAGGGCCGACCTGCCGGGGGGTATTACATTCCCGCCCGGGAGGACCGTTCCCCTTGCAGAGGAACACCATCAGGCCCGGGACTCATCCTGCCTGAAGGATCTCAATGAGCCCGGTGGTGACCGACGTAATGGCCTGGTCGTTGAGATGAGCGGCCCGATACGGAACAGGGTTGCTGCTGGCGTGGGGAGAGGTTGTCTGGTCTATCTCCTCTGTATTTATCTGAGAATTATACGTCTGGGTCTATGCCCTGACCTCGCACATGCACTCCCCCCTCCATCGCGGGTCGGAGATGGACCGTGACCAGAACGCGGCGATCACTCTGCAGGATTGGGGCTGCAATCTCAGGGGTACGAAGGCCGTACAGGGAAACTTTCCCCTCATCCCCGTATGCCGCCGACGAGAAGGAGAGGAGCGCGCTCACCTGTTTCTGCCCCGGAAAGTACCTCCGGCCCTCACCCGACCGTCGAGGCGATGACATCTCCGGCACACGCCTCCACCCTCTGCCGCTCCTCCTCCGGGCAGAAGAGATAGAAGGTCGTCCTTGGCTTGCCCGTATAGGTGAGGGTCGAGAAGGAGTCGATGTCCTTGACCTTCCCGTCGCTCCTCTCGATCAGAATGGGGAATTTGTCCTCCTCGAAGAGGACGGACGCCGACTTGAAGAGCGAGTTCTCGTTCTTCACGACGTCGGCGATGATGAGGTCGGGGTCGCACCCGCACTCCTCCGCGACTGCCGTCTCGATCGTCTGCGCCATAGCAGGCGTGAACTTCGTCCCGAGATGGTACCTGAGGCGTGTGTCCTCCTCCTGGGAGACATAGGACTCATACCCTCTCTTGAGGAGGTCCCTCCTCTCCAGCCTCCTGACAAGGTCAGCGGCCGTACTCTCCGGTTTCGAAAGCACCTGGGAGAGGAGGCGAGCATCGTCGAGGGCGAGATAGTGCTGCAAAAAAGAACTGCCACTCATCTGGATCCTCTCTGCGTCCACGACCTTATCCCGGATCGCGACGGTGACCGCCCGCTGGAGCATCCCGTTTGCCAGGACATTCGTGTGGTGATAGTAGACCTGAGCATACATCAGGAAGCGGGCGAGCCGGAAACTCTCGACGGCGTCGATACCCTTCTCATGGATAGTGAGGTCCTCGCGCTGCCTGCTCGCGGTCTTCCTGAGGGTGTAGAGGACGCGTTCAAGGTCGAAGTTCCCGTAGGTCACCCCGGCGTGGTAGGAGTCCCGCCTGAGATAGTCCATCTTATCGGCATCGATGTTCCCGGAGATGATCTGGTGGAGGATACCATTCTGGTCCTCGGAGAGGAGGGTGATGACCTCGTCTGTTCTCTCGCTAAGGACAGAGACGATCCCCTCGTCCTCTCCGATGAGGCGGCGGGTGATATCTTCGTGTGTGGCCTCCGGCCCGTTGATCTGTTTCAGGGGCGCCTCAAAGACGTGGGAGAAGGGGCCGTGACCGATGTCGTGGAGGAGGGCGGCGGAGCGGAGGTTTATGAGGTCATCATCGCCGACCCGCAGCTGCCTCGCCATCAGGGTGGCGGTGTGCAGGACGCCGAGGGAGTGCTCGAAGCGGGTGTGGCAGGCGGCAGGGTAGACCAGATGCGCGTTGGCAAGCTGCTTGATCCGCCGCAGCCTCTGGAGAGGAAGGGTATCGAGAAGACGGAGTTCATCACGGGTAAGCCCGATATACCCATAGAGGGGGTCCCTGATATGGGTCTCATACGTGAGCGTGCTCGGTTCACCCCCCCGTGAGATGAAGGTTGGTGAGGAGGTCCATCCCTTTCTGGACCTGCCCCTCAGAGAGGTCCCAGTTCAGGGTCCTGGCGATCTCTCTGATCTCGTCGGGGGACATATCCCTCATCTCTCTTGTCTGGATGTAGTGGACCTTCGCCGCCCAGGAGAGGGTCTTGGAGTCGAGGTCTGCGGCATCCCTGCATATGTCGACGACCTCTTTTACCTCTGCGGCATCACGGGGGTACTCCTCTTTCATCTCCTGGACCAGTTCCCTGCCGTCGTCGGTGAGGGTGTAGGTATAGCGTCTCCAGTCTGGTGTCTCTCCGGCACCCGCCGGTGTCTCAACCCTCTCTTCGATGAATCCGTAGGAGACAAGAGTCTGGATCGCCCCGGCGATATCGGCGCTATAGGGACCATAGTAGTGGGGGCGGTAATGTGCCCTGACGGCACCCCGGATCGTCGAAAAATATCCCAGTTTCTGGATCGTCGTCCTGCCTGCAATCCGCCCCTCTGCCGCGTCCAGCAATACGAGTATCCCGTCAAATTCATCCATACATCCGGCCCTCCGGTGAGCGTATACCATGTGCGCCTGAACTTTATCTTTGCTCTTGCGCCGTGAATATATGGACGTGCCGATCTGCGTTTCTCCCGGTCGGTCCGATAGAGAACTGGGCTGGCACAGGTCGAAAAGCCGGGTCACCCTGATGGCTCGGTGGGGAAGGAAAGGCGTTGTGGGCCAGGCTGTACAGGTATCGAGACGCGATCCTCGCAACAAGCGTTGGCAGGATCAAGGATGCGGTCGCAAAAAGGTGAAGATAGGGGGAGGTAAGCACATTCAGAAGGGGGCTTTCACTCCCTCTTGAAGTCGTCGTCGAAGCGGACGATATCGTCCTCGGTGATGTATTCGCCGTTCTGCACCTCGATCACTTCGAGGGGGATCAGTCCGGGGTTCTCCAGGCGGTGCCGCACCCCGGCCGGGACAAAGGTGCTCTCCCCCGGCCTGACAAAAAACTGTTCGCCGTCATTGGAGACCCCGGCCATGCCGCGGACGACCACCCAGTGCTCGCTCCGATGGTGGTGGAGCTGGGCCGAGAGGCGGCGGCCCGGGAGGACGGTGAGGCGCTTGATCTGGAAGGAGTCGCCCTGGAGGAGGACGGTGTACGAGCCCCAGGGCCGGTGGACAGTGGTGTGGAGGTCGCAGCGGCCGTCGCCCCTCTCCTTCAGGAGGGCGGTGACCTCGCCGACGTGCTGGGCCTCTGCCTTCGGGCAGACCAGGAGGGCGTCCGGGGTGTCGACGACCGCGAGGTCGGAGAGGCCGATCGTCGCCACCAGGCGGTCGGAGATGACCAGGTTGTTCGCGCTCCTGAGGCCGATGTACTCCCCCTTCACGACATTGCCGTCCCCGTCCTTCTCACTCACCTGGTACAGGGCGTCGAAGCTCCCGATGTCGCTCCATGAACAGGCCAGGGGCACGACCGCAGCCCGGTCGGTCTTCTCCATGAGGCCGTAGTCGATCGAGACCTTCGGGGTCTTTGCATACGCCTCCTCCACAGGGAGGGCGAAGGCCTCTGCCACGGCCGGCGCCAGGCGCCGGCACTCCTCCATGAAGAGCGCAGAGGAGAAGAGGAACATGCCTGAGTTCCAGAGATAGCCCTCCCGGACATACCTCTCCGCGGTCTCCAGGTCTGGCTTCTCGACGAAGGCGTCGACGGCATAGCCGCCGGGGAGAACTTCGCCGGGCCGGATATAGCCGTAGCCCGTGTGCGGGGAGGTCGGCGTGATCCCGAAGGTGACCAGGTGGTCCCTGGCGAGGGCCTCGGCCGCATGAAAAGCTGCCTTGTACCCCTCGTCCGGGGTGATCAGCTGGTCGGAGGGGAGGACCGCGACCGTCCCCTCCTCCAGGGCCGTCATGCCGTAGACGATCGCGGGGAGGGTGTTTTTCCCGGCAGGCTCGACGAGGACCTGGCAGCAGGCAGAGATCGCCGCGAGCTGGTCCGCCACCAGGAAGCGGTGCGCCTCGTTGGTGACGACGTACACCTCCTCGGGCCGTGAGAAGAGGAGGGCCCGCCTCACCGCCTTCTGGAAGAGGGACTCGTTCTCGAAGAGGGGGATGAACTGTTTCGGGTAGCAGGTCCGGCTCAGGGGGAAGAGGCGGGTGCCCGAACCGCCGGCAAGGATGATCGTCTTCATGGTGTGGTACTCCCGATAGATCGCGCTCTCATTTTCTCGTGTCGATCCATAAAGATGTGCATTTTTTCCTGAAAATGGGGAGAGTTAAACAGATTCAGAAGGGGAAAGGCGCATGGGGGCGCCCTCTCGTCCCTTCTCCCCGGCGCTCCGGCACCGGTGCCGGCCGGTGCGGTCTGCTCCGGGAGACCCCCCTCCCCGAGGGGACCCCGACCCGGATACGCCCGTACAGCCCCCCGATCAGGGAGCCACCCCCCGGACCCGGGCCCGGAATGGCGAGATCCGGAAATCAGGCGATGGTGGGCAGATCTCGAAAAATGCAGGATATTCCGCCCCCTCCCCTGCCCCTCTGGTCGCCGGTATGCGTGCAGGTAATGCCTCTCCTTCCCGGCCGCGGGAGAGGCCGGGGTGGGGGAGGGAGTGCGAGTGGAAATCGGCTGCATTCCGGAAATCCCGGGTGTTTCCGGCCTGGCGGGAGGGGGCCGCCCTCCCAGGTGTGCAGACCCACTCTTCCCCTGTCACTGTGAGAACAGCGCATCATGAATCCGGAACCCGCCCTCTCCCCGCGGCCTGTCCATCTCCTCCCGCATCGAGGCAGGGTGACCTTCAGTCTCACGATCTTCGGCGAGGCGGCAAAGAACGGTTTCGCCACGGTTATGCAGAGAATATCCCCTAGACAGAGACCGCAGGCACGCAGGACAGGATACGTCACCCCTGGAGTGGATTACGGGGCGGTATTCGTGACGGTCCGTGATGATCTCCCTCTCCTCAAGCAGGGAATTCAGGCAATCTTCGACGAAGCTGACCGCACAACGAAAGGGTGACATTTCGTCGGGGAGAGAAGGGGGGTACCCGGATCGGGTGAGGCCGCTATCGTGCTGTTTGGTCGTCCTGCACTACCCCTGATCTCTTCGCACCGCCTCGGTCTCTGCCGGCTTCGCCCCCGCCGGAAGAGAACGGCAACAGGTTCTGCCAGGTGTGCCCGATATCGACCGTCCTGGAGCAGGACCGGAATGGTTAATATTTACGGTGACCGAATGGAGTGCATGCCCAGAACGGCCGACACCATCCCGGCGACATGGAAGGTGCAGGAGATCCTGGAAATTCTCCGAAGAGCTCAGCCCTCCCTCCAGAGGAAGTATGGTGTCAGCGAGATCGGCGTCTTTGGGTCCTATGCCCGGAACGAACAGGTCGAGGGGAGCGATGTCGACATCCTGGTCGACCTTGCCGGGCCGATAGGATGGGATGTCGTCGACCTGCGCGACGACCTGGAGCACCTTCTTGGTCTCAAAGTCGATCTGGTCCTGAAAGGAGGGATTCGACGGCGCAAGAATCTGTTCAAGTCTGTCGCCGGGGATGTCGTCTATGTCAGGGCGTGATGTCACCTTTTTTCTCGACGACATCCTGGAGGGCATCGGGGCCAAGAGTATACTCGCGGCCTTTCTGGCGAAGAGTTTGCCCGCGATCGAAAGACTTTTGATGCCGTTGTCCGGAACCTCGAAGTGATCGGCGAGGCCTGTGGGAATGTCCCCGAAGCGATCAGGGAGCAGTACCCGGACATCCCCTGGCGCAAAATTGTCGGCCTCAGACATGGTGTCATCCATCACTATTTTGGGGTTGACCCGGACACGATCTGGTTCATCATTCGCCGGCAGCTCCCGGAACTGAAGGATGGAGTTGAGACGATACTCCGTGACCTGAGGCCTCCCGGCCATGAAAATTAAGAACGGGCATGAGAGGAATTGGAACCGAGGCGGAGGTCGGTGTTCAGCATCGCACAGATATCGAAGACATTTTCGACCGCAGTGTGGAGATACCGTCCCTGACGATCCCGGGGTGGATGAAGGTCCGGGCAGGTGTTCCCTGACCATGCCGATGCTCTCCTCCTGGATTCAGATCCTGATGACGGCACTCCTGAGCATCCCGTTCTAGCCAATCGCCCGCTCCCCGATATAGTAGTAGAGGCGGTGTTTGAATGCGTCGAATTCCCTGATGGTCTCGACCGCGACGTCGTACAAAAACCGCTCATCAGGGCAGGAGAGCACCCGGCCGCGCAAGCACTCCACCCGTACAGAGAGGGGGAGCTGCTGGAAGATCTGGAGGTCGTACCGGTCGCTGAAGAGCTCTGACAGGGCGTGAAACCTGAACCTCGACGCCTCCGCGGGATCGCCGTCGAAGAAGACGCAGAGATCGATATCCGACCCCTCTCTCGCATCGCCCCGGGCGACCGATCCATAGAGAATGACAAAACGGACCTTCTCGAACCCCTCGACCGTACGAAGCCTCTCGATGATCTCTTCCACTGCAGACATCTGGTGCACGTAATAAGAGGATAGGTCTTTCTTCTCATCGCTCTTCTGGCGGCAGGACCGGCCGCCTGTACAGACAGTGGACGACATCCCCGATGAAGACGGGATAAAAGAGGTGGGTATCCCTCAGGCGAGGGCCGAGAACGAACCCTCTGGTGCTTCACCGGCATCGGAGCGGAACACGCGGAGGCTGACTCAAAAAAGGTCTCACAAGACGTCCTCTCTCCTGGTGGTGGAGAAGGCCGGCCTCTGAAAGGCGAGCAAGGGTTTCACTTGAAGATCCCGCTCCCAGGTGGAGCACCCGGGCGATCTCGCGGACATAATACTCTTCGCGGTAATTCCGTCCCAGAAATCGGAGGAGCAGAAATGAAGTCCTGGAGGGTGTGTTCGTATAGTCGAACATATGTTCGTATATGCGAACATACCTCTGTCAACCGAGAGAGAATGCCCGTCCTCCGCCTGGGTCTGCGGCGACCTGAACGCAGTGCAGACGGAGGATGAGTCTCTGTCCGCCCCCTGACCGGAAACGATCGAAGACCTGCTTTTTTGAAAAATGTCCGTGGTCCGGGAACACAGCCAATCTCTATCCGGTGAGCTCGACCTCGCCTGCCGCGAGGGGACGGCAGCAGATCCTGCCGTTGTGGACATCCTGCATCACGGCATCGATCTTCCGGGAGACCTCCACGCTATAATATGCCTCGCCGCAACGATCGCAGATGAAAGCCGGGACATCTGTGATGACGATGATCTCGTCCTTCACCCGTGCGATGAACTCAGTTTTTCCTTCATGTAGTGTTCCTTTACAGAACGTGCACCTCTCTGGAATCATTCTTCTCTCCTCCTCGTTCGTGTATCGGTCCAGTGTTGTTCATCAGGCATATAGGTGGTGATCACCCGGAGATGGTCCTGGCAGATCCCCAGTACTACATGATAGGCATTGTCATGTATAAAACCAAGCATGAGCAGGGAGGGGCAGGGCTCATCATCAGGATATGATTCGATCATCTCGCCGGTCCTGATCACGAGAAGGAGATCATCGGTGGAGACGTTGCGCTCAAACATCCTGACCCGGGCGTGATGCGAAATGATGACCGCGTCCTGATCCAGGAATCCGATGATCCTTTCTCTATCGAAGTGCATGCTTCCCAACCTGTTTTGTTTCTCGCAGATATGAAAACATTCTCTCTGGAGGTATGACTCAGGGTATGTTCTCCCATCGGTTAGTGATACGTCTGGCCTTCATTTCTCCTGCGGGCCGATGCAATTGTGGCTGAGATCCTGCGGATCGCAACAGGTCACGGCGCCCGTACTGTCAGGCCGTCAGGGGTGAGGAGACCCCGGAGAGCGACATCGATCTGCTCGTCGAATTCGAACCGGGACGAAATCTCCTCGACCATGCCCAGGACCTGTTCGGCCGCAAGGTCGACGTGGTGACCGGGGGAGGACTGCACTGGTATATCAGGGACCGCGTCCAGGAGGCCGTCGCCCTGTGAAAGACGACCGGCCGTACCTCATCCATATCCTCGAATGCACCGACAGGATCGAGTCCTGCACCCGGGGAGGACGGGACAGTTCTCTGTCGAGGCACATGTCCTGGTGTTCATGGTGCACAAACCTCTTGAATACAGCGCCATGTACCGTCTGGATCAGAATCAAGCTGACGGCCCCAATCCCTCTCTCTGGACGAGCGCCGCAAGGCCCTCAAGATCGAAACAGGTGCAATCGGCCCTGTGTGAGAACGACCGTGCAACGATGCAGAAATGCTCCCTCCTCCAGTCAGTGCGCCAGGAGACGGGAGAGTTCCCTGCCCCTGCCAGGGAAGACACTCATCAGTATTATACTACGAAGTGTACTCTTTCAGGGTTGTGGGAGGAACCCGATCTGAACACTCCTTCAGAGTGTATGCCCGGTCATCCTGTGAACTCGACCTGCCGCAAGGGGCGTCCCGTGTCGGTGAGATATCCTCGCTTTTCTTTCAGAAAAAAATGAATACACTGACACTCAGGGCTGGTCGTCAGCCGCAACATCCCGGCTGCGCAAAAAGGTCTCGACCTCCTGCCTGAAACGGGCGAAGTCCCCGATATGCTCCTGCAGGAGGGCAAAGGTGAGGGCATCGTCGATCGCTCCGTAGCGGTGGACGACAATGTTCCGGAAGCCTTTCATCGCCTTGAGGTCGTCCGTGAGCATCTCCCTGCTGAGCACACCGTCAGGTGGTCGACGACATCCTCGTCCGTGCCGGGCACGCCGAGATGTTCAAGCATCGCACAGATCTCGAAGACATTCTCGACCGCATATTCCATTCTCTTGGAGATGCCGTCTCTGACGATCCCGAGGCGGGTGAATGCATCGGCCGAATCGGGCAGGCCTTGATCATGCCGATGCTCTCGGTCATCCATAGGAGGAGACCCGCACCGACGTGCGGGTGATGGAGTAGACATCGCCGGCGGGGGGAGAGAAGCGACCTGGACTCCTGATCGGGAAGATGGGACGCCGTCCTGAAAAGAGGGGTTAGAATGGTCAATCGCCGGGGTGGTTCACTCGTCCGGTCCTTCCAGGAGACGCACTGCGTCTTCCCTGAAGCGTGAGATCTCTCCCTGATGCAATTTCTCCATGAAATCAAGAAGGTCTGCACAGAAAGCTTCAGCCTCTTCTATGGAATCTTTGACGTCCTCTGCCGTGATTGCAAAGTCTACGTAGTACTGTTTGTCGATGCGATCCCTTTTGGCGGCGGCGATGCGGGAACTGTCAATGCCATACAGACTCTCCAGGAGGATCATCGCACCGGTGTGGTTCTCGCATTTTATGCCTGTCTGGAAAAGGAGGGCCAGCACCATGTAGTACATGCTGTACTATGCCATCGATACGGTTTCTTCGAGCCGCCCGTTCTCCAGCAGGATCTTTGCGGAGATGAGATAACTCTCAGATTTTTTCCGGTATGCCTCCTGGACCTGAACACTGGGTTCGACGACCCGGATCTTTCCTTCTCTGAAGAGTTTATGCAAAAAATTTTGTGTTTTCATAATATCGTTCGACTCCTTTCACGATGACATGATTCTTTACGATCTCCTGGATCAGTAAATTTTCCGGTTCCCAGGGCCCGATCTTTATACTGAGCCGCGAGTGACACCTTTCCAGCTCCCGCTTCACCTCTCGATCGTCAGTCTCGATATAGACGTCGATGTCGCTCTTCTGGTCCGCGGTCCCCTTCGCATAGCTCCCGAAGAGCACGGCAAGGGAGATGTCCTGTCTCTCCTGAAGTGTCCTGACGACAGACCGGAGGTGGGGGGCCTCTTCGATCACTGTTCCGAGCGCGTACCACTCTGTCATGAAGATATACACCCGTGCTTCGAGAGTTTTTTTCAGGAAATATACCCTATTTTTCCCTTCAGTCCTGAAGTCGACGACATTACCGTCTAAAAGACTCCTGAGTTTCCGCAGTATGGTCGTGTGCGAGATACCCAGATCTTTTGCGAGTTTGCGGGGGTGTGCGTCGCCCTGGAGCAGGTGAGCAATGATCTGAATGGTTATATTTTGTTCCACATGGAACGTATTTGAACCAATGGTAGAAAAAGGTTACAGCTGTCCAGGGCGGTGTGTATGCCGTTCTCAGGGCTTCAGGAGATCTGCGACTCGATCATGTGCGGCAAGACACGATCTTTCTCCATTCTGCCAGAGGGATGAAGAAATTCTGGGCAACCTGCCGGAGGCCGTACCTTACAGGAGGTCCTGGACCTCCTCCCGCTCCATCCCGGCCTGCCTGAGGATCTCAAGAAGCGTACCTGCCGGCAGGTCCCGTCCATGGACAGGACGACAATCCGACGCTTTGTCTCAGGATGGTAGAAGAGGTGATGGCTCCCCCTGACCCGGCAACCCCTTCTTCTCCAGGACCCTGATGACCTTCTGGGGCGTGAGTGCGGGAATCTCAGGCATGGGCTTCGACGGTGAGGGTGTACTCCAGCAGTCCCTCCTCGGTCGGGATCTCCTCGCCCTTCTCCCGGAGGTCCTCGATATAGAGTCCTATGGCTTCCCGCGCCATCGCTATCGCCTCGTCGATCGTCTCCCCGTAGGTGACGCAACCGGGAAGCAAAGGCACTGTCACGGTATACCCTCCCTCCGGTTCTCTCCGGAGGAGGACGCGGTACTTCAGGTATTTCATCTCCTTCCACACCCCGCGGATCATGCAGACTGACGTCTGCTCATGATGTATCAATAGCCTGACGCCCTATAAGTACCAACCGAACACGAGAGTACGGCACGCCTGAGGCCAATCCTGTGGAGGTACCCCTGCACCATAGACGAGTGTCGGTCCCTCTCCGTAGCCGGACGAGGATAAAGGAGGTGAAAGTCCGGGGCCGGAAAAAGAGGGGGGTCTCCCCCTCTCAGGCGAGGGCCGGGACGCCGTCCGCCCAGGTCTCGATCACGGCGAGGAGGGCGTCGTCCTCGTAGCCCGAGACCCGCACCGAGGTGCGGGTGAAGGCGACGGAGTAGACCTCGCCGTCAGGGTCGTGGCAGCGGAGGCGGCAGGCGTACGCCTCGCGGTCCGGGTCGGCGACCGCGGTGCCGCCGAGGGCAGACGCAAGCGCCGCGTTCCCAAGGATCTCGGTCTTCGCGGCGGTGAAGCCGGCGAGAGTCGGTGCACGTGCCGAAGCAGTGCCGGCGGCCCTGCCGAGGGCGTCCTCGTAGACGACCCGCGCCGTGTAGGCCTCGGAGGCCTTCTCGACAGGGTCGTGGGCGACGCCGCCCGCCTCCCAGGACGTGCAGCCCCAGGGGTTGTTCGTCAGGATGTTCTCGATGATGCCGCTGAAGGTGGCGGCATCGGCGATCGGTGCGGAGAGCTTCCGCACCGCCGTCTTGTTCGTGGTAGACAGGGTAAAGTCTGCCATTGTCGTGTCTCCTGCCAGGACTCCCGGGATGTCACAGGCACATCTCCCTATGACCTGGAGTAATAT
Source organism: Methanofollis ethanolicus (assembly GCF_001571385.1). Classification (NCBI taxonomy): domain Archaea; kingdom Methanobacteriati; phylum Methanobacteriota; class Methanomicrobia; order Methanomicrobiales; family Methanomicrobiaceae; genus Methanofollis; species Methanofollis ethanolicus. The sequence goes on along the minus strand of NZ_BCNW01000001.1, from coordinate 2,454,283 downwards.
ATGTCTGCCTTAACCGCGGGCGGTCCTGGAGGAGATGGACCCTCTGAGGGGGAGGGCCTCGGGGGATACGTATACGAGAGAGAAAGGCGCATATCCCGATCAGGAATGGACACGGCCACTCTGCAGTGTGGCGGGGAATGCGCGAGGATCGTCGGCATTCTCCGGGCAAAAAAAGCGTACCTGGAGGAGACATACCATGTCCGGTCCATCGGCCTCTTCGGGTCGTGCCGGCGGGGGGAGGAGCACGAAGGGAGCGACGTGGACATCCTGGTCGAGTTCTCCGAGGTGCCGGGGATCTTCGGTTTTCTCAGGCTCGAACATTATCTCTCCGAGATCCTCGGAAGAAAGGTGGACCTGGTCGAAGAGAGCGCACTCAAACCCCGTATCGGCCGCCGTGTCCGGGAAGAGGTTCTGTATATATGACCGCGCGGCGCAAGTCCCCTCGATTATGTGGACGATATCCTCGACGCCGTTGACAAGATCGAGATCTTCACGGAGGGTATGCCGTATGAGCAGTTTTGCGGGGACGACAAGACCGTCTATGCGGTCACGCGAGCGCTGGAGGTGATCGGTGAGGCGACCAAGTGCATCCCCCGAGAGGTCAGGGAAAAATATACTGCTCTTCCCTGGACAGAAATGGCCGGTATGCGTGACAAACTGATCCATGCCTATTTCGGGATCAACAGGGCGATCATCTGGACGACGGTCCAGAATGATATTCCCTCACTCAGATCTGCGGTCCTGAGCCTTCGCGACGACCTGATGGCAGAGGACGCGAGGGATGAATCTCTCTTCGAACCCCGCGATCCCTGACCGGTGCTTCATGCCCCGGCCCGATGGACGAGATCGTGCTCTGCGCTTTTTTCCAGAGACCTTCCGTGGCCCCCCTCTCATCCACGACCTCGCGCCAGACTGCGGGAGGAAACCCTTATCCTGATCAGTGCGTACCAGAGGTATAGCATGCTGACGGCTGAGGGCATCATGGGTGCGCTGGCAGATCACCGGGCCCGGATCCGGAGCCTCGGCGTCCGGCGGATCGGGATCTTCGGGTCCTTCGTTCGGGGCGAAGAACGCGAAGATAGCGATATCGATATTCTGATCGAGTTCGAAGAGGGGAGGCGCTCCTTCGACACCTATATGGACCTCACGTTTTTTCTCGAAGATCTCTTCGGAAGGCACGTCGACCTTGTCGATCAGGACACCCTCAAACCCGGTCTCGCACCCCACATCCTCCGGAGCGTCAGGTATGTCCAGGGAATATAATCTCTATTTAAGAGACATTCTTGAGGCAATCGAGAGAATTCAAAGATATACCCGGGGAATGGACTACGAGGCGTTCATAAAGAACGATCTTGTGCAGGATGGGGTGGTCCGGAACCTCATGGTGATCGGCGAAGCCGTCAAACTCATTCCCGAACCGCTCACGTCCGGGCATCCCGGTGTTCCCTGGAGAAAGGTTGCAGGCATGCGGGACATCTTCATTCACGCTTACTTCGGGGTGCATGATGAGATCGTGTGGGATGTCGTCCGGAACAAAATTCCTGATCTGCAGGCTGCGGTCAGGGAGATGCTTGATCTCGCCTGATGATTTTTTCCGCTTCAGAATGGCGATGGGGAACACTCCCTTGGCCCCCCTCCACCATCGTCAGAATACGCCCATACCAGGCCCAGATACGGAGATCGCCCGGCCCATACCGCCGATATCCAGAGATCCAGCCCCTGCGGACGGCATCGGAGAAACCCGGGAAATACCGCCCCCTCTCCTGCCCCGGGGGTGGCCAGTATGATTGGCAGTAATACGAAGGCCTTCAGCCCCTCGCATGAGGCCGGGGAGGGAAAAGGAATGCAGGCGGAAATCCTCTGAATCAAGGCAATTTCGCCGACTTTCTGGTTATTTGTGGGGCTCACCCCTTGTGTGAATGCGGGGAGAGGAAAGAAAAAAGACGGCCGATCCGGGTCCTGTGGGTGCACGAAGGCCCGGGCGTCTCAACCTGATCTGCGTGAATACTCTTTATGAGCACGCTCGATCGTTGTGATCTTCTCGATTTTCACGATCTGCTCATTGTCCTCGATGATATAGAACACGGTGAAAGACCTGCTTACATGAAGGCGGTACACCGCAGGAGGATGGGGGTAATCGAGTTTTTCCTTGTTTCCCCCGGGATAGGGATCATCTCTCAGGTCCAGGATCTTTTCTATGACGATGCGCCGGCTTTTCCCGGGCAGCTTCTTTAAAAATTCTTCCGCTTTCCTTTCGATAACAAGAGTGAACACGCTGCTCCCACGCCTCAATCGTCCTTCATGATCTCTTCCGGGTCAAAGGCGACGAACTCGCCCTCCCTGTCGATATCAACGATCATCTGCCAGTCCCGATAGTCCCGCTCGCGCCGGATCATCCTGGAGAGCAGGTCGTCATAACTCTGTCCGGCTTCTTTCAGGTCGTGGAGACTCTTCCAGGTGTACTCTTTCACGGGAATGCGCTTGATCTGACTGCCGCCGGTATCACCTGTGCTGGAGGCCATACAGGGATATTGATGTGTACGATATTTATATCTGTGCATATGTGCCGCAATGTACAAAGTGTATCAGATGTATCATATCGGGAGGCGGTTCGCCGCACCGAGTCCGTCCATCTCCTCGCGCATCGAAACAACCCGGCCTTCAGCCTTCGCCTGCATCAAAAGGCCGATAATCCCGGTGACCGGAAGATCGGAGAGTCCCGCGATGCGGCGGGCTTCGGTCTCGTCGAACTATCCGGCCTCGTCTCCAGGGCAAGGGCAATACTCTCCGCCTCACCCGGGTGCAGGTCATGTTCGAGCAGGTACACCAGAGCGGTATTCCCGGGTTCGACCATAGAGAGCCAGCCCTCCTGACCTCGCCTCTTCCCGGGCGGCTTCCCCCCTCGTCCACGACCTCACGCCAGACCGCGGGAGGAAAACCTTATCCTGATCAGTGCGTACCAGAGGTATAGTATGCTGACGGCTGAGGGCATCATGGGTGCGCTGGCAGATCACCGGGCCCGGATCCGGAGCCTCGGCGTCCGGCGGATCGGGATCTTCGGGTCCTTCGTTCGGGGCGAAGAACGCGAAGATAGCGATATCGATATTCTGATCGAGTTCGAAGAGGGGAGGCGCTCCTTCGACACCTATATGGACCTCACGTTTTTTCTCGAAGATCTCTTCGGAAGGCACGTCGACCTTGTCGATCAGGACACCCTCAAACCCGGCCTCGCACCCCACATCCTCCAGAGCGTGCGATATGTCCCGGGAATATAACCTCTATCTCCGGGATAGTGTTGAAGATATCGAGAGGATTCAACGATATACGCAGGGAATGGATTACGAGGAGTTCGTGCAGAGCGATCTTGTGCAGGATGGGGTGATCCGGAACCTCATGGTCATCGGCGAGGCGGTCAAACTCATTCCTGAGCCGCTCAAAGCGGAGCATGCCGATATTCCCTGGAGAAAGATTGCAGGCATGCGGGACATCCTCATTCACGCCTATTTCGGAGTCCATACCGAGATCGTGTAGGATGTCGTCCGGAATAAAATCCCGGACCTGCAGGCTGCGGTCAGGGAGATGCTTGATTCTGTCTGAGGAAGGGCGTCATCCCATGTGCCACTGTGGACATGGCGCCCTCCTTCGCCTGGTCTCCTGCCCGGAGGGTGCGTCGTTGCCACATGAAGACGTCCACGCCTCATCCACGAGCGACGCACCCCCCCTCCTGCACGACAGGGATGGACCTGATCCGTGCCCGGCGTAACATCCAGAACAGAATCTTTATGGGGTCTCTCCTGACACTAGTCTGGAGACATGCGGTGCGCGATAATCGTCCTCTGCCTCTTCCTTGCCGTCCTCCCTGTCGGCGCCCTTGCCGGGAACCCTCTCTGGACATACTCCGCACCCGCGGAGGTCGCCGGCCTCGCCCTGACCCCCGACGGCTCGCACGTCCTTGTCGGCGGGGAGAGGCTCTGCCTCCTGGCCGGCAACGGCACCCCCCTCTGGGAGCAGTGGTCGGCGGAGATGACCGCCTCGTCCGCGGACGGCCGGACGATCGCCGGCGCCGGCGCCGGCGGCCTGCAGCTCGCCCTCTATGCCGGGGACGCCGCCCTGCTCTGGAGGCAGAACCTGGACTCTGACTGTGTGGCCCTCGCCCTCTCCTCCGACGGGAAGAGGCTTGCGGTCGCGGACCTCGTCGGCGAGGTGCACTTCTATGACGCTGACGGCACCCTCAGGGCCACCGCCGACACCAGGGGCGACCCGAAGGATAAAGAGGACGAGGTCCAGTCCAGGATACGCGATCTTGCCCTCTCGGAAAAGGGCGCGTACGCCGCGGTCGCCTCCAGCCGCGGCCTCTTCTATTATACGGGCGCCGGGCGAAAACTCTGGGCGCATGAGGGCATGCTGGAGGGAGGCACCGCGGTCGCCGTCTCCGGGACCGGGGACGCGGTCGCCGTTGCCTCCGACGCCGGCGTCCGCCTCCTGAACCGCACGGGCACCCTTCTCTGGACGCACCCCTCACGCCGCCCGATCACCGCCCTCGCGGTCTCTGAAGACGGGTCCCGCGTCCTCGCCGGTGCGCAGGACAACACCCTCACCTGCTTTGACAGGGAGGGCGAGACACTCTGGACCTTCACCGCCGGAGGCTGGATACGGGACGTCGCCGTCTCGAAGAACGGTTCCCGCGTCCTTGCCGGGTCCATGGACAAAGAAGCCTACCTCTTCGACGGCGACGGGCAGGTGCTTGAGACGTACGCCCTCGACGGCTGGGTCGGCCATGTCGCCCTCACCGCCGACGGCAGCGCTGGCGTCGCCTCCTCCTCCCGCCAGGTGATCGGCATTGCGACCGTGACGTCGACAACGACCGTCCCGACGGTCGCGGAGACCCCGGTACAGACGCCCGGGGTCCCCGGGACCACAGAGACAGTGACACAGACAACCGCGATCCCGACTGCGGCCGCCCCGACGACTGACAACCCGGTGGCCACACACCCCGGCCCTGAAGGACGTTCCATGCTGCCCCTCCTCCTTGCTGGCCTCCTTGTTGGGAGCGTCGCCCTCGGTGCAGGCTACCTGCGCAGGCGGCGGCAGGCACCCCCTCGCGCGGAAGAGGCGTCGCCCCCTGAACAGGAAAGGACAGATGCGGGTGCCGAGGCCGCCCCGCAGGCGGTCGCGGAGGAGGCACCTCCCTGGAAGGTCTGCCTGGATGAAGGTAAGACGCGGGAGGCGGCCGTTCTCCTCTCGCGGCAGATGGCCGCCCTGATCGAGGAGCGTACAGGGGCCAGCGTCCTCCTCACCGCCGACGCCCTGGACGCCTGCCCGGACCAGAGGGGAGGCCTTGCCTGGTTCTTTGCAACTGCAGACCGCCTTGCCTACGCCCCGGCCCCCCCTGAGAGGGAGGAAGTGGAGGTCCTGGCGGCGGCATACCTCAGCCTTGCAGAAGATATCGGACAGCCTCGAAGAACAGACTCCCCATCTTTGGACCCCTGATTTTTCAGTCAGGGATGACTGCCTCAGCACCCCGGTTGCGCAAAATCTATCGCATACTCGACCCTTTAGCCCTGAGCCGGGTGAACACATCGGCCGAATCGGGCCGGTGCTTGACTGCATTGAATTCCCTGGTGGCCTCGACAGAGCGATCGCACAGGATCCGCTCGTCAGGGCAGGAGAGCACGAGGCCACGCACGGACTCCTCCCTCATAGAGCGGGAACTGCTGGAATATCTGGAGGTCGTAGCAGTCTCTGAAGAGTTCTGACAGGGCACGAAACCTGAACCGCGCGCCTCCATGCGGTCCCCGTCGAAGAAGACGCAGAGGTCGACATCCGGGTTCTTCCTCTCCCCGGGAGACGGAACCGTAGAGGATGACGAAGCGGCCCCTCTCAAACCCTTCGAAGCCTTTCGATCATGTCTTCTACTGTATTCTCCCCGGCTGCACGGTAAGAGGGTGGGTCTTCCCCCTCATACCTCTTCTGGCGGCAGGAAGCCTCTCTTTTTGGTCACGGATTGGTGCACTCTGCCGGAATGAGGGGTCTGTCTCTTTGCACGGACACATCGGCCCGGGTCTGTCCCGCGGCGAGGGAGACAGACATCGGTGTCTCCCCGGGTCCATGGGGGAAGAAATATATTTCCGGACTGCATGGATGAGTCAACCATGGCCGAATCACTGTCTTCATATATCAGGGAGGGGATGAGGGAGTCTTCCAGGATTTTCTACTCCGAGGCGTCCAGGCTGAATACGTCATTTCTTTCCAGGATACCCTATCGCCCGACGACCCTCGTCTTCAACATCACCGACAACTGCAACAGTCGGTGCATCACCTGCCGGCAGTGGCGGCATGCCTCTGTCGGCGAAATGGACACGGCGGAGGCGGGCGAGGTCCTTGCCCAGGCAAAGACGCTCGGGATCCGGAATATCGAGTTCGCCGGGGGCGAACCCCTGTTGCGAAAAGACCTGCCTGCGATCGTAAAAGTCGCGGACGACCTCGGCTTTGCCGACATCTCCATCACCACGAACGGGCTTCTGCTGACCGAAGAGAGGGCCGTCTCTCTCATCGAGAACGGCCTCGACGGCTTTTCCATCTCCATCGACGGCACGGCCGCGGTCCACGACACCGTCAGAGGGGTGAAAGGCGGGTTTGAACGGAGCACCGGCGCCCTCAGGACACTGATCGGGCTTCGGGACTCCCGGTACCCTGCCCTTGCCATCACCATAGGGACGACCGTGATGAAGCCCACCTTCCCGGAGATCCCGAAGATGGTCGACCTGGCCAGAGAACTCGGCATCACCTGCGGCTTCAACCTCCTCAATACCTCACTCTATTTCTTCAGGGACGTCGACACCTCAGAACTCTGGATCCCGGAGGACGAGAGGGACAGGCTCGACGACCTGGTCGCCGAGCTCCACCGGATCAAGTCCACGCACCCCGGCCTGATCAGCAAGAGTTACTCCTCTCTTGAATACATGAAAGAGTATTTCCAGAACCCCAGGAGGGAGGACATCCCCTGCCACCTCGGGTACGAGAAGGTCTACGTCGGCCCGCACGGCGAGGTCTACTCGGGGTGCTGGGCCCTGCCCCCCATGGGCACGGTCAGGGAGACGCCCCTCCCCGAGATCGTCTCCTCGGATGCGTACAGGCAGAGGCTCAAGGAGATGTTCCTGAAACAGTGTCCAGGCTGCAGCTGCAACTACTCGACAAACCTCCTGTACCACCTCCCCTCCCTCTGCCATGAACTGAAGTGGCGGGTGAAGGGGCGACTGGCACGGATAAACTGAATAGTCATTGTGATGCCCCGACCCCTGTCTGATCCGGGGGACTCCGCCCCTGGATCCCTGACCCGGGATAGGAAACGAGAAGAGTGCAGAGGAGACTGCCGTCCCCTCCTATCCTAATGTGGGGCGCGAGCGATAGCGAGCATGAGAACACAGGATATCGGAGATATCCTCTTCGCGCACATCTTCGATCTGCCGCTGGTCGAAGACCTCCGCTGTCCAGGGACGTAGTCCCCCGGCGAGGGGTCCCGATCCCCTGCCTTTTCCACATCAATCGTGCCGGAGTTTCACCCCCGGACAGCGAAAATCTCTGGCTTTCTCGAACGTGCTATACCCCGTTCCCCACTTCAGATTGGCCCCGGGAAGACAGAACGGAGACCGAAGGGAGGTTGCCGTCCCCCCGCTGTCACTCCCTCTTGAAGTCGTCGTCGAAGCGGATGATATCGTCCTCGGTGATGTAGTCGCCGTTCTGCACCTCGATCACCTCCAGGGGGATCAGCCCCGGGTTTCCCAGGCGGTGCTTCACACCTGCCGGGACAAATGTGCTCTCCCCTGGCCTGACAAAGAAAGTGCGGCCGTCATTGGAGACCTCGGCCATGCCGCGGACGACCACCCAGTGCTCGCTCCTGTGGTGGTGGAGTTGTGCAGAGATACGGCGGCCCGGCAGGACGGTGAGGCGCTTGATCTGGAAGGAGTCGCCCTGCAGGAGGACGGTGTACCTGCCCCAGGGACGGTGGACAGTGGTGTGGAGGTCACAGCGCCCGTCGCCCCTCTCCTTCAGGAGAGTCGTGATCTCGCCGACATACTGGGACTCAGCCTTCGGGCAGACCAGGAGGGCGTCGGCCGTGTCGACGATCGCAAGGTCGGAGAGGCCGATCGTTGCCACCAGGCGGTCGGAGATGACCAGGTTGTTCCCGCTGTGGATGCCCAGGTACTCGCCCTTCACCGCGTTGCCCTGCCCGTCCTTGTCGCTCACCTGGTACAGGGCGTCGAAGCTCCCGACATCGCTCCAGGCCGTGGCCAGGGGCACGACCGCCGCGCGGTCCGTCTTCTCCATGAGCCCGAAGTCGACCGAGATCTTCGGGGTGCAGGCATAGGCCTCCGCCGGGGAGCGGGTGAAGGCCTCTGCCACAGCCGGCGCCAGGCGCCTGCACTCGTCCATGAAGAGGGCGGCAGGGAAGACGAACATCCCCGAGTTCCAGAGATACCCGTCCCGCACATATGTCTTCGCCGTCTCCAGGTCGGGCTTTTCGACGAAGGCGTCGACGGCATAGCCGCCGGCGAGGGCCCGGCCAGGGCGGATATAGCCATAGCCCGTGTGGGGCGAGGTCGGGGCGATCCCGAAGGTGACGAGATGGTCCTGTGCGAGCGCCTCGGCTGCACGGAAAGCCTTCCTGTACTCCTCGCCGGGGAGGATCAGCTGGTCCGAGGGGAGGACTGCCACGGTCGCGTCCTCCCCCTCTTTCAGGACCTCGGTCATGCCGTAGACGATCGCGGGCAGGGTGTTCTTCCCGCTGGGCTCGACAAGGACAGGGCAGTCGGCGCCGACGGCCGCGAGCTGGTCGGCGACCAGGAAGCGGTGGGCTTCATTGGTGATGATGGAGATCTTCCCGGGCCCGGAGAAGAAGAGGGCCCGTTTCACCGCCTTCTGGAAGAGCGACTCGTTCTCGAAGAGGGGGATGAACTGTTTCGGGTAGCAGGTCCGGCTCAGGGGAAAGAGCCTGGTGCCTGAACCGCCGGCAAGGATGAGGGTCTGCATGGACGCCGGGTATAGGCGAGTATGGGGATGAGGGTTGCGATCAGTCGCACCGGTTCCAATGCTTATATATATATCCTGCGGGATCAGAAGTGATCGCCGCATCCCCCGGCAGGACGGAACATGACCGGTCATGTCTGCCTGAACAACCCCCATTACCCCTGGCAATTCTCCGAAAACGGAGAGATTCGCTGCTGGTACAAGGGGACCGTCTTTGCCGGCGGTGTCCTCCTTGACGGCAGGGAGGCCGCCGCCCTCCTCCTCTCCGCCCCCTGGGACGACCTGAACGCCGTCAGGGCCCTCCTCGAGTCCCTGAACGGCGAGTACGCCTTTGTCGTCGAGACACCCGATACCATCGCCGCCGCCGTCGACCGCCTGCGGAGCATCCCTCTCTTCTTTGCCGGCAGGGGAGAGGAGATGGTCATCGCCGACGACCCCCACTTCCTTGTGGAACGCGTCTCCTCGCCTCTGAACGAGGAATCCGCAGCCGAGTTCCTTGCCACCGGCTTTGTCACCGGCCCCTGGACCCTGTACCGGGGGGTCAGGCAACTCCAGGCCGGTGAGTGCCTCATCTTCCCCGGGCGGTCCGGTACCGCTCGGACCGTCAGCTATGCACAGTTCAGGCACGGCGACTATTTTGCCGGCGACGACCTCGTCGGCGACCTCACCCGGGGCCTCGACAACGTTCTCGTCCGGGTCTTTCGCCGCCTCCTCGCCTCGTGCGAAGGGAAGCGGATCGTCGTCCCCCTGAGCGGCGGCCTCGACTCCCGGATCATCGTCGCCATGCTCAGGCGCCTGGGTGCAGAGGACGTGACCTGCTTCACCTATGGCGTGAAAGAGAACCGCGAGGTCCGGATCAGCCGTGAGGTCGCCCGGGCCCTTGACTACGACTGGCACTGCGTGGAGTACACGAAGGAGAAGGTGCAGGCCTGCTATGGGGGGGATGCCCTTACAGAGTACCTCCGCTATGGCGGCAACCTCTCCTCCCTCCCCCACACCCAGGACTATCTGGCCGTCTGCGAGATGAAGGATGAGGGTGCGGTGCCGCCTGATGCCGTTTTTGTGCCCGGACACAGCGGGGACATGCTGGCCGGCAGCCACATCCCGCGGGAGTACGGCCGGCCGCAGGCATACACCCTCCAGAAATTCCTTGCCGACAACCTGGCGGCGCACTACTCTCTCTGGGCCTGGGACGACCCCCCCTTGCGTGCCCTCTACGCGGAGCGGTCCCTGACGAGTGCCGGGTGTCCCGATGTCCATGACGCCGAGTCCTGCGCCGACGCCATCGAGTACTTCGACTTCAAGGAGAGACAGGCGAAGTACATCATCAACTCTGTCAGGGTGTACGAGTACTTCGGGTACGGCTGGCGCGTGCCCCTCTGGGACCGCGAACTGATGACATTCTTCCAGCGCGTGCCCCTCTCCCTCAGGCTCGGTCAGGCGCTGTACAAGGAATACACGGCCTGCTCCCTCTTCACCGGCGACCTCGCCGCGCTCGGCGGGATCGAGTGCACGACCCGTATCAGCAGCGTCATGCCCGGCCCCTCCGTCGCCACACGGATCCGTGCCATGCACCAGCGCCTCTTCGACGTCAGGTGGGGGAGGTACTTCGCCTTCCCCCATCTCTCCAGGTTCTCTCTCCTGAGGATGCGGGATGCCGGGGGACTTGACGGCCTGCCGCGCCGGGTGGTCGTGAACATTGCGAATGCCCGTCGCCCCTATGTCTCTCTCCTCGGCTACCAGGCCCTCAGGTACCTCTCTTTGCAGGCATCAGAGGAGGCCCAGTTTCTTCAGGCAGGCCACGCCCACCTCGTAGACGGTGTCCGCGCCGTCGACGAGAAAAGGCCGGAGGTCGTGCCTGTCGAAGAAGGCCAGGGAGACCGGGCCTGAGAGGTTGCGGAAGAAGGTGCGGTGATAGCCCGGTCTTGTGAGGAGGTTGATGATCTCGTGCTTCAGGTACACGAGGTGGATCTCCCTCTCTTTCTCCTGGACCTGAACGGGAACATCGAGGCCGGCGGCGTCGAGGTACTGGGCGTACTGGACGTTCACGCCCGAGATGTTGCCGACCCGGTGCCACATCATGGAGCGGAGGTTGATCTCCATCAGTTTGTACCTTCCGTCTCTGGCATCGTACTTGAACTCGGGCTCCGCGATGCCGACGATGTCCATCCCGTCGAGGAGGCGCCTCCCCTGCTCCAGGACCTCGGGCGGCGCCTGGTTGGAAGCGCTCGCAAAGATCCCGAAGTTGTCCGGGTACTGGGAGAGTTTTTTCCCTGTCCATTCGTTGAGGATCCTGCCGTCCCTGCTCCGGTAGCCGACGTACGCATAGATGTTCGAGCCGTCGCCCGGGACGACCTCGGAGGCGAGGAGGGGGACGCCCTGTTCGAGGGCGGCGATGATCCTGGGGAGTTGTGTGTCGTAGTCGCCCCTGTCGGAGATGACGATGTTCCTGAAGACATCGGATTTCAGGTCCTCCCTTTTGTCGGGCTTGACGATGACAGGGAAGGGGACAGAAAGGATCCGGCCGGCGTCCTCGACCCGCTCGATAGGAACCGTCTTCGGGTACGGGACTCCCAGCGCCTCGCAGCACCTGTACTGGTGGTACTTGTTCAGGCAGAGGCCCAGATTGGCCGGGTTGATCGGGAGGAAACAGAACGACCCGACTTTCCCGGCAAGGGCATCCAGGACCTCCAGGTGGACGTCGTCTGTGGGATAGACGACGACCTGCCCGTACTCTTTGCCGAGTTCTGTCAGTTCGGCGTGGACGCTCTCCTCAGTGGCCCTGGCGCAGATGAACCGCGTGATCTTGTTGCTGTATGCCCCGGGTTTTCTGTCGTGGTCGAGGAGGACGATATCGCGCACGCCCCGGTCGTACAGTTCCTGGATGATGGAGTAGCCGTTCACGTACCCCCCCATCACCAGGGCGCAGCGCTCCTTCTTCATCGCGCCCCTTCCCTCTCTGCGCCGCCTGGACGCCCGTCATCGCCGCCATTCTGATCGTCCATAGTACCCCTCACAGGCATTTTTCGGGTTGTATGGCGGGGCAGGCTCCTTTATCTGGCGTGTCTGACCGCAGGGGAGGGGACCCGCAGGACCGGGCGTCCACGCCCGCTTTCCCTCTCGTGACAGGTACATGCGGGTGGACCGGAATAGACCTGTCTCTGGCGACATTTTATATCAATATTTGGATCTCACCGACCGAATACAAACACCTCTCCTCCGGGTGCCTGCCCGCACCGGGATCCGGGCCGGTGCGGCAGGGTCTGAGACCGGGTGATTTCTCTATATTTTGATTATTATCTCATATTATTGATTTTTATGGTGTGTGGATGAAATTCTTTTCAAGCGAAAATTCTATGTGCTATGCGATCCTCTCAGGAGCCGGATGATCCGTTCGAAAGATGACTACTTATTCTACATGAAAGCAGACACTATTTCGTCAGGAATTGGTCGGGCAAGACCCAGGCCGTTGATAGGGGACGATCTGTGGAAATTCCAGTTGCTGATGAGGAAGTGCGAGTACTGGAACAACTGCCTGAAAAATATCAGTCCTGCCCATGCCCTGTTCTATTATACGCTCCAGTACAGGTACCACCAGATGTCGGTGCGCCTCGGCTTCACCATCCCCCTGAACGTCTTCGGGCCCGGCCTCTCCATCGCCCACTATGGCCAGCTCGTCGTCAACAGCGCCGCCGAGATCGGGGAAAACTGCAGGATCCACCCGGGCGCCAATATCGGGTCCCATGACGAGACAGCCCCGAAGATCGGGAACAATGTCTATATTGGTCCGGGCGCGAAGATCTTTGGCGACATCAGGATCGCGGACGGCATCGCCATCGGCGCCAACAGCGTCGTGAACAGGTCTTTTCTGGAACCGAATATCTCCATCGCCGGTGTCCCCGCGAGGAAGGTCTCTGACACGGGGTCTCTTCCCTATATCGTCCGGGGCACCGAGGCCCTCAGGGGCCAGACTCTCTGACACCCCCATGTCAGGTTTTCATTTTCCGAATGCCACCGTACAGGGGGCAGGGCCATCCAAAGGATAATATAGAGCAAGTTGAATCTATGCTCCATACCCCATGTCGCGTTTTGTCACCAATGTCCTGAAACTTGTCTCAGGCAGCGTCATCGCCCAGGCGGCGGGCGTCCTTCTCATCCCGGTCATCGCCCGCCTGTACTCCCCGGACGACTTCGGGGTCTTCCAGGTCTTCCTCTCGATCGCCGGGATCCTCGCGATCATCTCCTGCTTCTCCTATCACCTTGCCATCATGCTCCCGGGGGAGGACGAAGACGCTGCAAACCTCGCGGTCCTCAGCGCCGTCCTGGTGGTGGCGACCTCGGCCGTCAGCGGTGCGGTCCTCATCATCTTCGCCGAAAATATCGCGGCCGCCCTGAACTTCCCCGCCCTTGCCGGGTATATCGGTCTCATCCCGGTCCTTGTCCTCTTGAACGGCCTCTTCTTCGTCCTGAACTACTGGCTCTCCAGGCGGGAGAAGTTCGGCACCGTGGCAGGGGGCAGGGTGGCGAACTCCCTCGTGAACAAGGGTGTGCAGATCGGGGCCGGCATCGGTGTTGCCTCGCCACTCGGCCTCATTGGTGGGGCCGTAGCCGGGTACGGCGCCGCCGATATCCTGATGCTCCGCGAGGTCAGGAAGGACCGGCACCTCCTTTCGTCTGTCACCCTGGCGAAGGTCAGGGCACTCGCCATCAGGTACAGGAAGTTCCCGATCTTCACCTCCTGGTCGACCGCTGCCAACGAGGTCTCCCGGCAGGTCTCCCCCATATTCCTCGCCTTCTTCTTCACCCCGGCCATCGTCGGGCTGTACTCCCTCGCATACCAGGCGGTGAGCCTCCCCCTCGGTCTCGTCGGCACCGCGGTCTCGCAGGTCTTCTTCCAGAGGGCGAGCGAGGAACAGAAAAAGACCGGGGACATCGGCCCTATCGTGCAGGAGGTCCACAGGCGTCTTGTCGCGATCAGCATCTTTCCCATGCTCCTCCTCCTCCTCATCGGCGAGGAAATGTTCGTCTTCTTCCTCGGCCCCCAGTGGTACGAGGCCGGTTTCTATGTCAAACTCCTCGTCCCCTGGATCTTTTTCATGTTCGTCTCGTCGCCGCTGACGACCATCTTCAGCGTGCTTGAGAAGCAGGGGGCTGGCCTTGTCTTCGACCTGGCCCTCCTGACGTCCCGCGTGGTCTCCCTCACGATCGGCGGCATGACCGGGGACCCGGTCATCGCGATACTCCTCTTCTCCCTGACAGGTGCGCTCTTCTGCGCCTTTATGAATCTCTGGCTCCTGAAACTCGCGGGCCTGGACTATCTCAGGGAGTGCTACCTCTGGTGCGCCGACCTTGCGGTCGGCCTCCTGGTTGCGGCGCCCCTGATCGCAGCCAAACTCCTTTCTCTGCCTGCCCTGGCCCTCCTTGCCGTTGCCTTTGTCGTGAGCCTCGTCTATTATGCACGGGTCGTTGTCCGGGATCCGTTTTTGAAAGGGTGGGTTGCCGGATATTATCAGGAGATAAAAAGATTCATTAACCAGTCGTCACGATAGGGGGGTGATATCCATGAGGATCGTATGTACGGGGGATTTCTCGGCAAGCGGCGTTTTTTTTGACCAGGTACAGGCAGGGGAGGAGATCTTCGACGAGCAGATCAGGGCCCTTTTCCGTGACGCGGATGTCTGCCACATCAACCTCGAAAACCCCATCACCGATGCCCCGCCCAGGCAGAAGGAGAGCGGCGGTGCCAACCTGAAGGCCCCCCTGAATACGGCCGGGTACCTGAAGGAGAGGCATGTCGGCATCTGCACTCTCGCGAACAACCATATCATGGACAGCGGCCTTAGCGGTGTGGAGGAGACGGTCAGGCGCCTGGAGGAGAGCGGTATCAGGCACTACGGCGTCGGCGGTTATCCCGAATACCTCATGGTCGGTCATGGCGGGACGAAGGTCGCCCTCATCGCCTCCTGCCACCGGGAGGGCCCGATGTGGGACGGGAGGACGCCGGCACCGTACTATTTTGACCTCAAAAAGATCCGTGCCCTGATCAGGGAAGTCAGGGAGACCGAAGACCCCGACGCGGTCATCTACACCTACCATGGCGGGACCGAGTACAATATCGTCCCCGAACCAAAGAGGCGGGCCTTTTTCCATGAGATCGCCCGTGCCGGGGCCGACCTGGTCATCGGTCACCATGCCCATGCCCCACAGGGCATCGAGACAGTCGACGGTCGGACTATCGTCTATGGTCTCGGGAACTTCTGTTTCGACGTCCCGACCCACCACAATGTCTCGTACACCTGCGACTCGTACTGTCTCGGGGTGGAGATCGGGGACGGCGGCGAGGTCGCCCTCACCCGGTATTACTATCATATCGACCTGGAGAAGAGGATGGTCGTCCTGGCGAACGACAAAGAGAGGCAGGAGTGTTTCCGGCGGCGCCTGCAGGTCTTCGACTCGGAGGAGCAGTACAGGCAGGCGTGGTATAAGGACGCGTTCAGGGTCTACTGCACGAACCGCTTCCCGAATGTCTCGCGGTCCCCTGCTGCCGCAGGGCAGACGGACGGGAACGGGCATTCGATCGAAAAAGGTGCGGTCTTCAGGAAGATGCGGGAGAGGGGGATGGGCAGCGTGCCTGCGGCGGCGATCAAGACGGTGGTGTCTGACCTGAGGCACGAAAGCCTGCGGCCCTTCTTTTTCGGCGCGATCAGGCACCTCATCAGGGAGAAGGCTGGTCACACCCGCTGAGGGCCTGCCGCCCGGATTGTCCAGGCAAGGCCGTCCTCAAGCCCCCACTCGGGCGCCCACCCGAGGGTTTCCTGCGCCCGCGTGATGTCGGCACACGAGTGCCTGATGTCGCCTGCCCGCGCCTCCGCGTGCCCGACTTCCACGGTCCGGCCCGCGGCCCGCATCATCGTCTCTGCAAGGGCGTTCAGGGTGGTCGTGCGGCCGCGGGCGATGTTGAAGACTCCTTCGGCGCCGCCCTCCATCGCACGGAGGTTGGCCCTGACGACGTCGGCGACATAGACGAAGTCCCGCGTCTGCTCGCCGTCGCCATAGATGGTGATCGGTCTGCCCGCGAGGATACGGTCGGCAAAGATCGAGATCACTCCCGAGTACGGGGACGAGGGATCCTGCCGCGGGCCGAAGACGTTGAAGTACCGCAGGCAGACGGCCTGCAGGCCGTACAGCCGCGAGAAGGAGGCGGCATAGTGCTCGCCCGCGAGTTTGGAGACGGCGTATGGCGAGAGGGGTTCGGGGAGCATCCCCTCCCTCTTCGGGAGTTCGGGGCTCTCGCCGTAGACGGCCGAGGAGGAGGCGAGGACCACCTTCCGCACGCCCGCGTCCCGTGCGGCGAGGAGGACGTTCAGGGTGCCGGTGAGGTTTGCCTGGTGGGTGGCGAGGGGGTCGGCGACCGACTTCGGCACCGAGGCGATCGCCGCCTGGTGGAAGACGCCGTCGGCGCCGGCGAAGATCCTCTTCAGCAGGGGGAGGTCGGCCACGTTTCCCTCGACGAGTGTGACGTCGAAACCCCGGAGGTTCTCAGGGTGACCTGTCGAGAAGTCGTCGATGACGACGACCTCGTGCTCATCTCTGAGCGCCTCGGCGATATGGGAGCCGATAAATCCTGCGCCGCCAGTGACGATATATTTCATCGGGAGGTGATGGGGCGCCTGACGACATAGAGGTGACGGTTGGTGTGCCGCCGTTCTCTCCGGAGCGTCAGGATAGGGATGGGATGATCTTCTGCTCTAACGTTCCGGGGCCAATCCCGAGGGGGGTGCGAGCTTGAGAAAATCTTTGGTCTTATCGACTCCCTTCGGTCGTTCTCCCGGGCAATCGAAAACCTTCGGTCCGTGGCACATCGAAGATATGCACGCACAGGAAAATCTTCGATTTTCCGTTCATAGCAAATGAAACATTTGCCTGCTCAGAGAATCTTTGATTCTCTGTGTTCTCATGCTCGCTGTCGCTCGCACCCCGCTCATGATTGGACCAGGGAGGAGTAAACACGATATTCTGAAGAGGAGTCTGCCATCCACTCTCCTATCGTAATGGTAAGGTTTCCGGTCATTTTTGGGATGACCTCTTTGATAAAAAGTTTTGGAAAAATCCTGTACTTTTGTCGGGTGCTACTCCTGATTCCACAGGGAGAAGTGCGGATCCCCTTTCACCCCCTGAAACCCAGATATTGGGCTTTTTTCGCCTTCGCTGCCTTTGCCGGCAGGGTTTCCGGGGCGACACTCTTTTGCAGAACTCCTATATAGTGCCAGATACTATTCACCTGTGAAGGGATCGATTGTCTGATATTCGTCTCCGCTACACCGTTCTTATGGAGCAGAATGAAGACGGAGGGTACACCGTAACGGTTCCCTCCCTCCCGGGTTGCATCAGCGAGGGGTCTACCTGGGAAGAGGCGCTGGCACATATTGAAGAAGCAATCTCGGGGTATATCGAGGTCGCCAAAAAGTTAGGATCAAGACCGGGCTAATCCTCGCCATTTCAATGGTGGGATACAGAGCCCGTCCACCGATACTAATTATTTATAACTCATTCTCTTCCATAATGGCATTGTGCCTAAAGGGTATCGTTACCGACTCTACCCAACAAGATCTCAGGTCTCTCGACTGGAGCAGACGCTGGAGGTCTGCCGGTGGGTCTATAACGAGACGCTTGTATTGCGAAAGAACGCGTGGGAACAGGAACAACGTTCTATCTCCTATTACGAATCAAAACGTCAGATCCCTCTCTGGAAAAAGGAGCATCCAGAACTTTCTACTGTCTATTCTCAGGTTTTGCAAGATGTATCCATGCGTGTGGATCTTGCTTTCAAAGCATTCTTCCGGCGCGTAAAGGCCAGGGAAAACTCCGGCTATCCACGTTTTAAGGGAAAAGGACGGTATGACAGTTTCACGTATCCACAGTATGGATTCAAACTCGATGGAGACCGTCTCCACCTCTCAAAGATCGGAGACGTGAGGATCGTCCTTCACCGTCCGGTTGAAGGGACGATCAAAACTCTCGCGATCCGACGGTCATCGACCGGGAAGTGGTATGCCTGCTTCTCGGTTGAGTACTATCCCTCCCCTCTCCCACAGAAGGAGATAACGGTCGGGATCGATGTTGGGCTGGAGTCCTTCGCCACCCTCTCGAACGGAGAGAAGATCGAGAATCCCCGGTTCTTCCGTACCGACGAGAAGGCCCTTGCAAAAGCGCAGAGGAAACTCTCGAAAGTAGAGACAGGAACCCCTGAACGGAAGAAAGCCCGGAAGATCGTCGCACACATCCATGAACGGATCGCCAACAGACGGCTCAATTTTGCTCACCAGACCTCCCGTCAATTGGTGGACTGGTTCGGTACGATTGTATTCGAGGATCTGAATGTCAAGAATATGGAAAAGAACCACCATTTGGCAAAAAGCATTGCCGATGTTGCCTGGACTATGTTCATCTCGATCACAGAGAGCAAAGCGGAAGAGGCTGGCTCACGCGTGATCCTTGTGAACCCCAGAAATACATCTCAGCAGTGCTCCAGATGTGGAATGATCGTCGCAAAGACGTTATCTGATCGGGTGCACTCCTGCCCGCATTGTGGGTTGGTGATGGACCGCGACCAGAACGCGGCGATCAATATTCTGAGATTGGGGCTGCAATCTCAGGGGTGACACCCCAGGATGCCCCCGACGAGAGGAGGGGGAGCAGTCACGGAAGCCTATTCCTGTTGAGGTGTCCGTACCCCTGAATACGAGCAACGCAGCATGAAACTCCCGAGAACCACAG
Organism: Methanofollis ethanolicus; assembly: GCF_001571385.1. NCBI lineage: Archaea > Methanobacteriati > Methanobacteriota > Methanomicrobia > Methanomicrobiales > Methanomicrobiaceae > Methanofollis > Methanofollis ethanolicus. The sequence goes on along the minus strand of NZ_BCNW01000001.1, from coordinate 2,435,479 downwards.
GGGAGAAAGTGATCCGGGCCTTGAAGCGAGCAGGCTTTGAGGAGGTCGGCATGCGAGGCAGCCACCAATACCTCCACCATCCAGAGCGCGGCGTCATCGTCACTGTTCCCGTCCACTCCGGAAAGACGCTTGCTCCAAAGACACTTCAGACAATTCTCTTTCAGGCCGGGATCTCTCTCGACGAATTTTTATCTCTTCTGTAACAGGCTACCGGTTCTCCGGGGGACTACCACTCGAAGAACTCTAGTCAATGGTATATCTGAGATTTGCTACTGGCCGTAGGTTTTCGAGGAACGAACGAAGTGAGGTCAAGAAACCGAAGATTTCGCTGTGCGAAAGAAGTGAGCATGAGAAAATCGTAGATTTTCGAGCAGTCCCCCGGCGAACAGTATGGGGAAGGCAGGTGATCAGCATCTCGCGCCGGGGGACTACCTCGAAGACTCCGTCTCAGTGCACATCAAAGATGTGCCTGAACGAGAAAATCTTCGATTTTCCGTTTTCTCATGCTCCCTTCACTCGTTCCTCCGGACCCTCACTCAGGATAGGCGGAGGCATTTCAATCACCCTATTCGGGATCCCTGCCCTATCTTCCCGGAACCAATCCTGTTTCGGGGGTCCGGGGGTGAAACCCCCGGTCTGTGTTTGAGGGGAAGGCGATGTACCCGGGGTTCGCCGCGTTGAACCAGAAGAGCATCTCACGCCGGCGTATGGAGATGTACCATGAAAACCACCTCAGTGGTTTTCAAAGAACCGCTTGAAACTTCGTTTCATGAGCGGTTCTCCAGAAATAAAAATAAAAAAAGTTTCAGGCCGTTTTCCCGGCCTTCCTGCAGACGACGTCGAAGATGCCGTTGTTGACCGAGTACGAACTCCCTTCCCCGTCGATGTCGGCCTCCAGGTCGATCGTCTCCGTCGCATCGCCGACCGTCAACGTCACCTCGCGGGGCCCGAACTCGGCCGCGACCTCTGCCTCCGGCGGGACCTCTGCCGTGACATAGACGCAGTCCTCGCCCTCGACCACCTCGTAGTCGATGCCGTCGTCGTCCTCGGGCATCTCCTCCTCCCGGTGCGGCACCCCGCCGCCGGCGATGATCGTGCACCCGATGATCCGCGGCGGTTCGCCGCCTTCGGCCGTCATCTCGCCGAGGATCTTTGCCAGGCTCTTGAAAATTTCGTCATAAGGGTTGTTCGGCATAGGAAACACGCAGCATATACTCTTTCCCGTTCTGTTCCACGATCCCTTTTCCGATAAGATCTTCGAGCATCGCTTCCACCGGTTCGGCTTCGAGACCGGTGTACTCTTCGAGGTCCTGCAGGGTGAGGGTACAGTGGGCAAGGGCCAGCACCAGATCCATCTCGGTCTCGTTCGAGAGGATCTCCCTGCTGTACTTCACCACATCATTCATCTTGACCTCGATCTCCCGCTCGATCTCTTCGAGGTTTGCGATGAGACTGTCCCGCGTGCGGAGCATCCTGGTGAGCATGAAGAGCGCGGTGAGATATTTCGCCCCTCTGCTCTCTCCCGGCCTGGGGAAGGGAGCCGTCTCGTTCCCCTCAAGCCTCACATCGACCCTGATCTCACGTACCAGACAATAATACTTCCGCCGGCGGTCGTCGTGGAACGAAGAGAGGATCTCCTCCTGTTCCATCATCTGCAGATGTTCGATCACCGCCTTCGGCGAGATCATCAGTTTGTCCGAGATCTCGGTGACAAAGCAGGGCTTCAGCCTGAGAAGATCGATGATCCGCCTCCTGTTCCTGTTCCCGAGGATATCAAGGAGGCGGGAGACTTCACCGTTATCGAGCATCCTTACCAGATGTTAGTGTTCATAAAATATAAATGGGGATGATATCAGCTCATCAACCGGTAGTTCGGGGCCTCGTCGGTGATGAGAATGTTGTGCGGGTGGGACTCGCCCATCCCGGCCGCGGTGATCCTGACGAACATCCCCTTCGTCCTGAGGTCCTCGATCGTCGCCGACCCCGTGTAGCCCATCGCCGACTTGAGGCCGCCGACGAGCTGGTACACGACATCGGAGACATTCCCGACATAGGGGATCGCCCCTTCCACGCCCTCGGGGACGTACTTGGTCCTGCCGATCCCCTTCTTCTGGAAGTAGCGGTCCGAGGACTCGCCGCCGCTCATGACGCCGAGTGACCCCATACCGCGGTACTGCTTGTACTTCCGGCCCTGCATCGCGATCACACGACCAGGCGCCTCGTCTGTCCCGGCAAGGAGACTGCCCATCATCACGCAGTTTGCGCCCGCGGCGATCGCCTTGGCGATGTCGCCCGAGTACCGGACGCCGCCGTCCGCGATGACCGGGATGCCGAGAGGCCCTGCCACGTCGGCGACGCTACTGATCGCCGAGACCTGCGGGACACCGACGCCTGCCACGATCCTGGTCGTGCAGATCGAGCCCGGCCCGATCCCGACCTTCAGGCCGTCGACCGTGTCGGAGAGTTCGGAAGCCGCCGCTGCGGTGGCGATGTTCCCCGCGACGATGTCGGCCTTTGCGCTCGCCTTGATCTCGCGCACCGCCTTCACCACATGGAGGTTATGGCCGTGGGCGCAGTCCACCACGATCGCGTCCACCCCGGCCTCGTCGAGCATCATCGCCCTCTCGAAGTCGAAGGGGCCGACAGCCGCGGCGACCCGGAGGCTCCCGTCCGCGTCCCTGTTTGCCAGGGGATAGGCGCGCTTCTCCAGGATGTCCTGCATCGTGATGATGCCGAGCAGTCTCCCGTCGCCGTTGGTGACCGGCAGGCGCTCGACCTTGCTCGAGTACATCGTCTCCAGCGCCGTTTCGGCGGTGACGTCCTCGCGGGCCGTGATCGGCGCCGTCGTCATGATCGAGCGGACCGCCTCTTTGCCCCGGCGGTGGACGATCGCCCTGATGTCGCGGCGCGAGATGATCCCGACAAGATGGTTCTTCTCGATGACCGGCACCCCGCCGATGCCGTGCTTGTTCATCAGTTCCTCCACCTCGGAGAGGGTGGCGTCAGGCCCGACAGAGAGCACCTCGCGCTCGATCAGGTCTTCCGCACGCTTCACCCGGCTGACCATCTCCACTTCCCGCTCAGGCTTCATGTTCCGGTGGATCACGCCGATGCCGCCGAGGCGGGCAAGGGCGATGGCCATCTCCGACTCGGTCACCGTGTCCATCGCGGACGAGACGATCGGGATATTCAGGGGAATGTTCTTCGAGAAGATTGCGTGGACATCGGCCTCGCTCGGTTCGACAAGGGACGCCGCCGGGACAAGGAGGACGTCGTCGAAGGTGAGGGCCGTGGGCACGTTCAGTTTTTCGGCATACATCATGCTCACCTGATCATGGCAAGTGCCTTTTCCACCAGTTCAGGGCGGATGGCATCGGTCCGGTCACCGCCGCAGACCATGCCGCGCACCCCGATGATCTCGGGGTCGATGGTCTTGAGGGTGGTGAGGTCTTCAAATTTCAGCGAACCTGCAAGGGCCGTCGCCACCCCGAGGCTGCGGTTCTGTTCGGTAAAGGTGGCAAGGGCGTCCGCATCCATGAACGAGAAGGTGCTCTTTCCGTCTTTCCTGCCGGTGTCGATCATGGCGACGTCGGCGCCTGCTTCGGCTGCCGCTTCGGCGGCGACGAAGGGAGAGATCGTGCCGAGCCTCTCGTAATCGGAATATGCGGCGATAACGACGGTTTTCTCCGGGAATTCGTCCTTAACTGCTTTCACAACGGCCCTGCTCAGTTCGTAGGCTTTATCTCTGCCGTCGAACATGAGCCCGACCTTGATATAGTCAGCACCAGCGCACGCAGCCCCGTATGCTGCAAGGGCTGCGCCTCCAGGTTTGTAATCAAAATCGCCTATGGCAGCACTGACCGGTTTTTCCGCCATCTCCTTGATCCCCCGGATCACCCAGGGGAAGTTGGCGCCGAGCGATCCTTCGGACGGTTTTTTCACGTCGATGATGTCGGCTGCGAGTGCGGATTGGGCCTCCTCAATACTGCTAGGGCTGACCAATAATCGCATAGGAATTAATGATCTTTAATCCTAATAGTGATTGCGTTGAAGTCATGGAATGTATTCTTGCAATGGACCTGAAAGGCGGTTCTGTCGTCCATGGGGCGAAGGGGGAGCGGGAGACCTATGCCCCTCTCACATGGGGTCTGGCGCGCTCGGTCGAGCCTGTCGCCTACTGCGAGGACCTCGCACCGAAGTACCTCTATATCGCGGACCTTGACCGTATCGAGGGCGTTGGCGATCACGAAAATGTGATCCGGCGTCTTGCCGATATGGTGGATCGGTGCTATGTCGACAGGGGGTGCCGCGGCCCGGCCGACCTGATGGGCGGCGTCGTCAATGTCGTCGGGACAGAGACTGCAGGGGAGGACCTCGCACGTTATCCTGGCTCTTTCCTCTCTGTCGACGTGAAGGGCGGGCTGGTGATCCCGTCGGGAGAGGCCCCGGTCGCCGTGCTGAAGAGGGCGGCAGGCCTCCCCTTTGCCGGGTGCATCCTCCTGAATATCGGGGGCGTCGGCACGGGTTGCGGCCTGCCTGCCGACCTCGAAGAGATCCGGGCCGCCTATCCGGGCCGCCTCCTCTGGGGCGGGGGCGTCGCCGGGGTGCGCGACCTCGACGTCCTGGAGGGTGCGGGTTTCGACGGCGCCATCGTGGCAACGGGCGTGCACAGGGGGACGATCCCCCTCGCGTGGGTGGAGGAGGGGCGGACATGCTCGTGACCGTCGAGGGGATCGACGGGAGCGGGAAGAGCACGCTCGTCGCCGGCCTTGCCGGCGCCCTTGCCGACCTCGGCCCGGTGGTCACCCGCGAGCCCGGGGCCACCTGGGTGGGCGAGGCGGTTCGGCGTGCGATCGCCGAGAACCGCGACCCCATCACCGAGTGCCTCCTCTTTGTCGCCGACCATGCCGCCCACCTCACCCATGTCGTGAGACCGGCCCTGGCGGCGGGGAAGATCGTCATCTCCGACAGGTACTCGGACTCCCGGTACGCGTACCAGGCGGTGACCCTGCAGGGGACGATGCCCGACCCCGAAGGATGGCTGCGGGCCGTCCACGCCCCCTTCACCGTCGTCCCCGATCTCACCTTCCTCTTTATCCTCCCGGTGGAGGCGGCGGTCACGCGGCTCAAGGAGCACAAGGAGCACTTCGAGGAGGCTGCGGTCCTCGCCGCCGTCCAGGCAAACTATCTCCGGTTTGCGGAGGCCGAGCCCGAACGCTTCGTCCTCGTCGATGCGATGCTCGAAAAAGAGGCGGTGCTGGACTTTGTCGCCGCCGAGATCAGACGGCGGGCCGGGTCAGGGAGATAGCCCTTCGAAGATCTCGTCGACCCTTTTTTTGAGGAAGGGGATGTCCTTTTCCATGAGCATATCCCAAAAGTGATCCCGTAGCCACATTGCCGAATTATAAATCACATACGATTAAAACCTTATATCGTGGCATTCAGCGAGATCGATGATGACCTCTGGTTAATCATCAGCGATTACCTCCCTCCTCAGAAACCTCGCACAGGACGACCGCGTTCTGATCTTCGTCTTTTAATGAATGGAATTCTCTTTGTTCTTACTACAGGATGTACATGGAGCGATGTACCCGAAAAATATGGAACAAAATCGACGGTACATCGATTTCATCAATATCTATGCGAGAACAGAGGATATCAGGGTCTATTTTTTGATCTTCTTCGGCGAGGATACGATCTCAAAATCGTTGATCTTTCGCACTGTTCGATAGATACGAAGTCTATTCCCGCAAAAAAAGGGGTATCATCGGATTTGATGGCGAGGTCATCCCAAAACTGATCTACTGTCTGTCCTGTCGATGGAATGATCGGTATGTGGTTCTGAAAAATCCTGTTCTCGTGTCTGTCCGGGGGGTTTCACCCCCCGGTCCCCCCCCTCATTGCGAGAGGGGGCGGAGGGCAATCTCCTTCATCAGGATCTCTGGTCTCTCTTCCCCGACCCTATCCTGTTTCGGGGGTCCGGGGGCGTCGGTCCCCCGGCAGAGAGGTGGGGGAAGGCGGTGGTTTCGCATGATTCTTCAGGGAATTCGGGAAGACATCGACCCGATCATGAAGTTTTCTCCCGAGCCCCCATGCAGAGATGGGGAGAGTGAACGAGAGTTCTGGGATATGCTCTCTCTCTGCGCATCACCCGCAGGGTCGGAGGAGATTATTCCTCCTGTTCGATCCCCTCGTCGTCCTCCGGTTCCTCTGTATATTCCGATGTCTGCATTCCGAGGAGGACGAGGACGATGCCGATAAGGGCGAGGAGGCCGCTCACCACGAGGTTGGCCGTGAGAAACCAGAGGGCCGCGGCCGCGACGAGGCAGGCAAGCCCCACATAGAGCGCTTCACGCGGCATTACGTCTCCTCTGTCGTGTGTCTGTACATACAGGATCGTCCCTTCCCGGGATGATAGAGGTTGCGGGTGGGCATCCAGAAAAAATGCAGGGGCCCGGATCAGTCCCGGACAGGATACTGGATCTCGGTCACGAGGTCCTCTGCCGCGACCTCTGCCGGGTCGTTGAGGTAGACCTCGCGCTCGGGGCCGTTCTGGCTGAGGTCATGTGCGTCGAGATACTCCCTGACCTCCCGGTGGGCGAGGGGGAGATTCTCGTACGGTCCCCGGTGCAGCACCGAGAGGGCGCGGCACCCGGGCAGCACGCGCACCTCGATAGTCGGATCCCTGACCGTCACCGCCCCGGTGATCGGGAGGGCCGTTTCGACGTCGCAGTCGTTTCCCTCATTGTCGCCGGCATAGCAGATCGAGACGACAGTACCCGAGACCTTCACCCTCGCGTTCGTGTTCTCCGGGGATGCGACCTCCTGACAGAGTCTCTCGATCATCTGGCCGGTGACCTCTCCATATGCTCCCTTCTCCCGCGTCGAGATCACGCGCAGGGGCGCGATCTCCTTGATTGTCCACTCTGTGAGTGACATTTTAAACAACTCCTTCAGCGGGTCTGCCGACGACAGCACCCGCTCCACCCTGCGCAGACGACCGATCTCCTCCCTCACGGCACGGCGCCGCGCCTGCATCAACCCGGCGATGACCTCCCTCTCCCCGCGGTCCCGGGCGTCGAGGACGACCGCCACCTCGTCCAGGGAGAAGCCGAGGCCGGTAAGGGCGCGGATCCTGACGGCCCGGTCGATCTGTGCGATCGCATAGTACCGGTATCCCGAGCAGAGATCCTTTGTCGCCGGCACGAGGAGGCCCTTCTGGTCATAACAATGCAGCGCTTTCTTCGACAGCCTGGTCAGGTGCGAGAATGTCCCGATCGGGATCTGATCGACTGGCATGGTATGATCAATCGATGGAAGGGCGTGATAATAGCACCTGGTTCTCTCCTCCGGGTGCGAGTTTGCGGGGAGTCGGGGGCAGAGGGTGGGGGACCAGAGACAGCATCTCGGTCCCTCACCTCCCTCGCGCCTGGTGGACGGGATGCCCCTCATGCTATCTTTTTCAGCAGTATCTCTCTGAAGGGCGATGATACCCCGGTGATGAGATCATGAAGACCTTCACGGCTGTGCTCTCTGGAGAAGATGACATGTACCCGGATGCCCGGAAGTGGGCACCGTCGGTCAGGGAGAGACGGGGGAAGAGTCGGTAGCAAACCTCAAGGAAGCCACGGAGTTGTATCTTGCCGAAGCCTCACACCTCTGGCGTGAGGCTCGTGCACTCGGTGACAGGTGCACAGATTTTCCGTTAGAAGAGAGAAGAAGGCCCATCATCACGATATTTGAGGTGGCCGGTGGTGCCGGGGCGTAAGCCGGTCTCCGGCGAGACAGTGATAAAATCTTCTCAAAAGAGTATGGTTTCACCGTAAGCGGCCAGGCCGGGAGTCATGTACGTCTCTCAAAAGAGACGCCAGCAGGAAAAGTGGAGGCCGTCGTCTCGTTGCACAGCATGAAAACCTGGCCCAAACATACGCGAGTGAACATTCTTGTGGATCTCCGAGATGTGAAACCCCCGGCGCAAAGATTACGGGAAACATTTTCTGATCTGGGGCGGCAAATCCGATCCTCACGCCTTTTCACGCACTCCCCCGATATTCACAGCCACCGCGGCAAGGGTACCCCGAGTTGCACGACGAGGTCGCGGAGTTCGTCGTGGATGCTACGATCGGCCTTCATGAGCACAAGTCCATACACAACCCCGCCGAGGGCGATGGCGGCGAGAGCGATGAAGACGTTTGTGAGGGGAATGACAGTCCGGTACAGGATGAGCACGAGGGCCATCGCTCCCGCGGCGAGGAGTATGTGGAGGACCGGGCCGCGTTCGAGACGCACCGTGATCTGTTTTGAAAGATAGTGACGAGCGATGGTGGCGTTGACGACCATCGTCACGAGGGTGGCGACCGCCGCTCCCTCGATCCCGAGGATGGGGATGAGGGCGAGGTCGAGGACGACGTTCACGACCGCCGCCGTCCCGGTGGCATAGAATGACTCCCTGGGTCGGTCGATGGCACTGAGCGTCATCGTCTGGAGGTACATGAAGACATTGACCACCTGCACGAGGAGGAGGATACTGAGCACCGCTGCCCCCTCGGCAAAACCCGCGCCATAGAAGAAGTAGAGGAGGCGGTCGCCGAGGACCCAGCCGCCGACCGCGACCGGGACCGCGAGGAGGAGGGAGTAGGTGAAGGCGCGGGAGAGGGAATTGGCGATCCAGGCCGGGTGCCGGTCGGCGTGCCAGCGGCTGATCTTCGGGTAGAGGGTCGTGCGGAGCGCCGTGGTGGTGAAGGCCGCGGCGGCGGTGAACTGGAAGGCGATCTGGTAGACACTGACGTCGGCATCGGTCATGAAGTAGCCGACCAGGATCGTGTCGGCGTACGAGAAGATGATCACGCCGCTCGACGCGAGGAAGATCCAGAATGAGAAGGTGCTGAGGTTTCTGAGGTGGCGCCTTGTGAACCATGCCGGTCTGAGAGAGAGGAACCTGAGGTTGAAAAGGCCACCAACGAAAAGACCGGCGACGAACCCGCCGACAAGTCCGGCGACACCATACCCGAAGAAGACGGCGACCACCTGGAGAAGAATTTTTACCAGACTGTTCAGGAGGCCTCCGCTCTGGTTCACGCCGACCTTCCCTTCTCCGTAGATACCATTTCCCGTGACGCCGGTGAAGACCCCGATAACCAGCGCAAGCACCAGCCAGAATACTATCCCTTCGCCCTGGAGGGCGTCGATGAACGGCCGGATGGCAAGGAGTGCGGTCATCGAGAGCGCAAGGAGAAGAACTCTCAGTACGAGAAAGGCCGTAAAGTATTCGTTCCGTTCGCTCCCGGCTGAGATCCGTTTGACCGCCGCGCCGCCAAACCCTCCGTCGCCGATGAGATTGAAGATCCCATAGTACGCGAGAAAGAGAGCGTAAGGGCCATATGCGGCCTTTCCGAGCACATGGGTAAAGTACATCGTGGCAACAAAACCGGCCATGGTGAGGCCGACCGTGGAGGCGAGACTGATCAGACTCTGCCGGCGGACCGGGTCGATGCCCATGATGCGGGAGAGGGAGCGGGCTTGAGAAACCACAGTTTGATAGTATGGGGAGTGTCTCAATAATACTTCGGCTCTGAGGAGCGTGATCAAAAGACTCCCGGGTCTGAGATCTGATCCGACACGGGAAGAGCAATTCTCCTGACCCGCGTCCATCACGGATCAACAGCACAAAAAAGTGAGGGCTCAGTCACGCCGCAGCGTGACGGTGACCTCGCCGAGAGTGAGGACGTCCACGGCCTCGCCCTCCACCTGGTAGGTGAAGGTCGGGGTGAAGGCGTTCTCAGGGACAGCCACCTCCTCGCCGTCGATGACGACGGTCGCCGGGGGGGTGACGATCTGTTCCGGCGGCAGGGCCTCGACCGCAGCCATGAAGGCCTTCGCCTGCTTGCGGAGGGCCGGGCCGATCACTGCCTTGTTGAACTCGACGCCGGCCACCGCCTTCTCCAGCTTCGGCTCGCCCGTCTTCCAGGCGACCGTCGCATTCAGGGCGCGCGCCACGTCGCCGCAGTCGTCGATGGACTCCGGGGCATAGATATTCATCCTGCCGAAGGGGGCGTTCAGGGCAAGGCCCAGGTCGTGCTTGTACCGCCTGAGTTCGGCCGTCAGCGCGACCACGTGGTCGCCGAGCCCCTCTGCCTCCGCGTCCGCGAAAGCGAGGTCGACCCACGGCTGTTTCAGGACAGAGCCCTCCCTGAACTGGGCCCAGCACTCCTCGGCGAAGTGCGGGGTGTAGGGGGCGAGCATCCTGCAGAGGGCGTCCATCGTGATCGCAAGGGCGCGGCAGGCGCTCGCACGCTCGGGGGCGTCGGAGTAGAGCCGCCCTTTCACGAGTTCGATATAGTCGTCTGCCAGGATGTTCTTCGTGAAGTCCCGGATCGCCTTGAGGCCCTGGTCGAACTGGCAGGTCTCCAGGGCGTCAGTCACCTCGGCAACCGTCTCCGTCAGTTTTGCCAGGAGCCAGCGGTCCAGGAGTTCTGTCACCGGTGTGTCGTCGGGGACGCCCTCGCGTTCGAGCTGGGTGAGCACGAAGCGGACGATATTCCACATCTTCGTCTGGAAACGGGACGCGGCGACGACATCGTTCCAGTTGAACATGATGTCCTGGCCGGTGGCCCCGCCCATCGCGCCCCACTGGCGGAAAGCGTCGGCGCCGTACTCCTTGAGGATGTCCTCGGGCGGGATGATGTTGTTCCGGCTCTTGGACATCTTGAAACCGTCTTCGCCGAGGACCATGCCGTTCACCAGGATCTGGTCCCAGGGCCTCTGGCCGGTGAGGGCGACCGCCCTCAGGATCGTGTAGAAGGCCCAGGTCCTGATGATGTCGTGGCCCTGCGGGCGGATCTGCGCCGGGAAGAGTGCGGGCGTGCCGCTCCCGTCCCAGCCGGTGACATTCAGTACCGAGATCGAGGAGTCCATCCAGGTGTCCAGGACGTCGTGCTCGCCGACGAACTCCTCCGACCCGCACTTCGGGCAGGGGTGCTTCGGCCTGTCCACCGTCGGGTCGATGGGCAGGTCAGCCTCGTCGGGGAGAACGATCTCGCCGCACTTCGCGCAGGACCAGACCGGGATCGGGGTGGCGAAGATCCGCTGCCTGGAGATGCACCAGTCCCAGTCCATCGACTCGACCCAGTTCTCCAGGCGGGTGAACATGTGCCCGGGGTACCATGTCACCTCTTGTGCGGCCTTCATGATCTCCTCGGGCTTGATCCTGATGAACCACTGCCTCTCCGAGAGGATCTCGATCGGGGTCTTGCACCTCCAGCAGGTGCCGACCCTCTGCTCGATCGTCTCCTGCTTTTTGAGGATACCCTGCTTCTCCATTTCGGCGAGGACTGCCTCGCGGCACTCCTTCGTGTTCATGCCCTCGTACGGGCCGCAGATCGCGGTCATGCGGCCCTTCCGGTCGATGGCCTTCCTCAGGGGGAGGTCGTACTGCTTCCACCAGTGGACATCCTGCTTGTCGCCGAAGGTACAGATCATCACCGCGCCCGAGCCGAAGGACGGGTCGACGGCCTCGTCCCTGATCACCGGCACGTCGTGGCCGAAGAGGGGGACCGTCAGGTGCTTTCCTGCGAGGGCCGTGTAGCGCTCGTCGTCGGGGTGGACGGCGACGGCGACGCAGGCCGCAAGGAGTTCGGGCCTGGTCGTTGCGATCTCCAGGCCGTCGAAGTCGAAGTAGTTGAGTTTTGTCTCACGCTCTTCGTATGAGACCTCGGCAAAGGCGATCGCCGTCTCGCACCGCGTGCAGAAGTTTACCGGGTGCTCGCTCTGGTAGATGTAGCCCGCCTTCAGCATCCGCAGGAAGGAGAGCTGCGTCTTCCCGAAATATTTCGGGAGCATCGTGATGTACTCGTTGCTCCAGTCGGTCGAGAACCCGCAGCGCCGCAGGGTGGCGCGCATCTTCTCGATGTTGCTGATGGTGAGGTCCCGGCACATCCGGCGGAACTCCTCCCTGGAGACGTCGTTTTTGGTGATGCCGTGGATCTCCTCGACCTTGACCTCGGTGGGCAGGCCGTGGCAGTCCCAGCCCTGCGGGAACATGACGTTGTAGCCCCGCATACGCTTGTACCGTGCAATGAAGTCGATATAGCACCAGTTGAGGGCGTTTCCTATGTGGAAGTTGCCTGTCGGGTAGGGTGGGGGCGTGTCGATGATGAACCGCGGCTTTGTCGAGGTGCGGTCAAAGTAGTTGTCCTCGTCGCGCCAGGTGCGCTGCCACCGTTCCTCCACTTCCCGGAAATCATAGGTCTTTGGGATCGTATGCGAGGATGACATCTTCCCTTACTATTGGTTTCCAAGTTTTTAAATCAATATATGGGTCGCCGAATAGAGTCGGCACGCCCGCCCCTGACTGGAAAGTTCATCTCTTCCCGGTTCCAATAAAAAACTGAATGCATCAGGAGACTGGGCCTGCTCTCGCTGCGGTCCTTGCCGTACTCGGAATTCTGGTAGCCCCGCATATCCAGCCCGCGTGGCTCCTCTCTCTGATCGTCGTCCTGGTTTCCGGGGTGCTCCTCCTGATCCGCGGGACGAAGTTTGTCGCCGTCTCGATCATCGTCACCGCGGTGCTCTATGGCCTCGGCCTCCTTTCCCTTGCGGTCTTTGCCGCGACGCTGGCGATCGTCGTCCCCGGCGAGTACGCCTTCCGGGTCACCGGGGGAGGGCCGCGCTCCTATATCCCGTATTTCCTGACCGGGTGCGCGGGAGGTCTCCTGGCCATGTATTATGTGGGGGTCTTCTCCCCGCTGACCGTTCTCATCGGCGTCCTTGTCGCCGTGCTCCTCCGCGCCGCCCTCACCGGCAGGGAGGACGCCCTGATGATCGAGGCCCTGGGTGTGGCGATGGCGCAGCAACTCTTCTACGAGATCGGCTATATCGTGGACCTGTGGGTGCTCGCGGTGGCGGCGCTCATCGGCCTGACCTTCGGGTACTTCGCCTACCGCCTGAAGACCGCCGACCTTTCCGGCCTCTTTTCAGGTGCGATCATCGGCCTCCTCCTCATCGTCTTTGCCGACGTCCGCTGGTTCTTCATCATGCTCGTCTTCTTCATCCTGGGCTCAGCGGCGACGAAGTTCAGGTACCGCGAGAAGGACGCCCTGGGCGTGGCGCAGTCCCATGGCGGGGTGCGCGGTTACTTCAATGTCTTTGCGAACGGTCTCGTCGCCACGGCCGGGGCGGTGCTCTTCGGTATCACCGGGCACGAGGCCTTCATCGCCCTCTTCCTGGGGAGCGTCGCCTCCGCGGCGGCTGACACCGTCGCCTCGGAGATCGGGGTGATGGGCGGCGACCCGTACCTGATCACCACCCTCGAACGTGTCCCGCCGGGCACGAACGGCGGAGTGACCGTCCTCGGCGAGGTCGTGGCCACCGGTGCGGCTGTCGTCGTCTCCCTCGCCGCCCTCCTCCTCGGCGTCGCCTCCCTCCCCATCGCCGCCGTCGGGATCGTCGCCGGTTTCATCGGCACGAACGTGGACAGCGTCGTCGGGGCGACCCTGGAGAACAGAGGGGTCTTCGGGAATGCGGGCACGAACCTCGCCGCCACCCTGGCAGGCGGCGTGGCGGCATTTTTGCTCGCGTTGATGGTGGTCTAGGGAGAAGGCTCATACGACAGACGATCGACGAGGCAATTGCAATTGGTCTGGAGTCACTCTGGTTCTCCCTGGAAAAGGGGGAGGAGATCTCGCCCAGGAGGGACTGATGGAGTCTGCTTCACCAGGGGACTGCAGGAAAGACGCATTATCGCAGCAGATCAAAAAAGTCTTCTTTTGTGATACAATTCCACTGCGAAACCTTTGTGACGATATCGTTCAGTTCAGTGTACCTTTTGCGATCTCGTCATGGAGGGGGATCGTGATCCGGTGTTCTCCGGCAGGTGTGTTCTTGCTCAACTGAACATGGCTGCCACGCTGTCGCAGGATGGTATAACCAAGCGAGCCGAGTGCTTTCACCAGAAGAAAGCCACTAACAACCGGAGATTTTGGCAATTGGACCAACCTGAAGTTCAGTCAGGGATATTATCGTGATCTGCTCTCCGGCATCGATATTCTCTTCGAAGTGCAGTTCGACGGCCTCTTTGATAGTATTCATGAGTTCGTCAAGCGTTTTACCCTGCGTGAAGATGTCCACTCCCATGCCGCGGGCACACCAGAACTCACCATCATGGTAGATATCGAATTTTACCAGCATGTACGGTCCCTCCTGATAGTGCATGGGATGTATACAATCATAAATATGACCGGGGGTGCGGGCGGCACTGTATCCGGCGTGCACCCCTCGATATGATCCTCTCAGGTACTCCGTCGTAGGAAGTGAGTTGTGATCCTCCAGGTGCGTCTCTCCTCTCAGATGAGCGGCAGTCTCACCCGCCCCGAAAAAAAGAGTGACTCTCTATTCAGTACCTGTACCATCGGCCCTTCTCGTCGTACTCGCCCACGACCTTCTCCTCCTCGGCCTCCCTGATGTGCCGGGCATAGAAGGCGGCCTTGAAGGCGAGGGCGAAGGGGACGAAGACGGCGATGAAGAGGGCGTAGACGAGGGCGGTCGCCCAGATCCCGTCGGGCCCGAGGATGGCGGCGAACTCTGCCTGGGTCGCTGTGGCATTGACGGCGTCGAAGGCGAAGGTCTCGCCGCTCTCGACGATCGGGGCGAGTTTATCGTAGAGCAGGGCTGTCAGGAGGAAGAGCGCTGCAAAGCCCATGCCGATGAATGCCGCGATGTTCGCCGCATAGAAGAGGAGCACGTTCCAGAGGTCGGTGAAGACCAGGGCCGCGCTCCTCTGGATGGAGGCGAAGATGCCGAGTTCTTCCGTCACCGCCGCGGCGTCGTAGAAGTACGCGAAAAAGGCAAAGGAGAGAACCACTCCCATGACCGCTGAAGTGATCGCCCCGCCTGCGCTCTCGCCGGTGAAGAGGGCGACCGGAGCGGCGAGGAGGAGGAGGGTCACGGCGGCCGCAAAGGCGAGGACGATGGCCGGGAGGAGGACCCTGAAGTAGCCCTTCTTCCCTTCCTCGAGGAAGGCGGCGAGGCTCCCGTCCTTCCTGTGCATCGCCCCGAGGGCCCCCGCGACAAAGAAGGGGAGGACGAGGAGGCCGAAGAGGAGGACCTTCCCGGCAAAGAACGTCTCCCCCGAGAACTCCAGCACGAGGTCGATACCGAAGGCCGCGCCCATGATGATCCCGGTCGTCCAGACCAGGGGGACCCTGATAAGGAGGCTGAACGCCTCCTGCAATGACCCGAACACCCGATCACCGGTTCCTGGGCATGGCGACGATCTCGCGCACCTGGAGGTCGAAGAAGGCCGCGGTGTGGGCCGGCCTGATCACGCAGACCGTGTCCGCGCCCGTCGCCGTCCCGCCGACTGCCACAACCTCCTCGTCCACCCTGACCGCGCCCTGGTCCGCGGCGATGAGGCAGCACTCGACGGCCACTTTCAGGCCGACGGCGACGGTCCGGCGGAGGGACTCGGCGATCGCCTCGGTCCGCGACGCGCCCCCGAGCTTCGGCGACCGCGAGATCGCGCGCTCAAGACCGGAGAGGACGTGCGTCCCGGTGACGATCGCGGCCCCTGCCGCCCTGAGGGTCTCCGCGGCCGCCTGGTCGAACTCCCAGACGCCCGGTGCGGAGAAGCCGACGGCGTGGGTCACCACCACCAGGCGAAGGTCGGTCCCCTTCATCGCCTGGAGGAAGGCGAGGGCCGTCTTTCCGGTGCAACTCGCCACGACGACGGTGCCGATCCCCTCCTCGCGTGCGCGCTCAACCGCGAAGCGGGCGGCGTCCTCCGTGTTCGCCGCGCCCGGTGCGTCGAAATAATAGGTATTCCTCGTGCTGTATCCCATGGTACCAGATTAATAAGAGTGCAAACGTAAAAGAGAATTGTTATGATTACGCTAGCATTGGCCGGAAAACCAAACTGCGGCAAATCCACATTTTTTAAGGCCACAACCATGGCGCAGGTCGAGATCGCCAACTATCCCTTCACCACCATCGACGCAAACCACGGCGTCGCCTATGTGCGCACCACCTGCCCGTGCAAGACGCTCGGCATCGAGGGCTGCACCCAGTGCCACGACGGCGTGCGCTTCGTGCCTGTCGCCTTCGTCGACGTCGCCGGGCTCGTCCCCGACGCCCACAAGGGCAGGGGCCTTGGCAACCAGTTCCTGGACAACCTCAGGGAGGCCGACGCCATCCTCCATGTGGTGGACGCGAGCGGCGCCACCGACGCCGAGGGCAACCCTGTCGAGCCCGGCAGCCACGATCCACGGGGTGACGTCACCTTCCTGAAGTTCGAGATGACGATGTGGGTCCACGGCATCCTGGCCAAACACTGGGCCCGCCTCCAGAGGCAGGCGCAGCAGAAGACCTTCGACGCCTACGAGGGGGTCGCCGGCGTGCTCGCGGGCCTCGGCATCACCTACGAGGAGGTCAAGGAGGTCGCCGCCGAACTCGACCTCGACCTGCGCCGGGCGAGCGAGGAGGACCTCGTCCCTCTCTGCGAGCGCCTGCTTGAGATGACCAAGCCTGTCATCTTTGTCGCGAACAAGATGGACATGGCCCCGGACGCGCTCATCGACGAGATGAAGGAGATGGGCGGCATCCCGACGAGCGCGGCGGCCGAACTCGCCCTGCGGATGGCGGCAGATGGCGGCTTCATCACCTATCTGCCCGGCGACACCTCCTTCGCCATCAAGCCCGACGCGAAGCTCAGCGCCCCGCAGAGGGCGGCCCTCGAAAAGCTGCAGGGACTCGTGGAGAAGTACGAAGGCACCGGCGTCCAGCAAGCACTCAACAGGGCGGTCTTCGACCTCCTCGACCAGATCGTCGTCTACCCGGTGGAGGACGAGCACCGCTTCACCGACAAGCAGGGCCGCGTCCTCCCCGACGCCTTCCTGATGAAGAAGGGCTCGACCCCGAAGGACCTCGCCTTCCGCGTCCACACCGAGATCGGCGAGGGCTTCCTGTATGCCGTCGACGCACGGACGGGCATGCGGATCAAGGAGAGCACCGAACTGAAGGACGGCGACATCATCAAGATCGTGAGCACCAGGAAGTGAGGGGCCTCCCCCTCCCCTCTTCCCCGGAACAAAACAGATACCTTTTTGATATGCAAGGGGGAACTTTCACCTATGGGCGGCGAGGTCTACCAGGCGCAGGTGTTGCGGAACTTTTTCGACACCATCACCGGACCTGACAGGAACCTCTCCCGGATATTCATGTGCGTCGTCTCCCTGGCGAAGCTGCGGATGGAGACGCCGGAGACGATGGCGCGCCTCATGGACCAGTTGAAGAAGAGCCAGCAGCACCGCGAACTCTCGGTGGACGTCCTCGACTACATGTGCTCGTGCGCGAGCGAGATCGATCTCGTCTCCGTCCAGACGGCCTTCGGCGTGAAGGAGGTCAGGGAGATCGCGGAGTCTTTCACCGGCGTCTCCATCGACTCGTTCTGAGAGAAACATATGCCGAAACTCTCCTTTTCTTCTCCTCTCCCGCATGTGGAACTCTGGAGAAAATATCATGATCGGGTCGATGCCTCTCTCGATTCCATGACGAGTAGTGTGGAGCCACCGCCTTCCCCTCAATCTGTGCCGGGGGACTGCCTCGAAGGTCTTCGACCTTCTCGTTGCCCCCAGACCCCCGGAAATAGGATAGGCCCTGGGAAGACAGAGCAGAGATCCTGACGAGTGAGACTGCCCTCTACCCCCTATCATAATTTAGGGGATCCCCGCGTCCTGCCATTTAAATCGGTGATATTAAGTAATACCCGGACAATCCGGAGGATCGATCCGGGACCGCACAGCGACCCCACGAAAAAGAAGCGCCTTCAGCAGCTCATAAATTCAACTGCTTCGCATAGGAGGCGAGGACCTGGAGGGGAAAACCCCGGTGCTCGTCGAGCGCCTGCTCGTCGTCGGGCGACGAGACGAGTCCGGCCGCATAGAGGAGAAGGAAGGCATTGTCCAGGGTGTACGATACCGCGTCCTCGACCTGATCGGCCGGGAGGTCCATCGCGAGGAGTGACATGTCGTCCCCGGAGAATGCCGGCATCCCCTCCGAGACGACGACCGAGGCCTGCAGGTCGGAGGCACGCTTCTTCAGGATTTCGAGCGCCGTGGCGACGGCCGCGGGGGCCTCCCTCTTCGCAAGCCTCTGCAGTGCCGTATCGGTCCGCGTCACCGCGATCCCGTACAGCCCGACCTTGAAACTGAGGAGGGCCGAGGCGATGGCGTGTCCGGTCGTCCCGTCCAGGCCCGCGAGCCGCGGCCCGACTCTCTCGATATATGCCTCCAGGTACCTTTCTGCCCGTCCCATATCCATCTCCTCCTTTCTGCATTGATATTTATTTCCTGACCCTCACCGCGAGGAAGGTGATGGTGGCGGCGAAGAGCACCTGCATCACCGGCCCGGTGGAAAAGTCGCCGATAACAAAGATGATCACCGCAAAAACCGGCGCCATCAGGGATACAAGGTCTTTTTTCTCGGTGGAGTAGGCGATCGCCCCGAGGATGAATGCGGCGATGATGCACGCCACCCGCCCGACCGTCCAGAAGGGGTGGGTGACGAGCATCTGGTCGCCCGCGGCGACGATGGCGAGAGTCGATACCAGAATCCCGCCGAACGAAACCAGAGGCACGGCAAGCCATGCCCTGCTGTCAAACCCATGCCACGACATATATCCCATCTGATCTATGCGCCGCACATTTAAAAGGGAGGTGGCGGAGATCAATAGTGTGGCGGTCCTTGTCTTTTCCGATGTCCATGCCGACGCGGAGGCCCTCTCCCGCGTCCTCGCCCTGCGGGAGGAACCGGCATTCACGCGGCTCTTCGGCCGGGTCGACACCGTCGTGAACCTCGGCGACCTCCTCGGCCGCGGCTACGCCCCGGTCGAGACCCTGCGCCTGGTGGAGCGCCTCGCCGGGGACGTCACCCTCGTCTCCCTCCTCGGCAACCACGACCATGCCTGTATCCACGGCATATCGGTGAGCGGCAGCGACGCGAGGAGCGAGGCGGCCCACCGCCGCCTGAACGGGTCTCCCCACCTCGACGCCCTCTCCCGCCTCCCTGTCGAGGCAGTGCTCGACGCCACCCTCTTCGTCCACGGCGGCCCCCTCCGCCTCGGTGACGTCCTCACCGAGCAGCCCTTCTGGCAGCGCCTCTCCCGCGTGCCAGGCCCGAGTTATGCGGGCTACCACTACACGCCGCAGATGGCCTTCGCCGAACTGGAACGCCGGGGCCTCTCCCACCTCTGCTGCGGCCACCAGCACGTCCCCCTCTGCTGCCAGAAGAAGGACGGCCGTATCGTCTCCGTCCCCCTGAAGCCCGAAACCCTCTCCGGCCTGCCTGTCGCGGGGGCCCGTATCGACCTCTCCGTGCCGACCATCACGCGGCTCGGTGCCTGCACCGGAGAGAACCCGGAGTTTGCCGTCACCGACTTTCTCCGCTTCTGGTATCTCAGGCTAGAGTGACAGGCCGGCCCGCCACCGCGGCGAGGGCCTCCTCCAGGCGGTGCAGGCGGTCTGCCTCCCCGTCTGCAAGTGTCCTCTTCCGCGCCTCCGCGCTTGCGAGCGCCTGCCTGTCTCTCTCCTTCTCTGCCTCCGCGCTCGCGATCGCTTCTTCGAGTCTCTGCGCCTCGCCGAGGGCGGTGCAGGCCCGCACCCTCTCCTCCGCGGCGGCGACCCTCTCCCGCACCCCGTCGAGGGCGGCGATCCGCGCGTCCATCTCCTTCGCGGCTGCCCCCGCGTCCGCGAAGAGTGCCAGGTCGTCCTTTCCTTTCAGGACCAGGTCGCCCCCCGCGATCTGCGTCTGCACGACCCCTGCCGCGGCCTCGACGAGGGGGAGAATCTCCTCGCGGCACGCGTCAAGCGGCCGGTCCAGGAGTGCGGTGCAGGCTTCGAGGGTGCGGAGGTCCTGCTGTGCACGGGCACGCCCCGCGACCCGCGCCGCCTTCCTCATCACCCGCGCCGCCTGGGCCGCCGTGTTCGTGAGGTCCTGTACGGCCCCGTCCTCCTCCTTTTTCAGTCCGGCAAGCCTCTCCTGCTCGGTCATGCAGGCGGCATAGTCCTGGCCTGCCGTGAGCGCCCGGAGCCTCTCCCTGTCCCTGGCGATCGCCGGGTCGGCCGCCTCCAGCCTTTTCCTGAGCGCCCTGATCTCCGCGTCGAGCTTCTCGGTCTCGACCCCCGCCCCCGTGACCGCGGCAAGGCCCGCGCGGGCGGCGCCGATCCGCGCCGTCGTCGCCTGTGCCTCCTTCACCAGGCCGGTGAGGGCGTTGATCTCCCGGCCGATATCCCGGGTGACCCCCCTGACCTCCTTCATCTCCTCCGGGAATACGGCGGCGAGGTATCTCCCCTGCCCCTTCTGGGCCTTCAGGAGACCGGTGAGGAGTTCGGCGGCCGCCGCATAGAACCCGTCCGCATCGTCAGGGAGGGGATGGGCGGCCTGCTGCTCCATCGCAGCGATGAAGGCCGGGAGAGAGCGGTCTGTCACGCTTTTCAGTTTCGGGTGGACGTCCTCCCGCCCTTCGGCGTCCTTCAGCGTTGCGAGGAGACGGTCGAGGTCCTCCAGCGAGGCCGAGATAGCCGTCCTGCACCTCCCTGTCGCCTCCTCCAGACCGGCCTCGACCTCCTCATCCCGTGCGTCCAGCCACGCCCCCGCCCTGTCGACGGTGAGCGTGAGACTCTCCTCTACCTCTTTCTTTGAAAAAAGACCCTTGAGAAAGCGGAACATCACCGATCTATCGGTGGCCCGCTATAAAGGGTTTCAGGCACTCAGTCCGAGCAGGCGATCTGCTTGATCCGGTCGACCCCGTGGATCTGGTCGATGACGTCGGCGACACTCTCCGGCACGAGACTGCGCCAGTCCTCGTCCGCCGCCATCCGCCGCCTGATCTCGGTGCCCGAGAGGGTGTCGCGCATGTACATCGGCAGGGTCTGCACCTTCATGCCGCCCTCGGAGAAGAGCCTGATCACCAGGGGGTTGTTCGAGTAGACGACGTCGAAGTACGGCGTCATCGAGTAGACGTGCGAGACCCAGAGGGCGTTCCTGCGGAGGTCCTCGATCGGGATCGCATAGAAGGGGATGCCGATCTCCTCCAGGGCCGCCGCGATCATCATCACCCTCTCGCCCGCGGTGAAGGGGTTCTCGACCTCGTGGGAGAGCTGGGCGCTCCCGACGCCGATGACGATCTCGTCGACCATGGGGGCGATCCTCGATATCACCGAGTGGTGGCCGTTGTGGTACGGCTGGAACCGCCCGATGTAGAAGGCACGCGTCATGGCCGCCCCGCAAGGGAGGCGATGAGCGCGGCGTGCGCCCCGGCCACGAAGCCCGCGTCGATGTTCACGACGGTCAGCACGGAGCAGGACTGGAGCATGCTCGCGAGTGCCGCCTGACCCTGGCCCATGAAACCGTAGCCTGTCGAGACAGGGACGCCGATCACCGGCCTGTCCACGAGCCCTGCGACGACGGCGGGGAGAGTCCCCTCCCGCCCGGCGGCGACGACATAGACGTGCGCCCCGTTCAGATCTTTCAGTGCCGGGAAGAGGCGGTGGACCCCGGCCGCGCCGACGTCGTAGGCGGTCCGCACCTCGCAGCCCATCTCCTCGGCGACGACACGCGCCTCCTCGGCCACCGTTATGTCGGCCGTCCCCGCGGTGAGGATGGCGACGATCCCGCCGTTCTTCTCGGGCTGTCCTCCCTTCGAGAGGACGACCGCCTGCGCCCGCTCCTCGTGCCTGAACGCGAGGCCTGCCGTCTCAGCCGCGGCCCGCACCGCCTCCGCCTGTTCAGGGGAGACCCGCGTCGCCAGGCACCGCCCGGCGGCCCCGGCATGTTTGAGCATGATCGCCACCAGGTCGGCCGTCTCCTTTCCCTCCGCGAGCACCGCCTCGGGGATGCCGCACCGCACCTCCCGCCCGAGGTCGATCCTGGCGAGTTCCCCCACCTTCTCGACCCTCAGCCCCGATATCCTGTCAATGGTATCGTCGAGGGAGATCCTGCCGGCGGCGTACGCGGCAAGCACCTCTCTCAGGATAGTGTCCGCAGTCATGGTCCAATAGTAAAATATGGGTGCGGGGATAATAAATCACCCACGGTAATGACCTATCTTGTCTACGTGGCCGCCTTCGGCACTGCGGCGACGTTCTTCCTCTGGCTGCGGGACGCCCGGATCTTTTATCGGACCGCCCTCCCCGGCTACAGGCAGGCGGCGTACAGGGGCGTGCTCTACTCGGCCCTCGCCCTCTTCGGCTTCCTTATGGCCCTCACAAACCCGGACCTCGAGTTCCTCGCTCTCGGCGCTGTCCTCCTCGCCCTGTACCTCCAGGGGCGCGTGTCGCGGGAGAAGGTCTGGACGGGCGGGGAGAGCGCCGCCACGCGCTTTTTCGGGAATGTTCCCCGCAGGTAAGATAAGGTCTGAAACGCAAATTTTACGGCAGGAGTCGATCTGATGCTACAGAAACCACGCGGAACCAGGGACTTTCTGCCCGACGAGATGGCGCAGCGGCGCACCGCGGAAGCGACGATGCGCGAGGCCGTCGGGCGGTGGGGTTACGGCGAGGTCTGCACCCCGACCTTCGAGCACCTCGAACTCTTCACCATGCGTTCGGGCGAGAACATCAAGCAGGAGATGTACGTCTTCGAGGACAAGAGCGGGCGGCAGATGACCCTGCGGCCCGAGGTGACGGCCTCGGTCTCGCGGATGTACGTGAACGAGGGGCGATCGATCGCAAAGCCCATCCGCTGGTACTATGTGGCCGACTGTTTCCGGTACGAGAGGCCCCAGAAGGGCCGGTACCGCCAGTTCTGGCAGTTCGGCGTCGAACTGATCGGCGCGGACTCCGCGGCGGCCGACGCCGAGGTGATCATGGTCGCCGACGACCTCCTCCGTTCTGTCGGCCTGGACTACGACCTGAAGGTCGGGTTCCTGGCGCCGATGAAGCACCTCCTCTCCGGCGTGGAACCCTCGCTCCAGAGACAGGTGATGGCGTACCTCGACAAGCGCGACATGGACGGCCTGAAGGGCTGCCTGGAGACCTGCGGGCAGGTCGACCTGGAGGACTCCCTCACCGGCCTCGTCTCCTGCCGGGGCCCCGCGGAGGCCTTCGAGATCTGCGGCGATATCCCGGAGAAGGAACGGGTCGAGGGGATCTTCCGGGTCCTGGACGGCGAGGAGATCGACTACACGGTGAACTTCGGGATCGCCCGTGGCCTGGACTACTACACGGGCATGGTCTTCGAGGGCTTTGCCCACAACCTGGGCGCCGAGAACCAGGTGCTCGGCGGCGGCAACTACCGCCTTGCCCAGCTCTTCGGCGGGGACGACGCCCCGAGTTGCGGGTTTGCGATCGGTTTCGACAGGGTGATGGTCTCCCTCGGCGACTACCCCCTGAAGAAAGATCCGGTCGTCGCCGTCCTCTCCCAGCCCGGCCTCGAAGCGGCGGCCTTCGGGGTCGCCCGGACCCTGCGCGCCGCCGGCATCAGGGCCGAGGTGAACCTGCTCGGCCGCGGCATGGGGGCGCAGCTTGCGCATGCCGCGAAGGCCGCGGACTATGCCTGCATCATCGGGCAACGGGAGGCAGAGGCAGGGACGGTCACCCTCAAGGACCTTCATTCCGGCGAGCAGCGGGAGATGAAGCCTGACGAGGCGATCGTCGAGGTGAAGGGCGTTGGTGCTTGCTGAAGACCTTGCGAAACAGCAGAAGAGCATCAGCGTCGCCGAGTTCTTCGAGAAGAACAAGCACCTCCTCGGCTTCGACTCCCCGACGCGGGGGATCATCACCACCATCAAGGAGGCGGTCGACAACTCCCTGGACGCCTGCGAGGAGGCGGGTGTCCTCCCGGACATCTTCGTCTCCATCAGGAAGGCCTCCTCCGACGCATATCGGGTGGCCGTCGAGGACAACGGCCCGGGCATCGTCCCCGAACAGGTGCCGTATGTCTTCGGCAAACTCCTGTACGGCTCCCGCTTCCACCAGATCCGGCAGAGCCGCGGTCAGCAGGGGATCGGCATCTCCGCCGCGGTCCTCTATGCGCAACTGACCACGGGCACGCCTGCCGTTGTCGTCTCCCGCACCTCCGCGAAGGTGCCTGCCCACCGCTTCTCCCTGATGATCAGGACCGAGACGAACGAGCCCGAGGTGCTCGGCCACGAGGAGGTCGCCTGGGACAGGACGCACGGCACTAGGATCGAACTGGAGTTCACGAGCACTCTTGCGGCGCGAAAGCGCCTCATCGAGTACCTCCGCTCCACCTCGGTCGTGAACCCGCACGCGCGGATCAGCATCGAGATCGACGGCGAGGCGACGACCTTCGAGCGGGTCTCGGCAGAACCGATCGTGCCGCCGCAGGCGATCCAGCCCCACCCGCACGGGATCGAACTCGGCACCCTGAAGAGGATGACGGCCGCGAAGGCCGACGCCACCCTTGACGATTTTCTCGTCGGGAGTTTCTGCCGGGTGGGGAAGAAGACCGCGGAGGAGATCGCGGCGGCCGCTGGCCTCCCTGTCGGGGCGAAGATGGGTGCAATCGCCCCCGACGCCCTGAAGACCCTTCTTGCGGCGATGCAGTCCGTGCATGTGCCGGCGCCGCCGACGAACCAGTGCCTCTCCCCGATCGGGGAGGACCTCATCGTCCAGGGTCTGGAGAAGGAGTTCCAGCCTGACTTCGTGAAGGCCCGGACCCGTCCGGCCTCCGTCTTCTCAGGCCACCCCTTTGTCGTGGAGGCGGCGATCGGCTATGGCGGGAAACTCGACGCCGAGGGGACGGCACAGTTGATGCGCTTTGCAAACCGCGTCCCCCTGCTGTACCAGCAGGGGGCCTGCGCGATCACGGCGCAGGTCGCCGGGGTGAACTGGAAGAACTACGGGCTCTCCCAGTCCGGCCTCCCGACAGGGCCAGTGCTCATCCTCGTCCACGTCGCCTCCACGAACGTCCCCTTCACCTCGGAGAGCAAGGACGCGGTCGCCTCGATCCCGGAGATCGAGAAGGAGGTCACCCTCGCCCTCCAGGACCTGGGGCGGGAGTTGAAGGCGTACCTCGCCCGCCGGGAGAGGAACAAGCAGAAGGATGACCGTGCGCGGGCCGTCTGCGCGGTGATGCCCGCGATCGCCGAGAAGGTGGCCGAGATCACGGAGAGGCCGGTGCCCGACATCTCGGCGATCGAGGGGCGGATCATGAGGAGGCTTGTGGCGCGGAAGCGGTCCTATGACGGCCGGGTGCTCATCGAGGTGCGGAACCACACGGCCGACGACCTCGCCCTGGCTGTCTACGACATCTCGGCGGACGCCGCGGAGGACGCAGAGCCTGCGCCTGCATTTGCAAGCGACCTCGACGGCGAGTACACGCGTGTCTGGAACTGCGCCCTCGCTCCCGGCGAGGGCTGGCATGTCGTCTACACCGGGAAGGGCGGCGGCATGCTGGACGTGCGCGGCGTCGAGGACGGGAAGAAAGTGGTGGTGTACCTGTGACCTCAAAAGAAGAGATGGAGGCCCTCGGCCTTGAAAAGCTGAAGGGTATCGCGGAGCGCTGGTACGACCAACTCTCGGACGGCCGGATCCCCTCGATCGCCCTGCCGACGCGGACCAAACAGAACATCGCGTACGACGAGGAGAGCGAGGTCTGGAAGTACGGCGACAAGGAGAGCATGCGCTCGGCCGCCACCGCGAAGGGGGCGGTCCACCTCCTGAAGATGGCGTACGTGATCGGTTTCCTGAAGCAGCAGCTGGCCGAGAACAGGTCCTCGACCTTAAGAGAGATGTACTACATCTCCGAGGGCTGGAAGCAGGCGAAGTTCGGGGCGCAGGACGAGTCCAACAGGCTTGTCGAGGACCTGGAGATCCTCACCGACGTCCAGCGCGAGGTCTACCACCTCCGCCCCGAGGAGGACGGGGCCTCGATCTTCGGGCCGATCCGGATCCGGGAGAAGACGCGGCGGGGTGCGCGGGAGATCCACTGCCAGGACGATGTCGGAGAGACAGGGTACCAGATCCCGAACAATGTCGACGCCCTCGACTTCCTGGACCATGACGCCAAGTTCGTCATCGCGCTGGAGACGGGCGGTATGTACGCCCGCCTCATCGAGAACGGTTTCGACGACGAGTACGGCGCGGCCCTCGTCCACCTGAAGGGCCAGCCCGCGCGTTCCACCCGGCGGCTCCTCAAGCGGATCAACGAGGAGTTCAAGCTCCCGATCGTCGTCTTCACCGACGGCGACCCCTGGTCGTACCGCATCTACGCCTCGGTGGCGTACGGCTCGATCAAGGCGGCGCACATGTCCGAACTTCTGGCGACGCCGCAGGCGCAGTTCATCGGGGTGCAGCCTTCGGATATTCGCGATTATGATTTGCCGGCCGATCATCTTTCTGAGCAGGACGTGGCGGCGCTGAAGGCGGAGTTGACTGACCCGCGCTTCGCGACGGAGTACTGGCGGGAGCAGATCGGGTTGCAGCTCGAGATGGGGCTGAAGGCCGAGCAGCAGGCGTTTGCAAGCCAGGGGCTCGACTTCGTGACGAAGGAGTATTTGCCGGCGAGGTTGAGTGAGATGGGGGTGCTGTAGGGTTGGCTGAGCAGCGGGCGCTGATCGGGGTGAAGTATGACGACACCTATGCCGTCGAGGAGACCTTCCAGCTCTTCAAGATCCCGTGGGAGTGGTACGACCCGTCGCACACCTATGACGTGGTCATCGCCCGCAGAGGGGAGGTCGACCTGGCCGGTGCCTATCTCGTCGACCTCTCAGAGAAGGACTATTTTGCCGAGATAGCGCGGATCTTGAACGAGGGCCTCCCCCACTGCCACGAACCTGTGGTCGAGGTCCTCATCGATGAACTGCGCCAGATACTGAAGGAGCACACCCTCCTCGTGGAGATCCCGCCAGTGCCCTGGGGCTACTCGTACATCGTCGCACTCACCCATGACGTGGACATCACCTCGGTGCGGGAGAGGCGCTGGGTCTCGGTCGGGTATGCGGTGTACCAGTGTCTGCGGAAGGGCATGGTGAAGGACGCCGTGCGGATCCTCGGTGCGAAGTGCGGGGTCGGGAAGGACCCCTGGAACTGCTTCGAGGAGTGGATGCGCCTTGAGGAGGAACTCGGCGTGCGCTCGACCTGGTTCTTCCTGCCCGAGAAGGGAAAGGCAGGGGAGGGTGCGCCCGCGATCCGGGCGGGGTATTACGACCTCGACCCTGAGTTGATCAGGACACTGATCGACGGCGGCTGGGAGGTCGGGGTGCATGGTCTCGACAACTGGCGGGACGTCGGTGCAGCGCGGGAGGAGTTGCGGCGCGTGACCGACCTCACGGGTAATGAGGCGGGAACGCGCGTCCACTGGCTGCTCTTCGATAGGGACTCCTGGAAGATACTCGACGAGGCCGGGTACTCCTATGACTCGACCTTCGGGTACAACGACGACGTGGGCTTCAGGGCCGGGACAATGCAGCCTTACCGGCCGCGCGGGTGCGAGCGTTTGCTGGAAGTACCTTTAAACATTCAGGATCTGGGTCTTTTTGGGACATTCTGTTGGCTCCCTCATGACGCAGGTTGGGATCGGGTACCCTGTCTGCACCTCTCCGAAGACGAGGCAAAGAAACGGTGTGCTGAGATATTTCAGTATGCTCAACAGTATGGGGGTGTTGTGACACTGCTCTGGCACCATGAAAGTTTATCTCCTCCCCATCGATGGGATGTTTTTTATTATACCCTGATTGAGATAACTCTCAGAGGAAAAGCTTGGGTAGTTCCTGCACATCTGGCATGTGATTGGTACTGCATGAGAAGGAATATCCGTATCTACATCCCTAAAAAAGATGATCATACGATAATTATAGAACTAGCAGGGGATGTGGTAAACACCATTCTCCCTCGTTTGATGATACGGGTGTTTGCAGGCCCAAAAAACATCAAATATCCGTGTTCTGATCACTATATAAATCATGATTATCTTGATATCCCGTGCGAAAAACATTTGATAGAGGCAAACTTTGATGATGCATAATGAAATTGATCACCTAAAGGAACTCCTATCGTATCATGGACGGCATGGCCTGTACCAAAAGTTACCGCCGACATTGCCAAAGGAGATAAGAGATGCGTTTCCTGAAAGATGGGATACACGCCTTGATGAAGAACGATATGACTGGATTACATCCTATCTTGATTGTAAAAACAAGAGTATTCTAGAAATAGGGGCAAATATTGGGTACTTCTGTTCTAGGTTTGCTTATGGTTGTAATAGTTCTGTTTTTGCATATGAACCTGATCCACATTTGTTTGATGTCTTGAGTACTATTATCCGATTGAGTAATCTCGAAGATAGGATATCGGCACACAATACTTCGATCACTTTAGACACTATTGATTCTCTTCCTCAGGTTGATATTATTCTTAACTTAAACGTGATTCAGCATGCTGGTTATGACTATGAAAATGCATCAATATCATCTTTGAGGGATTGGAGGGATTACTCAGTGCATTTCCTTCATAAACTGAGATCCCGGAGTGACTATATGATCTTTCAGATGGGGTATCAATTGTGGGGTTTTGACGGGGACATCTGCAAAGAATCTGATATTATTAATTATACTGTATCTTTGTTGAGAGATTCAGGATGGCATCCAGAGTTCTGTGGGGTACTTAATGACATCCCGTTGAGAAACGAAAGAATAAATTATGGAACCATTAACATAACCAAAAATCGTTTCCCTCCAATAATGCGAAACAGATTACCACTGCGGTATATCTTTGATGTCATTTTATCGAAAATTACCCATAAACCATATGTCTCGTACACATTTGCGCAAAGGCCAATCTTCATCTGCAAGTCTGAATAAAGAGGGTATAGTTATATGGAGAGTGAAAGAGCAGTTCTGTTATTTTTGGAGGCGAATGAGCGAGCTACAATAGCGTGTGTCAGATCTCTCTGTGCAAGAGGGGTGAGTGTTCTTTTATTACGTAAAAGGCGCGCTAATGGCCGAATAAGTCATTTTAATTACTTCGAACACTCGGTGTATAGAAAATATATCCTAGATGGGTTTTGGTATGACGATCCCAAGAATTCTGAACTCTTTATATCTAGTTTGCAGAAGGTATTGTCTTCGTATCCGGGCATTATTATATTCCCATTAGGCGAGGATCATATCCGATGCATCTTAAAATTCCGCGATATGTTAGCAGGTTATGATTATATTCTTCCATGCCCTGAATATGACGCGTACGTTAAAGTCTCTAATAAATACTCATTTCAGAACTTAATCTCAGAATATGGATTAGACGTTCCAAAGATTCTAACAGATCCAAAAATGTCTGATATCCCTTTTGTTTTAAAACCGAAAAGCGCCAAAAATTCTAAAAAGTCGGTCGAATTTCCCGAATTAATTTTATCCGAACGTGATTACTGCAAATTCCTGGCCAAAGGGTATGAGAACGTATTTTTTCAGGAATATATCGATGGTCCCAGTGTTTATTACTGCGCTCTCTATAATCGGGGCAATCGTGTTGCAAACTTTGGTCAGATCAATATCCATCAACAACCATGTGGAAAGTCTGTAATTAAGGCTTGTCCTTTTGATTTTCCCGCTAGTGTTATCCAAAAAACTGATCAGATGATGAAGGATCTCTTTTGGACGGGCGTTATTATGGTTGAATTTAAACTATGTAAAAACAAATATTATGGCATAGAATTAAATCCACGGTTCTGGGGACCTTTGCAGTTATCTTTAGATAACGGGGTTGATTTCCCTTATCTCTTATACTGTATGGCTACAGGATCCCAGACACACGCAAAAGAAAACAGTAAAAACGTCGGATATTATTGGGTGGTGGGATATCTCTATGGAGCTGCGATGATGATATTCTGGGGTGGTAGATTTCAACTCTACAAAACCGAGGATGTTTTAAGTCCAGTCACTTTCAAAGATGTATGGTTACGGAGAGATACTATTGCTCCGTTTTTTAAGGACATCTTTCACCCGATTGAATATTATGTGGGCCGATTTTTGAAACTAATTTAGTTGCTGGGTTCATATGAAGATCTGTATACTGGCCGATGCAAGAACGACCCATATCAAAAGATGGGTGGAGTATTTCTCCGAGAAGCATGAAGTAGATCTGATTACTTTAAGTTACACCGTTCCCGAAAGAACGACTATTGGGGAGGAAGTGTATGAAAAAATGCCAAATGTTCGTCTTCACAAGGTGTCGAAAAAGATCCCAGATATTCTGCTGGCCCCATTTAGAATCAGAAAACTAATCTCGGAGATAAAACCTGATATTGTTCATGCTCATTATGTGACACATTATGGTTTTTGTGGCGCATTTTCTGGCTTCCATCCACTTGTTGTAAGTGCATGGGGTAGTGATGTTTTAATCGATCCTTTTGATTCGATCCTGTATAAGCAGATGGTTTGTTTTGCATTGAAGCACGCTGATATGATAACAAGCGATGGTTATAATTCAAAGTCTGCAATGGTAAAACTGGGAATAAAAGAAGACAAGATCAAAATCATATATCACGGAGTGGACGTTTCGATCTTC